>VGTG01000010.1 GCA_016874795.1 Deltaproteobacteria bacterium | reverse complement strand
CTGCCCGTGCACTGCGGGCCGAACACCGAAGCGCTGCTCGGCAGCCCGCTGTTGCCTGAGATCATGGCCCCGGTCTACTCTCCAATCCCGTCAACCCCGGCTGTCACGTTCCGACTGAAGCAGGACAACTCTACTACGCCACGACTCCACCGGCTCCGCGCACCATCCTGTCGATCCTCACGATCCAATCAGGCGGGGCCACGTGCGGTCCGAACGGCGGAGGGCCAACGGCGATGGTCTCGGGGTACGCGACGCTCGACCTAACGCAGTTCGTCCCGCCGTTCGCCGTCACCGACGGGTGAGCGATGCGAACCCCCACATGCGCTCTTCTCTCATTGGTTTTGGGAGCTGGCTGCGCCTCGACCCAGACCAGAATTCAGACTGCCCTCAACGAACCTGATCCGGAATCGTACGAAGAGTGGATGGTAGAGCGCGAGTACGCAGTACGGGGAGGCGACCTCTCGGAAGTCGAGCTACTTCGCATGCTGGATCAAGGTCTCAAGAAGTGGCCAGACTCTTGGGAGCTGCATGCGGTTCGCGCCTCGTCGCTGGTTCGTCAGGGGCAATCCGAGAGCGCCCACGAGCAGCACCGTAAGGCCATGGCTCTCTATTACGAGGACCCCTATTGCGGCGAGCCCCTCGGCACCCACACCGCGAATCAGACGATGGCTCTTACGGGTTCGGTCCTTCTCCTGCCAGCGATCATCATCAACGAGGCCGTGACCGATGACGTCGTCATCGAGTACCCGACCGCCCCCACGGAGGAGACGTGGATCCCATCCTTCTGGCGTGACTCGTATCTCTGCTCGGACGAGTACGATCGCGCCGAGATCAGGCGGCTCGCCGAAGACGCCCAAGCTCTCGGGGCCGCCTCCGGTGAGATCGCCGAGACGTCCATCGACCCCAAGAGCCCCTCAGAGGTGGCCGTGCGTCAGACCGGATCAGCCGTGAGAGAGCTGCGGGATCTGGCGGAACTCCACCGGTCCGGTGCGCTTACGGACGAGGAGTTCAAGAAGGCGAAGGCGAAGCTGCTCGAATGACGGACCGGTGCTCATTCGTCGTCGAGTCCTTCCGCCCTTTCGGCGACTAGCGCGGCGCGCTCGTTCTTAGGCGGGCGCGTGACTCCTGAGACTGGATCTCGAGGTCGTGGAAGGCTGCCCCACTAAGTCCGATGACGACGGTCCAGCTTGAAGGCGGGGCGAGTCGTCATCGGGCTTGCTCTCCGCGGCTCGCAGCCCTGTTCGCGAAGTCTGCGCTCAAGTAGCCGGTCGCGGGCCTGTACTACGCGCCGACGACGGACTCGTTCCGCCTCGCGCTCCGCGGCACGTGCCGCCGCTTCCTTCGCCTCGAGGTCCCGTCGACGGCGTTCGGCGCGGCGAAGCGCGGCTTCGCGGCACCGCTTCCGCCGCCGCTTCTGCGACTTCCTGCCGTTCCGGCGGGAGGCGGCAGCCTTCTTCTTCGAGGTGGAACTGCCCCCTCTCCGGCCTCGTTCCCTGGCGAGACAGGCGGGACAGACAAGCTCGCGATCTCGGTGCGTCGGGCACGTCGGGCCGTTCACTTCCGTGGACCCCTGACGGGTTTCGTCGTCGGGTTCGATCCCCGCCAAAGGCCCAGCTTCCGTAAGGCGTTTCTCAGCTCCGCGGCCACGGGATCGTCTCTGTGGAGATCGGCGTAGCCGCCCCGGCGAGCGCGGGTTCGGCTGCTAGCTGTAGGTTCCCCGTCTCCGTTCACCCCCAGAGTTTTCCGCATGGTGCCCGCCTCGAAGGGGAGTCCGAGCCCGCGGAAGGTCTCGATCATCGTCGGCTCGGTGAGCCGAGGCACCCGTGGGCGTCCCGGCCGGCGTCGGCCGCGCTGGAGACGGAGGGACTCGTCGAACAGGGCGACGAACGTGCCGAGCAGCTCGTCGAACTCGCGCTTCTCCGCGGCCCGCTGCTCGGGCGCGTAACGGCCTCGCTCATCCCGTTGGCGGCGCGGTTCGGACATCTTCCCTCACGACAGAGCCACGACGCGTACGCGGGCGCCGCACGATTCGAGACGCTCGAGCAGATCCTCGATTCGCTCCCCGAGCTCGCGAGCGAGACGTGGGTCTTCGTCGGGTCCGGCCCACACCCTCGAATACTCGACGACCGTGGCTTCGAGCTGCGCCAGATCGGCGCGCACGCATGCCTTCGCGTCGATGACGCGCACGCCGATCGTGAGGTCGAAAGGCGTCCTCCGCAGCTTGACGTCGTCGACGACGACTCGGAGGGGACGGCGAGGCCCAGCTTCAAGAGTCGCCGACTCTTTCGATCGGTTCTCCCATCGTGGTGCCGGCGCCTCGGGTAGCACCGCGAGAAGCTCGGCCTTGTGGGCTCGAACCTCGGCCAAGAGGTCGGGGGTGACGACACTACCCGGCTCGATCCGCACTCGATCGCCACGTCGGTAGACGGCGGCTCCGAGCGAGGCGAGTTCGTCGAGGACCGCGAGGGCACTCATACTTCGACGCCGTCCCCGCACGTCTCCAACACCGCCAAATCTCCTTCACCTTGGCGGAGTGGCGGAGTGGCGGAGTCGATGATCTGAGTGGGTTTTTCGCCAAGACCGCCACTCCGCCACTCCGCCACAGGGAGCGGATGATGGCGGTGTTCCTCATCTGTGCGGACCAGCTCCCAACCCCAGTCGCCCCCGTACCTCTTCGCCTTGACGGCTTGGCCGAGCTTCGTCTTCGCCCGCTCGACCGTGCGCCATGCAATCCCCGCTTGGCCGGCTTCCTTCTTGATCTGCTTCGACGATCTCCATCCGGCGTTGAGGACCTCCGTCAGGAAGTCGGATGCGTCGTCGACCGCGTGCCGATCGGCGGGACCGTCTCCCGCGTCGCGCGTCGGACTGCGCAAGACGTCGGCGGCACTCCACTCCACTTGCGCGCCCCAGACAACACGGACGGCTCCGTCGCCGGCTTCCAGCTCATACGAGATCGACGGCCACGGGGGAGCAAGATTGCCCTTCACGCGAGCGAGCACGCGGCGCGCCTCCTCGCCGGGATCGACGCCCGCGAGCATCACGGATCGCGCGGCGGCCGTGAAGCCGATGGAACCTCCGCCGCGGTACTTGGGATTGTTCCCGTCCGACTTGTTCAGATGGCGGAGGGCGAGGACAGCGACGCCCGTCCGCTCGGCCAAGCCGGCGAGAGGCGTCAGGACGCGCCGGATACGGTGGTCCGTCTTCGAGTCGGCTTGATCCGGTAGGAAGGCCACGAGCGGGTCCACGATGACGAGGCGGGCGTCGACCCGACGGATCGCGGCCTCGATCGCCGCAAGCCCCGACGCCGTGAGGTCTGGGAGCGAGTCCAGTCGAAAGGCAGCGATGCGCTGCAAATCTGCGCCAGCAGCTTCGAGTCGAGGTCGGATCGTGTCCGCGAGTCCATCCTCCGCGGTGATGATCACGACGCCCGCAGGCGGAGCAGCGACGCCTTCGCACGGCATCGAGCGTCCCGAGGAGAGGCGGGCCGCAATGTCGAGCGCGACCGTCGTTTTTCCGGTGTCCGGGTCTCCTTCGAGGATCGACAGCTTCCCCAAGGGGATCTTGCCAGGCCAGAGCCACGAGACATCCTCCGGCGTGACCTCCGAGAGGAGCACCAAGGGACCGTCGCTTTCGGCGTGCGAGGGGCGTTCGGTGACGTCGGCGGACGCGATCGGCTTGGTCGCGCGAACAAAGCGGCGGAGTTCGTCGGCCGTGCCGCCCGCCGCGATCCAGTCGGATACGTCGCCCTTCTCGGAAAGATCCGGGAGCCGCACTATCCGGACTTCCTGGGCAACCGGAAGAACCCCGCGCGCAACGTCACGCGCGTGAAGTTCGCCCCCCTCGTCGTTATCGGGGACAATGTAGACCGACCAGTCGCGAAGCGCCTCGCTGTATTTCGCGCGCCACTTGCCCGCTCCCCCGGGATTCGTCGTCGCGACGAAGCCCAACTCCGCGAGCGCGTCGGCGTCCTTCTCCCCCTCGACCACGAACACGGCTCTGCCTGGTGCCGAAAGGAGTTGCGGCAGGCGGTAGAGAACCCGCTGGACCCCGTGGAGGTTGTAGATCCAGCCGCCGGCCCCGTCGGGGCGACGCTGCGTGAACCCCTTCGGCGCGTACCGCACGACCTCGAAGAGCAGCTTCGACTCCTCGTCGAGGTACGCGTACGTGGCCTCGACCCGGCGGCCGCCGTCCGTCTGCACGAACAAATCCCGGACCTCGAGTCCCATCGCGTCGAGCAGCGTCTCGACGGGACAGCCGGCGTGGCACTTCAAGAGGACTCGGCCGTCGTTGCCCTGAGCGATGGAGAGGGATGCGTGGCGGTCGTCGTGCGTAGGGCAGCAGGCCGAGCGACCATTGGGCGACACGCCGGTAAGCCGGCCCAGGACACGGTCGAGCGGGCTCATGCGGCCTCTCCGGCGTCCTCGTCACGTTCATCCTCGTCTGGCGCGACGTCAGCATCCGCGACGACGAGCTCCCACCGCTCGCCGCAGGGGCAGGCGATCAGCCAGAAGGCGGCTTCAGAAAGCTCCAGGACATCGACTCGGCGGCGAAGCTCGCCGCAACCCTCGCAGCGACCGAGAACGTCGCAGATCACCGGACGTCGCCTTCGGCGCCACGGTTTAGCCAAACGTGCAGGTCTTCGACCAACACGAAGCGCCGACGTCCCCGCTTCACCGTGCGCAGGTGGCCGCGCTGGCGTTCGAGCTCCAGGAAGCCCCGGGAAACCCCGACGCGGCGAGCCGCCTCGTCGAGGCTAAGGGCTAGCCGGTCTTCGGCCGAGGAAGAGGTCGGGGTTCTCCAGCAGATTCTCCGCAGGTTCCGGTGCTGGGCGCCGATCTCGGACGGGGTCGACCGCCTCGCCGAGCGCCACGACGTGGGCCAGGCGATCACCTGGGAGGAGGAAACGAAACTGCTCGACGGGGTCAGTCAGAGCGGCTCCCCTGCCCTCCTGCCGCTTGTCGTAGTCAGCCTCGACACCGGCCTCAGAGCGTCGGAGATTCGCTCTCTACGGCTGCGGGACCTCACCCTGGAGTGGGACGCAGGGGTCATCATCTCCGGGCACCTCGTGGTGCCGAAGTCGAAGACCGCCGCCGGCACCGGCCGCGTCGTTCCTCTGACCCAGCGCGCCTGCGGCGCGCTCACCCTCTGGCTCGCTCGCTTCCCCGGAGCCCGGCCGGACTCGTACGTCTTCCCGCGGCACAAGATCACCCTCGCGGGCGGCCGGAAGCCGCACCTCTACGGGATCGAACTCGGCGAGCCGATGGGGGAGTGGAAGCGCGCGTGGGGTCGCGCCACCGACCTCGCGAGTCTCACGCTCCGCTGGCATGATCTCCGGCACACTTTCGTGACGCGGCTCTGCGAGAGCCCGCGCGTGAGCGAGCAGACGATCCGCAGTCTCGCCGGCCACGTCTCGCAGCAGATGCTCCAACGGTACAGCCACGTGCGGAACCAGGCGAAGCTCGACGCGATCGCCGAGTTGGAGCGCACCCTCGGAGGAAAAGAGGGGGCACAAAAAGGGCCACAGTCCCCCGACGAAGCGCCCGCGCTGCCGAACTGACCGCCGAAAAACCCGCGGAAGTGCTAGCGCGCCCTGAGAGATTCGAACTCCCGACCTGCTGATCCGTAGTCAGCCGCTCTATCCAGCTGAGCTAAGGGCGCGTGCGCAGGCTGGGTACCTACCCGTCGGGGGGTCGGCTGTCCAGCGAGGTCCCGCGAGGCACGGCGATGCGCGGCGAGGCACGACGACCCGCGCAACGCCAACGCGTTCTACCGGGAGTCTTGCGACCGCGGACCTCTCTCCAGTAATGCAGTGATGCAGGAGCGATGAAGTGGCAGCTCCGCGCGGAGAGATGGCCGAGTGGTCGAAGGCGCGCGCCTGCTAAGCGCGTATACGGCTAACCCCGTATCGAGGGTTCGAATCCCTCTCTCTCCGGTCTTTCTCACCTAGAGCTTCCGCAGCGCGATCCGCATGGCTTGCCTGCAGCGATGCACGCTGCGGCAAAGCCACGCGATCCGCGCGGACTCGACCGCTTTCGCCGCACGCGCTCGAGAGCCGCGCGAAAAGCCCCGGAAAGACGCGCCGTTTCGCGCCCGGGGTCTCCTACGCCGCGTCGCCTGCCGCACGACGCGACATGCGACTTGCCAGTGGCGCCGCGAGGCGCCGAAGCGGCTCGGTTGGCACGCGACTTGATGTACCTGCCTCCCATGAACGAGCGCAGCCAACCCGACTCCACCGACGCCTTCCTCCTGAGCCTCGAGGACCCCGAGTTCATTCGTGTCGGCGCGCTCCTCGGCCTGCGCGCCCGGCCGGCCTCCAACCACGACACCGCCCTGGTCGACTCGTTTCTCGACAGCGATTTCCTCTTCAGCGGCTCGCGACGCGCCGTGCTGGTGACCTCGGTCCCGAACCTCCCTCCGCAGTAGGTCATCCCCGCCGCACGGACGCGAGTCCCCCGTCGCGTGCGTCGCGACAATCGGGTGCCGCCCCGGTCCCCTCCTCCCCGGGGCGGCACCCACCCCTCCTCCACCGCGGAACCGCGAGCGAGACGCGCTCAGAAGCGCCAGGTCACCTCGCCGCCCCAGGTCCGCGGCGTTCCCGCGACGAACGTCGGGATGCCGAACTGGTAGCCGGTGTTGCCCGCGTCGATCACGTAGTTCTTGTCGAGCAGGTTGTAGCCGAACATCGCGACCTCGAGCTGCTCGTTCCAGACGTTGAAGCCGACGCGCGTGTTCCAGAGGCCGTACGAGCCCTGCGTGAGCTGCGGGTCGTTGCTCGTCTCGAAGTAGATCTCCGACTGCCACGTGAGCCACGTCGTCGCGTAGACGTTCACGTCGTCGTTCACCGGCCGGTAGTACTGCCCGCCGACGTTGAACTTGTACTCCGGCGTCAAGCGGAACTGGGCGCCCTTCAGGTTCACCAGGCCCTCGGTCCCCGCCGGGATGAAGACGTCGTCGTCGAACCGCGCGTGCGTCCACGCGAAGTTGGCGAAGAAGTTCAGGTCCTCGGTGATCTGCGAGTTCGACGCGAGCTCCGTGCCGTAGCCAGTCGCGTTCCCGCCGTCGATCGTCAAAAAGCCGAGTGAGGAACGGTCGAAGAACGTCAACTGGAAATTCTCGTAGGTGTAGTAGTAGAACGAGCCCTCGAGCTGCAGGCGGCCGTCGAGGAAGAGGCCCTTCGCACCGATCTCGTAGCTGTCGACCGTCTCCCCCGGCACGATCTCGCTGCCGTCCGCCTCGACCTGCACGACCGGCGCGCGCCAGCCGCGGTTCCAGCCGGCGAAGGCCGTCGCATCGGTGTCGAAGCGGTCGTTGAAGTCGTAGCTGAACACGGCGCGACCGACCGCCTTGCCGAAGTTGCCGCTCTTCGAGAGGAGCTCGCCGTTCGTCGTGAGCCCTCCGAGATCGAAGAGCGCGGAGCACGGCAGGTCGCCGAGGCCGGGACAGACCGTCCCCGGCTGGCTCACCGCGTCGGGCGAGATGAACTCGCTGTTCTTCCAGAGATAGATGCCGCGCACGCCCGCCGTGAAGTCGAGCGCGTCGATCAGGCGGTACGTCGCGTCGGTGAAGAGATCGAGCTCGTACGTCGTCCCGAAGTTCGTCATCTCGAAGAGCGTGTCGTTCCCGTTCTGCACGAAGCCGTCGACCGGGTTGTAGAGGAGCCCCGGCACGTCCTGCGGCGGCGCCGTTCCGATCGGGAACACGGTCGCGTCGTCGATCACGAGCGGCACGGCCTGCGAGCCGTCCTCGTAGAAGAAGTCGACGCCGATGAACCCAGTCAGGTCGCCCTCGAGCGCGACGTAGTTCGCCCGGATCTCCTGGTTCGCCTGCTTGCTCTCGACGATCTCGTGGAAGAAAAGCGCCGGGGAAGCGCTGCCGTCCGCGTCGAAGGCCTCGTCCGTGTCGAATTGCCGCCACGAGGTGTTGAAGGAGAGACTCCAGTCGTCGTTCAGCTGCCACTCCGTCAAGCCGGTCGCGCTGTAGACGTTGCGCTTGAGACCGAGCTGTCCGTCACGCTCGAGATCGGCCGCCGTGAACGGCGACGTCGTCGAGCCGATCGTCGGGAGGTTCATCGCCTTGAAGCCGGTGCCCGGGGCGTTGTTGTGCTGGTAGCCGAGGATCACGTCGATCGTGACATCGTCGCTCGGCAGGAAGCGCATGCTGCCGCGGATCGCGGTGACGTTGAGGCCGTTCAGCGTCCCGCCCGCGAGGTTCTCCTGGAAGCCCTCGCGGTCGCGGTGGATGATCGCGAAGCGCGTCTGCATGCCCTCGCTCACCGGCACGTTCACGTACGCGTCGGCGATGAAGTAGCCGAGGTTTCCGCCGCCGAGGCGGACGCTTCCCGAGAGCTCGTCGTCCGGCTTGTTCGAGATGACGCTGATCGCGCCGATCTCCGCACTGCGTCCGAAGAGCGTGCTCTGCGGCCCCTTCAGCACCTCGACGCGCTCGACGTCGAAGATCTCGATGTACGAGCCGCGGCTCCGGCTGATCGGGACGCCGTCCTCGTAGAGCGAGACGCGGTCCTCGAACTGCGAGGAGCCGTCGTCGCTCGTGATGCCGCGGACGTTGTAACCGGGGTTGTTCGCGCTCTGCGCCTGGATCGTGACGCCGGGTACGAGCGTTCCGACCCGCTCGAAGTCGTAGAGGCCGAGGTCGTCGAGGAAGTCGCCCGACATCGCCGTCAAGTTGATCGGCACGTCGAGCCAGCGCTGCTCGCGCTTCTGCGCGGTGACGACGATCTGCTCGACCTGGGCGCCCTCGTCCTGCGCGGCGGCGCTCGTCGGGAGCGCGAGGAGTAGAGCGAGAAGCGAGAGCCCGGGGAGCCCCGGAGCGGAGGATCTGGCGTTGTGCATGGCCTTTGCCCCTACGCGATTCCCGGGCGTTGGTGTAGGGGACGCCGCCCCTCTGGCGCGCCCGCCGGTGGATTTTCACGGAATCGCAACCCTGGCCGAGCGCTGGACGCGCCTCCGAGGAGCCGCTACCCCAGAAATCGAGCGGGTTCCGGGAGGGGTGGCCGAGTGGTTGAAGGCACCGGTCTTGAAAACCGGCAGGGTCTCAAAGCCCTCGTGGGTTCGAATCCCACCCCCTCCGCTGATTCGTCTCGCGCCTCCTTCGCCTCGAAGAAGCTCGACTCCTGCACGGCGATGCTCGTCAGCGTCGCCGAGAAGCACTCGGCGTTGGAGGCCCGCAGTTGGACCGTCGCGCTCGTCGTTGCGGTGAGGCCTGCGGCGATGCCGACGGGGAGCGACGTCCCTCCTTTCGCCGCACCGAGAGCGAGGACGCGCGACAGTCAAGTCCCGTCGTTCCTGCCATTCGTCGTTCCTGCTATTCGATCGAACCATGAGGAGGCAGAGGATGGAGCGGCTGTCCCTGCTCGCCGCGGCCGCGCTGCTTCTCCTCGCGACGCCGGCGATCGCGAGGTCCGCCAAGGAGAAGCTCGCCGCGTACAAGGACGAGACGCCGCAGCGCCCCTCGTTCGAGAAGGCTCACGCCGATCAGATGGCTCACTTCGCCGCAGCCGATGCCGTGGGACGACCGTGACCTTGCGCATCGCGCTCGTCGGCGGCCCGATGTACGACGGCCTCTACCGCATCCTGGACGGGCTCGACGTCGAGGTGGTCGTCCACGCCGATCACCCGACCCTGAACCGCACCGTCGAGTCGATGCTCCGCCGCGGGGAGCGGATCGACGTCCTGTCGACGCATTCGAAGTACGCTCCTTCGCAGAGCCAATGGTTGACGCCGCTCGACGGCCTCGTCGACGACGCGACGCTCCGACCCCTCGCCCCGCGCGCCGTCGATCTCTGTCGCTTCGACGGTTCGCTGTTGTCGGTGCCGCGCAACATCGACGTGCGTGTCCTCTGGGCGAACCGCTCCCTGCTCGCCGGGAACGCGGTGCCGACGACGTGGGACGATCTCGTCGCTTCCCCTCTGACCTTTGCGTTTCCCGGCCGGGAGTCGGGGCTCTTCGGAACCTTCTTCGAAGTCGTGGCCGCTCACGGGGGGCGCCTCTTCGACGACCGCCTCCGGCCCACGCTGTCGTCGCCGGAGGGACGACGCGCCGTCGAGACGCTCGTCGCCGTGGCCCATCGCAGTCCGGCGGATCTCCCGGACTGGCACTACGACCAGGTCGACGCGGCTCTCGGTTCCGGGCGCGTGGCGCTCGCCGCCGCCTGGCCCGGTGCGACGCAGGAGCTCCGTGCCTCCGCCGCCGGGCGCGACCTCGAGCCGCACCCGTATCTCTCCGGCGCGAACGGATTGCGCTCGTACGCCGGATGTCACTCGTGGGCGATCCCGTCGACCTGCGGCGACCTCGACGGCGCGGTTCGCCTCGTGCGCCGCCTCTGCTCTTCGGAGGCCCATGCGCTCGAAGCCGAGAGCGGCGCCGTCTGCGCCGACGTGGCCGTCCACGATGGCGTGAAACCGCTCGACGAGATCGACGCGCGGCGGCGAGCGATCACGAGCCGGACGATCGCCGAGGGAATGATCACCTATCCGCCGCTCGCACGCTTTCCCGCCATCGAAGACGCGGGTTGGCAAGCGCTGCACCACGCCCTGCGCGGCACGATCGACGCCGGCGCCGCCCTTGCGGAGATGCAGGCAGCCGCGGAAAACGTTCTCGGGTGAACGCCGAGCGAACCGCGTGACGGAGAAGAGGAAGCGAGCATGCTGCAGCTGAAGGGTCTCCGCGCCGTGATCACCGGCGCCGGCTCGGGGATCGGCCTCGCGACGGCCGAGACGTTCGTGCGCGAGGGCGCACTCGTCGCCGCACTCGATCCGAAGCCGCCGACGGCGCGGCCCGGCATCGTCCCGATCGTCTGCGACGTCACCGACGATGCCGGCGTCGAGGCCGCGGTCGCGGCAGCCGCCCGGGAATGGGACGGCATCGACGTCCTCGTCAACAACGCCGGCATCGGCGCGGACGGGACGGTCGAGGACAACGAGATCGACGAATGGCGGCGCGTCTTCGACGTGAACGTCTTCGGCATGGTGCGCATGAGCAAGGCGTGTCTCCCGCATCTGCGGCGGTCGCCCCATCCCGCTGTCGTCAACACGGCCTCGATCGTCTCGTGGACGGGGCTGCCGCGGCGCGCCTGCTACGGCGCGAGCAAGGGCGCGGTCTACGCGTTGACGCTGGCGATGGCGGCGGACTGCGCCGGGGATCGCATCCGCGTCAACTGTGTCTGTCCGGGCACCGTGGACACGCCGTGGGTCGGCAGGCTCCTCGATGCGGCGGACGACCCCGCGGCCGCACGCGCCCGGCTGGTCGCGCGCCAGCCGATCGGACGACTCGGAACCGCCGAGGAGATCGCCGTCGCGATCGCCTACCTCGCCTCTCCCGCCGCCGGCTACGTGACCGGCAGCGCACTGCAGATCGACGGTGGTACGCACGGCTTTCAGGTTCCGGGCGGAGTCGCGCGATGACGCGGATCGCGAATCTGCGCGTCCTCGACATCCGCGCGCCGACCTCGCGCGGGCTGCACGGCTCCGACGCGGTCCACGGCGATCCCGACTACTCGGCAGCCTACGTGATCCTCGAAACGGATGCCGCCCACGCCGGTCACGGCATCACCTTCACGATCGGCCGTGGCACCGAGGTCGTCTGCGCAGCCGTCGAGGCGCTCGCGTTCCACGTCGTCGGCCGCGACGTGGCCGAGATCACCTCCGACTTCGGCGCCTTCCACCGCCGCCTCACCAACGATTCGCAGCTTCGCTGGCTCGGACCGGAGAAGGGCGTCATCCACCTCGCGACCGCGGCGATCGTCAACGCCCTCTGGGATCTCTGGGCGAAAAGCGCGGGCAAGCCCGTGTGGAAGCTCGTCTGCGACCTCGAGCCCGAAGAGCTCGCGGCCGCGGTCGACTGGCGCTACCTCACCGACGCCCTGACGCGCGAAGAGGCGATCGAGATGCTTCGCGCGAAGGCTCCGGGAAGGAGCGCGCGCGAGGCCGAGATGCGACGCGACGGCTATCCCGCGTACATCACGTCGGCCGGTTGGCTCGGCTATCCCGAGGAGCAGGTCCGACGCCTCTGCCGCGAGGCGCGCGCCGCGGGCTGGACGCGCTTCAAGACCAAAGTCGGCATCGACCCGGCTTCGGACGCGCGTCGCTGCGCGGTCATGCGCGAGGAGATCGGCGACGGCTGCGATCTCATGGCCGACGCCAATCAGGTGTGGGACGTCCCGCAAGCGATCGCCTGGATGAAGCACCTCGAGCCGTACGGGCTCCGCTGGATCGAGGAGCCGACGAGCCCCGACGACGTCGTGGGCCACGCCGCGATTCGCCGCGCCGTCGGACCGATCGGCGTCGCTACCGGCGAGCACTGCGCCAACAAGGTGCTCTTCAAGCAGCTCCTGCAGATGCAGGCGATCGATTACTGCCAGGTCGACGCGTGCCGGCTCGGCGGTCTCAACGAGGTCCTCGCCGTGCTGCTCCTGGCGGCTCGCTACGACGTTCCGGTGTGCCCGCACGCCGGCGGGCTCGGTCTCTGCGAGTACGTGCAGCACATCTCGATGATCGACTACGTCGCCGTCAGCGGCTCGCTCGACGGACGCTGCACGGAGTTCGCCGATCATCTGCACGAGCACTTCGTGCATCCCGCACGCGTGCGAGATGGGCGGTACGTGGTTCCGGAAGCCCCCGGCTACTCGATCGAGATGCACCCCGAGTCCCTCGAAGCACTCGCGTTCCCGAACGGGTCCGAGTGGCGCCGTGCCTGACGCGCGGGAGCTCGTCGCTCTGGGACGGACCGGCGTACGGGTCACCCGCCTCGGGCTCGGCTGCGCCCCTCTCGGGAACCTGTTCCACGCCGTCGACGAGGCGCAAGCGACGGCGACGATCGACGCCGCCTGGGAAGCGGGCCTCCGCTGGTTCGACACGGCGCCGCTCTACGGCTTCGGGCTCTCCGAGGAGCGGCTCGGGCGCGCGCTGCGCGCGCGGCCACGAGGCGAGTACGTGCTTGCGACGAAGGTCGGGCGGTTGCTCGTCCCGGGCATCGAGGAAGGGGCGATGTTCGTCGATGTCCCGCCGCGTCGGCCGGTGTTCGACTTCAGCTACGACGGCACGCTGCGCTCGATCGAGGCGAGCCTCGAACGGCTCGGCCAGGGCCGCATCGACGTCGCGCACGTGCACGACCCGGACGACCACGAGGACGAGGCGATCGCGGGCTCCTTTCGGGCTCTGCGTCGTTTGAGCGACGAGGGCGTCATCGGCGCGGTCGGCGCCGGGATGAACCAGTCCGCGATGCTCGCGCGCTTCGTCGAGCGCGGCCTCGTCGACTGCGTCCTCGTGGCCGGCCGGCATACGCTCCTCGATCGAACCGCGGAGGAGCATCTGCTTCCGGCGGCGCTCGAGGCCGGCGTCGCGGTGATCGCCGCGGGCGTCTTCAACTCCGGGCTCCTCGCGGATCCGCGTCCGGGCGCGACGTTCGACTACGAGCCGGCGCCCGATCCGCAGATCGAGCGGGCCCGGGAGCTCGATCGCGTGTGCGCGAGCTTCGGCGTGTCGCTCCCCGCTGCGGCTCTCCAGTTTCCGCTCCGGCACGAGGCCGTGACGACGGTCCTCACCGGCGCGCGCTCCCCGGCCGAGCTCGAGGAGAACGTCCGCTCCTTCACGGCGGCGATCCCGGACGACCTCTGGCACGCCTTGTCGCGCGCGTGTGGCCTCTTTGCGAAGCCCGCGGAGAAACCCTAATCTCCCCGTCTCGTGGCAGACGAAAAGCAGCCCCCGGCGCGCTCGGACGAAGACATCCGCCTCGGCGACCTCGTCGTGCTGATGGCGGAGCCCGGCCCGTTCACGGTGGTCGAAATCGACCCCCCGGCGGTCGTGATCGAGTCGCCGCTCGGCGCGCGCCGCAAGGTCCTCGACATCGCGGTCCGCCGCGTCTCCGCCGAGCCGCCCGTCAATCGCTAGGGCGCTCGCGCCATACGCCCGAATCCGCGCGTTTACTGGGGCGGCCCGCCTGGGTAGACTGGCGTTTTCGCGCGATCCCAATTCCCCTCGCAACACCGATGGAGAGCTAGAACGATGGCCGAAGCCGATTCCACCGAAGCGAAGAACTTCCACTCCGATGTCCCCATGCGGAGCGAGTCGTTCTTCCTGAAGGGCTCGAACAACCTCGACTGGGGCATGAAGAACCGCCTGTCCCAGATCTTCGACAGCCGCTCCGGCCGGACCGTCATGCTGGCCTTCGACCACGGCTACTTCATGGGCCCGACGAGTGGGCTCGAGCGCGTCGACCTGAACATCGTCCCGCTGACCGCGTACGCCGACACCCTCATGCTGACGCGCGGGATCCTGCGCACCTCGATCCCGCCGACCTACCGGGGCGGCATCGTGCTTCGCGCGAGCGGCGGACCGAGCATCCTGAAGGAGCTCTCCGCCGAGGAGATCGCGATCAGCATCGACGACGCCGTCCGCCTGAACGCGGCCGCAATGGCGGTGCAGGTGTTCATCGGCGGCGAGCACGAGACGCGCTCGATCCACAACATGACCCGGCTCGTCGACCTCGGGAACCGCCACGGCATCGCGACGCTCGGCGTGACCGCGGTCGGCCGCGAGATGGTGCGCGACGCGAAGTACATGCGCCTCGCGTCGCGGATCTGCGCGGAGCTCGGCGCATCCTACGTGAAGACCTACTACGTCGACGAGGACTTCGAGACGGTGACCTCGAGCTGCCCCGTGCCGATCGTCATCGCCGGCGGCAAGAAGCTCCCCGAGCGCGAGGCGCTCGAGCTGGCGCACAACGCGGTCCAGCAGGGCGCGGCCGGCGTCGACATGGGACGCAACATCTTCCAGGCGTCGCATCCGGCGGCGATGATCCAGGCCGTTCGCGGCGTCGTGCACGAGAACCTGAAGCCGAAGGACGCGTACGACCTGTTCCAGACCCTGCAGCACGAGGGCGAGCGCAAGGCGGCGGCCCGCTGAGGCCCCGCTTTCCGGCGAAAGCGCCGCGCGCGTAGGCGAGCCATGCAGAACCGCTGGTCCGACGACGACGCGCGCGCTTTCGTCGCGCGATACGGCGCGACGTGGGGCGAAGATCTCGCCCTCCGCACCTATGCGAGCCGGCTCATCGGCACGGAGCCGACGCTCGTCTTGCACGGCGGCGGCAACACCTCCGTCAAGGGGACGGCGCGGAACGTCTTCAGCGAGGAGGCTCCCGCGCTCTTCATCAAGGCGTCCGGCCACGACCTCGCGACGATCGAGCCGGGCGGACACGTCGCCGTCGACCTCGAGTTCGTCCGGAGCCTCGCCCGCCTCGACGACCTTCCCGACGAGGGGATGGTGAATGCGCTCCGCACGCACCTCTTCGACCACCGCGCCGCGACGCCCTCGATCGAAACGCCCGTGCACGCGTTCCTGCCCGGGCGCTTCGTCGACCACACTCACGCGGACGCGGTCCTCGCCCTGACGAACCAGCCCGACGGCGAGCGTCACGTACGCGCGGCACTCGGCGAGGACGTCGTGGTCCTGCCGTACGTCTTCCCCGGGTTCCAGCTCTCGAAGCGCGTCGCCGAGGCCGCCGCCTCCGCAGCACGCGGACGTGCGATGGTCTGGACGCATCACGGGATCGTCACGTGGGGAGAGACGGCGCGCGAGAGCTACGACCGCATGATCGAGCTCGTCTCGCGCGCGGAGGAGTACCTCGAGCGGCAGGCGAAGCAGGCGCGGCCGCTCGCACGGGCGGCCAGGTCTCCTTCGACTTCCGTCGAGGTCGCGCAGCAGCGACTCGCCTGGGTCGCCCCGCTCGTGCGCGGGCGGCTCGCGCGCCGCACCGAGAATCCCGACCGCCCGTTCCGCCGCGTCGTCCTGCGCCCGCTCGTCGACGCCGAGGTGCTCGACGTCCTCGAGAGCGCAGGTGCGCGCGAGCTCGCCCTTTCTCCGCCGCTCACGACCGACCATCTGATCCGGACGCGGATCCTCCCCGCGTGGGTCGAAGCCCCGCGCTGGGACGACGAGGCCGAGCTCACGAAGCAGATCGACGAGGCGCTCGCGCGGTACGCGGAGGACTATCAGTCCTATCTCGCGCGTCACGCGGCGCGGACTCCCGCGGGCGTACGGCCGTTCGCGCCGCTTCCCGCCGTCGTCCTGCTGCCCGGCCTCGGCGCGATCTGCGCCGGCGAGGACGCCGAGGCCGCGTGCATCGCGCGCGACATCACCGCGCAGACGCTCGCCGCAAAGGCGAAGATCGCGGCGACGGGCGCTTCGTATGTCGCCCCCGGAGAGGATCACCTCTTCGACATGGAGTACCGCCCGATGCAGCACGCGAAGCTCGCGAGCGCGATCGACCCGCCCCTCGCGGGACAAGTCGTGCTCATCACGGGCGCCGCGGGTGCGATCGGCTCGGGCATCGCGGAAGCTCTCCTCGCGCAGGGCGCGCACATGGCGCTGACGGACCTCGGCGGCGCACCGCTCGACGAGCTCACTGCGCGTCTCGGCGAGCGCTACCCCGATCGCGTCCTCGGCGTGCCGCTCGATGTCACCGATCCCGACTCCGTCGCGCAAGGGTTCGCGCGCGTCGCCGCGACGTGGGGCGGCGTCGACGCGGTCGTGATCAACGCGGGGCTCGCACACGTCTCGCCCCTCGAGGAGATGGACGTCGACCGGTTCCGCCTGCTCGAGCGCGTCAACACCGACGGCACGCTGCTCCTCCTCCGCGAGTCCGCGCGTCACCTGAAGAGACAGGGCACGGGCGGCGACGTCGTACTCGTGTCGACGAAGAACGTCTTCGCGCCGGGAGCGAAGTTCGGCGCCTACAGCGCGACGAAGGCCGCTGCCCATCAGCTGGCGCGCATCGCGAGCCTCGAGCTCGCGGAGCACGACATCCGCGTGAACATGGTCGCGCCGGACGCGGTGTTCTCCCACGGTGAGCGGCGCTCGGGCCTGTGGGAGGAAGTCGGCCCCGATCGCATGCGCGCCCGCGGCCTCGATGCGGCCGGCCTCGAGGACTACTACCGGAAGCGGAACCTGCTCCAGGCGCGGATCACCGCCGCGCACGTCGGCCGAGCCGTGGCTTTCTTCCTGACGCGCGCGACGCCGACGACCGGCGCGACGATCCCCGTCGACGGCGGTCTTCCGGACGCGACCCCGCGGTAGCGGGAGCAGGCCGAGGGCTCTCAGCCCTCGGGCAGCGGATCGCGGATCAGCCCGCGGATCGACTGGAACTCCGGCGAGTCCGCCGTTCGCACCCACTCGAGGAGCACGGATTCGACCGTCGTCGCGATCGCGCCGGCGCGCTCGACCCGTGCGAGAGCGACCTCGCGGTCGCGCGCGAAACGCGCGTCGATCGCGTCGACTGCGACGTGCACCAGGGCGCCGTGCGCGAGGAGCTCGTGCACCGTCTGGTTGACGCAGGCGTGCGCCTCGATGCCCGCGACGACCACCTGGCGCCGGCCGCTCGCGTCGAGCGCACGGCGGAACGCGGGCTCGCCGAGACACGACATCGAGCGCTTCTCGATCGCCGTCACGCCGTCGCCGAGCTCGGCGCGAACCACGTCCGCCGTGTGCCCGAGGCCCTGCGGGTATTGCTCCGTCAGGAGGATCGGCACGCCGACGAGCTTCGCCCCCGCGATCAGGCGCCGCACCGCCTCGACGAGGCGCGCGCCCTCGGCGAGGTGCGGCAGGTACCTCTCCTGGACGTCGATGACGAGGAGCACGCTCTGCTCGCGCTCGAGCAGGCCGGACGGACGACGATCGTTCGGGGAGCTCACGACGCCGGGTGTACCGCGCCGGAGCCCTTCCGGCCACTCCGTGGCGCGCGCTGCGATCGCGCTCCGGCCTTCTTCTCTCCCGGAGTGCTCGTCCGGACGTGCAAGCGCAGCGGCACCCCGACGAGCTCGAACGCCTCGCGGAGCGCATGCACGAGATAGCGGCGGTAGCTCTCCGGCAGCGCGCCCTCGCGACTGACGAAGAGTGCGATCTCCTGCGGCCCGCGCTTCACCTGCGCCGCGAAGCGGATCTTCACGGGCCGGTGGCGGACCTGCGGCGGCGGCTGGGTCTCGGCGGCGGCACGCACGACCTCGTTCAGGCGGTGCGTCGTGATCCTCCGGCGGTGCCCCTCGACGACGACGTCGATCGAGCGGAAGAGCGTCCGGAGCCCGGTCGCCTCGAGCGCGCTCACCCGCACGACCGGCAACGGCGGCCACTGCGGCAGGCGCCTCGCGATCTCGTCGCCGCACTGCTCCGCTGCGAGCTTCGGCGCGAGGTCGATCTTGTTCACGGCGACGATCAGGCCGCGTCCGCGCCGCCACGCGAGATCGGCGAGACGGAGGTCCTGGTCCGTCACTCCCTGCGTCGCATCGAGGACGAGCACGGCGACCTCGGCGCGGGCGAGAGCGTTCAGCGACGAGCGCGCGGCGTGGCCTTCGAGGTCCTCCGTGATGCGGCTCGGACGGCGAAGCCCCGCGGTGTCGACGACCACGTACGAGCGATCGCCGCGCTGCACCGTCACGTCGAGCGCGTCGCGCGTCGTACCCGGCGTCGCATCGACGATCGCCCTCTCGTATCCGACGAGCCGGTTCAGGAGCGACGATTTACCCACGTTTGGGCGGCCGACCAGAGCGATCCGCGGCGGGCCTGTCGGCTCCGCGGGCTCGGTGCCTTCCGCCGCCGCGTCTCCGTCGCTCTCGCTCTCGCTTCCGCTCGCATCCGACGCCGCGCGCTCCGGAGCGACCGCGAGCACGCGATCCCACAGATCCGCGAGGCCGCGGCCGTGCGCCGCCGAGACCCCGACGAGATCGTCCGCGCCCAGCGCTGCGAACTCCGCGAGCCTCGACTCGTGGCTCGCGAGGTCGATCTTGTTCACCGCGAAGACGACGGGCTTTCCGAGCGCGCGGAGACGCTTCGCGACCGCCTGATCCGCGGGATTCGCACCGCCCTGTCCGTCGAGAAGGTGCACGATCACGTCCGCGCCGCCGAGGACCGTGAGAGTCCGCCGATCGACGCGCTCGCCGATGCGATCGCGCGCCGCCTGCTCCTCGATCCCGCCCGTGTCGACGAGCTCGATCCCGACGCCGCCGCGCTCGATGCGGGCACGGTTCTCGTCGCGCGTCACGCCCGGCGAGTCGTGCACGAGCGCCTTCCGCGTCCCGAGCAGGCGGTTGAAGAGCGTCGACTTCCCCGCGTTCGGTCGCCCGGTGATCGCGACGACGAGCCGTCCGTCCCGCTTCACAGCCCGAGCTCCGTCAGGGAGCGGGCGCTCGTGAACCACGCCGGGTCCACCTTGACGAAGAGCTCGAGATACACGCGGAGCCCGAGAAACCGCTCGAGCTCGTGCCGCGCCGCCTGCCCGATCGACTTCAACCGCGAGCCGCGCTCGCCGATCACGATCGCCTTGTGAGACTTCCGCCCGACGAGGATCGTCGCCGAGATCGCGACGAGATCCTTGCCCTCGCGCTCCGCGAACTCGTCGACGCGGACCGCGCATTGATACGGAACCTCCTCGTGGGTCGCGAGGAGGAGCTGCTCCCGGATCATCTCCGCGGCGAAGAAGCGCTCCGGGAGATCCGTCTGGGCGTCGCTCGGATAGAGCGGCGGGGACTCTGGCAGGTGGCTCCGCACCGTCTTCAGGAGCTCCTCGAGGTTCTCGCTGGTCCGCGCGCTCACCGGGACGATGTCCCGACCGGGCGCGAGGCGGCCGAGCCGCTCGGCCAGCCCGAACAGCTCCGGCCGCTTGACGCGATCGATCTTGTTGAGCACGACGACGAGCGGCTTCGAGCCCGCGTGCAGCTCGCTCGCGCGCGCTTCCCCCTCCTCGCCGAAGCCCGCCTCCGCGTCGATCACCCAGACGACGACGTCCGCGTCGGCGGAGCTCTGCTGCGCGACCTGGACCATCCGCTCGCCGAGGAGGTTCCGGGGCCGGTGCAGGCCCGGCGTGTCGACGAAGAGGTACTGCGCGTCGGAGCGGGTCTCGATCCCGAGGATGCGCGTCCGCGTCGTCTGCGGCTTCGGCGTGACGATCGCGAGCTTCCGGCCGAGGATCCGATTCAGGAGCGTCGACTTTCCGACGTTCGGGAGGCCGATCAGGGCGACGAAGCCGGCGCGGAATCCTTCGGCGCTCATGCGTTCCGCCGCTCGCTCTCGACCGGTGCCGCCGCCTCGAGCTCCGCCTGGAGGAGTGCAAGGCCCTCGCGCGCCGCCGCCTGCTCCGCGTCCTTCTTGCTGCCGCCGCGTCCGTGGCCGAGCACGCGATCGCCGAGCTCGACGCGACACTCGAAGGCCTTCGCGTGGTCCGGACCCGTCGCCCGGAGGAGAGTGTACGCGGGAACCGTGCGGAAGACCCGCTGGCAGAGCTCCTGCAGCCGCGTCTTGTAGTCGCCGAGCGCCGCGTCCGAAGCCTCGTCGAGGCTCTGCTCGATCTCGCCCGCGAACGCCCGGGTGACGACGTCGTGCGCGGGCGCGTAGCCGCCGTCGCGGTACACCGCGCCGACCAGCGCCTCGAACGCGCCGGCGAGGATCGAGGTCTTCTCGCGGCCCCCGGTCTTCGCCTCGCCGCGACCGAGCGCGAGGAGGTCTCCGAGCTCGAGACGCTGCGCGCGCTCCGCGAGCGACTTCGCGTTGACGAGCGCCGCACGCCGGCGCGAAAGGCTGCCCTCGTCCGCTTCGGGCCAGGCGGCGTGCAGGAGATCGCTCACGACGAGGCCGACCACCGCGTCACCGAGGAACTCGAGCGTCTCGTTGTGCGCGCCGACGCGCGACGTCGACGAGCAGTGCGTGAGCGCGGCGATGAGCAGCGCCTCGCGCGCAAAGCGATAGCCGAGACGCTCCTCGAGAGCCGTCCGATCCGCGTCGCTCAGCGGTCGGCGATCCATCCGCCCCCCAGCACGCGGTCGCCGTCGTACCAGACCGCAGCCTGCCCCGGCGTCACGCCGGCCGCCGGCGCGTCGAGCTCCACGCGTGTCGTCGCCCCGGAGGGATGCAGCGTGCAGCCGACCGGCGCGTGCCGGTGCCGCAAGCGAACGCGCGCGGGGCCCGGACGCGGCGCGCTCGTCCACCGTGCGTCCTGCACGAGAAACGCGGAGCGGTCGAGATCGCCCCTTCCGCCGACCGTCACCGTCGCACTCTCCGCGTCGATCGCCGTCACGTAGCGCGGCTCCTCGGCGCCACCGCCGAGACCGCGCCGCTGTCCGACGGTGAAGCGGTGCACGCCCTCGTGGCGTCCGAGATCGCGTCCGTCCGTCGCGCGGAGGACGCCGGGGCGCCGCCGCGCCGCGGGGGCGTTCTTCTCCACGAACTCCGCGTACGTCGTCCCGGCGACGAAGCAGATGTCCTGGCTCTCCGGCTTCTGCGCTACCGGCAGCTCGAGCGCCTCGGCGAGAGCGCGGACCTGCGGCTTCGCCAGCCCGCCCACCGGGAAGAGTGTTCGCGCGAGCTCGCTCTGCGTCAGCGTGAAGAGGAAGTAGCTCTGGTCCTTCGCCGGATCGGCGCCCGCGTGGAGAGCGAAGCCTTCCGAGGAGGTACGAATCCGGGCGTAGTGACCCGTGCCGATCGCGACGGCTTCCGCGGTCTCGGCCCACTCCCACAGGGCGTCGAACTTGATGTCGCGGTTGCAGAGGACGCACGGGTTCGGCGTCCGGCCGGAGAGGTACGTCGACACGAAGACGTCGATCACCTTCTCCTGGAACAGGTCGCGCAGGTCGACGACGTAGTGCGGCACGTCGAGACGGACCGCGGTACGGCGCGCGTCCTCGAAGTCGTCGAGCGAGCAGCATCCCGCGTGACCCTCTGCGCGCCGCGAGGAGCTCCCGAGGCGCATCGATACGCCGACCACGTCGAGCCCGGCGCCGCGCAGGATCGCCGCCGCGACGGCGCTGTCGACGCCGCCCGACATGGCGGCGACGACGCGGGCTCCCTCCTCGAGCTGCCCCGCACCGGCGAGATCGCGCGGCTCCGCACCGGTGACGTCGCGCACGATCGCGCGGATCCCCTCAGGCCGCACGACCCGCTCCCGACTCGCCCTGGCGGCGTGCGCGCGCCGCACCGACGACCTCGACGATGATCCGCGCGGCCTGCTCCGCGTCCTCGAGCGAGAGCTCGGGACCGAACGAAAGGCGGATCGTGCCGCGTGCGACCTCTTCGCTGCAGCCGAGCGCGCGCAGCACGTGCGACGGCTCCGGCGCTCCCGCAGCGCAGGCGGAGCCCGTCGAAACGGCGACGCCGCGCAGATCGAGAGCCGCGGCGAGCGCGTCGCCGCGCAGGTCAGGGAACGAGACCGAGAGCGTGCCCGGGACGGCGTCCGCCGGGTCGAGCCGGACCGCAGGCCTCGCGCTCGCCGCGAGCGCCTTTCCGATCTTCGTCTTGATCGCGGCCGCGCGCTCGCGAAACGCGGCGCGCTCGGTCCGGGCAAGGCGCGCGGCGAGGCCAAAGCCGACGATGCCGAGGACGTTCTCGGTGCCCGAGCGTCGCTCGCGCTCGTGCGGCCCGCCGTGCAGAAGCGGACGGAGCGTCGTGCCGCGCCGGAGAACGAGCGCGCCCACGCCCGCGGGAGCTCCGATCTTGTGGCCGGAGAGGCTCGCCAGATCCAGGTCCGCCGCCGCGACGTCGACGTCGAGGAGCCCGATCGCCTGGACCGCGTCCGCATGCACGCGGACGCGATTACTCGCGGCGCGCACGCCGCGGACGATCTCCCCAATCGGCTGGATCACTCCGATCTCGCCGTTCACCCAGCCGATGCTGACGAGCGCCGTCTCCCCGCGGATCGCCGCGACGATCTCGCCGGCCGCCACGGCGCCGTCCGAACCGGGCGAGAGGATGCTCACGGTCGCCCCCGCGGCTTCCGCGCCCTCGAGCGCGCGCAGCACCGAAGCGTGCTCGATCGACGTCGAGACGAGATGCGCGGCCTCGGCAGCCGCTCCCAGGATCGCGAGGTTGTTCGCCTCGGTGCCCCCGCTCGTGAAGACGACCTCGGAAGCGTGCGCGCCGACGAGCTCCGCCACGGACTCCCGCGCCTCCTCGACGAGCGCCCTCGTCCGCCGACCTGCCGCATGCAGGCTCGACGGATTCGCGAGGGGACTGCGCAAGAGCTCCGAGAGCCGCTCGGCGACTTCCGGGCGCACGCGTCCACCGGCGTTGTGGTCCAGGAACATCCGCCTACTCTCGCGCCAGCCGGAGGGCCGCCGCGGTGGGCTCCGTGTCGGCAGCGGCCGGCTCCGAGGAACCTGCCGCGGCTTCGCCGGGCCGCGCTGCGCCGCCGCGGAGCTCGTTCAGCTCGCGTTCGAGCCGCGCGACCTGATCCGTCAAGCCCGAAATCGCTCGCACGAGCGGATCGGGCAGCTCGCCGTGCTCGAGGTTCAGGAGCGGCTCGCCGCTCGCCGAGTGATGTCCCGACTCGCCCACGACACGCCCCGGTACGCCGACGACCGTCGAGTGCGGCGGCACCGAGGAAACCACGACCGAGCCGGCTCCGACGCGACTGTGGCGGCCGACCGTCACGGGTCCGAGCACCGTCGAGCCGAGGCCGACGACGACGTAGTCTTCGATCGTCGGGTGACGCTTCCCGCGGGTGAGGCTCGTCCCGCCGAAGCTGACGCCCTGGTAGATCAGCACGTCGTTGCCGATCTCCGTCGTCTCGCCGATCACGACGCCCATCCCGTGATCGATGAAGCACCGGCGGCCGATCGAAGCGCCAGGGTGGATCTCGATCCCCGTGAAGAAACGGGAGAACGCCGAGAGCAGACGCGCCGGCAGATGCAGCCCGCGCCGCCACAGCGAATGCCCGACGCGGTGCAGGAGCAACGCGTGCAGGCCCGGGTAGCAGAGCAGGACCTCGACGACCGAACGGGCCGCGGGATCGCGCTCGAGCGCGACCAGCACGTCCTCCTTCAGTCTGGACCAGATGGTCATCGAGCCTCAGCCCGTGCTCGCCCGCGGAGCGACCGGAGCCGTCCGGCCCCGGCGTGCCTTCTCGTCC
The DNA here is from genome assembly GCA_016874795.1 of Deltaproteobacteria bacterium. GTDB lineage: Bacteria > Desulfobacterota > Binatia > UBA12015 > UBA12015 > VGTG01. The sequence continues at coordinate 49,846 of VGTG01000010.1, read as the reverse complement.
TTGTAGAGCTTGTAATCGATCGAGTCCACGAGGGCCTGCCAGCTCGCCTCGAGGACGTTCGGCGAGACCCCGACGGTCGTCCAGTGGTCGACGTGGTCGCTCGACTCGACGAGCACGCGGACGAGGCCTTCGGTTCCGTGCTTGTCGTCCAGGACGCGGACCTTGTAGTCGACGAGGCGGACGTTCTCGATCGCGGGGTAGAACTTCGCCAGCGCCTTCCGCAGCGCGTTGTCGAGCGCGTTCACGGGACCGTTGCCGAGCGAAGCCGTGTGCTCCGGCGTGCCGTCCGGCCCCTTCACCATGATCGTGGCCTCCGCGACGCCGGGATCCTCCTCGTTCCGCTTCTCGTTGATGACGCGGAAGCCGACGAGCTCGAAGTGCTTCAGCTTCTCGCCCTTGATCGCCTTCTGGAGGAGGAGCTCGAAGGACGCGTCCGCTCCCTCGAACTGGAAGCCGCGATGCTCGAGGCGCTTCAGCTCCTCGAGGACCTCCGCGACCTTCGGCTCGAGCTCTGCGAGGTCGACGCCGAGCTCCTTCGCCTTGTAGAGCAGGTTCGAGCGACCCGCCTGATCGGAGACGAGAACGCGCTGGTGGTTCCCGACGAGCGCGGGATCGATGTGCTCGTACGTCTCGGAGTGCCGCTGCACTGCCGAAGCGTGCAGCCCCGCCTTGTGGGCGAAGGCGCTCTGTCCGACGTACGGCTGCTGCTTCGCCGGCTCGCGATTCGCGAGCTCGTCGACGAAGTGCGCGAGCTCGGCGAGGTTCCGGAGCTGCTCGGACGAGACGCACTCGTAGCCGAGCTTCAGCTGCAGGTTCGGCACGATCGAGACGAGGTTCGCGTTTCCGCAACGCTCGCCGAGGCCGTTGATCGTGCCCTGAACCTGCAGGCAGCCCGCCTGGACGGCGGCGATCGAGTTCGCGACCGCCATCTCGCCGTCGTTGTGGCAGTGGATCCCGAGCGGCGTCGGAACCGCCGACCGGGCCGCCGCGACGCCGGCCGCGACGTCTCCCGGCAAGCTCCCGCCTCGCGTGTCGCAGAGGCAGAGGAGCGTCGCTCCGCCGTCGGAGGCAGCGCGAAGGCATTCGAGGCTGAACTCGGGATCGGCGCGCCAACCGTCGAAGAAGTGCTCGGCGTCGAAGATCACCGTGTCGAGGTTCTTTCGCAGGAACCGGATCGAGTCGCGGATCAGGTCGAGGTTCTCCTCGCGCGAGATCCGGAGAGCCGTCCGGACGTGCAGATCCCACGTCTTTCCGACGATGCACGCGGCCGGCGTCCCGGCGCGGAGGATCATCGCGAGGTTCTCGTCGTCCTCGGCGCGGACGTTCGCCCGCCGCGTCGAACCGAACGCGACGACCTGCGCGCTCTTCAAGCCGAGCTTCATCGCCGGCCCGAAGAACGCCGCGTCGCGCGGGTTCGAGCCGGGCCAACCGCCTTCGATCCAGCGGACGCCGAACTGGTCGAGCCGCTCTGCGATCGCGAGCTTCGCCTCGACGGTGAGATCGACCTCCTCGCCCTGGCAGCCGTCGCGCAGCGTGGTGTCGTAGATCTCGACGCGTCTCACGTCGTCGCCCCGCCGTCGCCGACGAGCTTGTCGTGCAGCACGCGCACCGCGAGCTCCGTGTACTTCGCGTCGATCACCACCGAGACCTTGATCTCGGAGGTCGAGATCATCTGGATGTTGATGCCCTCGCGGCCGAGGGTCTCGAACACCTGCGCGGCGACGCCGGCATGGTTGCGCATCCCGAGCCCGACCACGGAGACCTTGGTGATGTCGCCCTCGGAGCGAGCCGCACCCGCGCCGACCTCGCGGCTCACCTCGCTCGCGATCTCGAGAGCCTTGTCGGTGTCCGCGCGCGGCACCGTGAACGTGAGGTCCGTCGAGCCGTCGAGCCCGACGTTCTGGATGATCATGTCGACGACGATTCCCTGCTGGGCGATCGGACTGAACAGGCGAGCCGCGAGGCCTGGACGGTCCGGCACGCGCGTCAAGGTGATCTTCGCCTGGTCGCGATCATAAGCCACGCCCGAGACCAGAACGTCTTCCATCGTCGACTCCTCGGGAACCACCCAGGTTCCCTCGTCCTCCGCAAAGCTCGTCCGCACGTGCACGCGAACGCCGTAGCGCTTCGCGAACTCGACCGAGCGGATCTGCAGGACCTTCGCGCCGAGGCTCGCGAGCTCCAGCATCTCGTCGTACGAGATGCGCTCGAGCTTGCGCGCGCTCGGACAGATGCGCGGGTCCGTCGTGTAGACGCCGTCGACGTCCGTGTAGATCTCGCAGACGTCGGCGGACGTCGCCGCCGCGACCGCGACCGCGGTCGTGTCCGAGCCGCCGCGACCGAGCGTCGTGATGTCTCCCGCCGGATTGACGCCCTGGAACCCCGCGACGACCGCGACGCCGTCCCCGCCGTCGAGGAAGCCGCAGAGCCGGTCGCCGTCGATCGCGGTGATGCGCGCGCGCCCGTGCGCGTCGTCCGTGTGGATCCGGATCTGGTGTCCCAGGAACGAGCACGCCTTCACGCCGCGCTCGTGCAGAGCGATCGAGAGAAGGGCCGCGCTCACCTGCTCGCCGCTCGCGACGACGACGTCCGATTCGCGCGCCGTCGGCCGCGGCGAAAGCCCGCGAGCGAGCCCGAGGAGACGGTCGGTCTCGCCGGACATCGCCGAGACGACCGCGATCACGCGATTGCCCTCGCTCGCCGTCCGGGCGACGCGGCGGGCGACCTCCTGGATCCGCTCGATCGAGCCGACGGAGGTGCCGCCGTACTTCTGGACGACGAGCGGCCTCACGCGGCGGCCCCGCTTCCCTCGCCCGCGAGCGCCCGGAGCGCCGCGTCCGAGCGCGCGCCGCGCGCCGCGACGCGGAGCGTGCGATGATCGTCCTCGGCTCCCGGCGCGATCTCGACGACGAGCGCGTCGAGCCGATCGGCGTCCGGAAGCTGCTCGAACCATTCGATGACGGCGACACCGTCGCCATCGATCAGCTCCGCGAGCCACTCGGGATCGGGGGGGACGGCCGCGTGGCGATAGAGGTCGATGTGCACCACCGGGAGGCGTCCGCCGTATTCGGCCGCGGTCAGGAACGTCGGGCTCGCGACCTCGGATTCGTCGACCCCGCACGCGCGAGCGATGCCCCGGACGAGCACCGTCTTGCCCGCCCCGAGCGGCCCGATCAGGCCCACGACGGCGCCGCGCGACAGCGCGCGCCCGATGCGCTCGCCGGCGTCCTCGGTCGCCTCCTCCGAATGGGTCTCCAGGGTCACGATCTCGCGAGCTTAACAACCTGCCCTTCCCGCTGCATCGCGCGCGCACGTGCGTGGAAACCCCGTTCGATTCGCTCAGCGGCTCCTCTTGGGCAAACGCCGGACGGGGGCTCGCGCGAGCGGCCGCGGCTCGCCCTCCTGCAGCTCGCGACGCGCGAGCGGGATCTCGTCCGCGAGCTCCGAGGCGAGGAGGCCCGCGTCGCCGAGGCGCCGCGCGAGCCGATCGCCGGCGAGACCGTGCAGGTAGACGCCGAGGCAAGCCGCCTCGAAGGGCGCGAGACCTTGCGCGAGGAGAGCGCCGATGAGGCCCGAAAGGACGTCTCCCGTGCCCCCCGTACCGAGAATCGGGCCGCCGCTCGTATTGATGCGGAGACGGCCGTCCGGAGCCGCGATCACCGTTCCGCTTCCCTTCAGGACGACGACCGCGCCGCAGCGCTTCGCGAGCGACGTCGCCTGCGCGACGCGGTCGCCCTGCACTTCGCCGACCGTCGCTCCGACGAGGCGCGCCATCTCACCGGGATGCGGCGTCAAGACGACGCCGCCGCGTGCGCGTGAGAGCACCTCGAGCGAGCCGGCGAGCGCGTTCAGCCCGTCCGCATCGACGACGAGCGGCTGCTCCGAGCGCTGCACGAGCCAGCGGACGAGCCGCGTCGCGGCGAGCTCCGTCCCGAGACCGGGTCCGACCACGACGGCCTTCCTTCCTTCGAGCCGCGCGTGCCACTCCGCGCTCGAGAACGTGCCGGTGCCGTCCGTCATCAGCTCGGGGAGCGCGCCCGCGACGAGTGGTCGTACGGCTTCCGGGCAGGCGACCGTGACGAGACCGGCTCCGCTCCGAAGAGCGGCGCGTCCCGCGAGGATCGCGGCACCGCTCTTCCCGACCGAGCCTGCGACGACGAGCAGATGGCCGTGCGTCCCCTTGTGGCTCGTAGCTTCGCGCTTCGGGAGGAGCGCACGCGAAGCATCGGCGTCTCCCGCTTCGGCGACCGGCTCGATCTCTGCGAAGGCCTGCTCGCCGATGCCGATGTCGACGAGCTCGAGATCACCGACCCACGCGCGCGCTGCCGGCAGAACGAGCCCGAGCTTGACGGCTCCGAGCGTGACCGTGAGATCGGCACGCACCGCGCAGCCGAGCGGCTCGCCGCGATCCCCGTCGAGCCCGGAGGGAAGGTCGACGGCGACGACCACCGCTCGTCGTCCAAAGTCCGCCACATCGCGCCCTCGATTGATCGCCTCGATCGCGACGCCAAGAGGCCCGCGGACCTCGCGACGGAGACCGGTCCCGAGGAGACAGTCGACGACGACGCCCGCGCCGTCGATCGCAGCGCCGAGATCCTCGGGCCGATCCGCGAGCGTGAGGAGCTTTCCGCGCCGACGACGCCAGCGCTCGAGGTTCGTCTGCGCGTCGCCACCAATCTTCTCGGGATCGGCGAGCAGGGCCACGGCGACGCGGTAGCCGTGCTGCGCGAGCCCGCGTGCGATCACGAAGCCGTCGCCGCCGTTGTTCCCGGCGCCGGCGACCACGAGCACGCCGCGACGGACGGCGGCCGCTTGGCGCGCGAGGATGCGCTCGACCACGCCCATGCCGGCTCGCTCCATGAGCTCGAGCCCCGGCGTCCCGAGCGCGATCGTGCGAGCGTCGAGCTGCCGCATCTGCTCGGAGGTCACGAGCCGCATGGCGAGCCTCCGTCGCGAGCCGCTCAGGCCGGCTCGCTCTCGCGGATCGCCGCGGCGATGCCCTCGGCGTACTTCTTCACGTCGTCCTCCCGCTCGCCCTCGACCATCACCCGGATCAGCGGCTCGGTTCCCGAAGCGCGCACGAGAACGCGGCCGCGATCGCCGAGTCCGGCCTCGACCTCGCGGATCGCTCCGGCGACGCGCTTGTCGGCCGTGACGTCGCGTCGCTCGCGGACGCGCACGTTGACGAGCGTCTGCGGGAATCGTGTCATGACCGTCGCGAGCTCCGAGAGAGGCCTCCCCGCCTCGACGACGATCGCGAGGATCGCGAGGGCAGTGATCAGCCCGTCGCCCGTCGTGTTGTGATCGAGGAAGATCACGTGACCCGACTGCTCGCCGCCGAGATTGACCTCCCGACGCAGCATCTCCTCGACGACGTAGCGGTCGCCGACCGGCGTCCGCAGGAGCTCGAGCCCGAGATCGCGTAGCGCGACCTCGAGGCCCAGGTTGGACATGACGGTAGCGACGACCGCGCTCTGGCGAAGCGCTCCCGTCCGCGCCATCTCGCGCGCCGCGATCGCGAGGACCTGGTCGCCGTCGACCATGTTCCCCTTCTCGTCGACGAGGAGGCATCGGTCGGCGTCGCCGTCGAGAGCGAGACCGACGTCCGCACCGAGCGCGCGAACGCGCTCCTGCAGGCCTTCCGGATGCATCGCACCGCATCCCGCGTTGATGTTCTCCCCGTCGGGATCGACGCCGATCGTGGTGACGTCCGCGCCGAGCTCCTCGAGCACGTCGGGCGCGACCTTGTAGCCCGCACCGTTCGCCGCATCGACCACGATCCGCAGCCCGTCGAGCGTCCGGTCGCGCGGGAAGGTGTTCTTCGCGAACACGTTGTAGCGCCCGAGGGCGTCGTCGATCCGGAAGGCCTTCCCGATCTCGCTCGCCGTCGGCCGGAGGTGATCGATCGACTCGCCGAGCACGAGGTCCTCGATCTCGGCCTCGACGGCGTCGGGCAGCTTGAAGCCGTTCTGCGCGAAGAGCTTGATGCCGTTGTCCTGGAAGGGATTGTGCGAGGCGGAGATCACGACGCCGGCGTCGGCACGCAGGCTGCGCGTCAAGAAAGCTATTCCAGGGGTCGGCATCGGGCCGACGAGAAGAACGTCCACGCCCATGGAGCAGATACCCGAGGACATGGCCGTCTCGAGCATGTAGCCCGAGACGCGCGTATCCTTGCCGATCAGCACCTTGTGCCGGCGCGGGCTCCTGCGGAAGACGTGCGCCATCGCGCGCCCGAGACGAAGCGCCGTCTCCGACGTCATCGGCTCGGTGTTCGCGACGCCCCGTACGCCGTCCGTCCCGAACAGCTTCTTGCTCTTGCTCACGCTTTCTCTCCCCTGCTTCCGGCGGTCGGCTCCGGCACGCCGGTATCATCGGTCGCGGGCGGGACGGGCGAAAGCCCGACCGTCTCCGGCTCGAGAGTAACGACTTCGAAGCCCGGCGGCAGGGTCACCTCCGGGCGAACCTCGCGCGGCTCGTCTCCCGTGAGGCCCGTCGGATCGACGTAGACGGCGCCCGGCGCGAGCTCGAGCTGGGCCATCTCGCTCGCCGGGCCGCGCACGACGAGGCGGAGGCGCTCGAGCGCGAGACGCCAGCGCGGACGCTCGCCCTTCAGCTCGATCGGGACGTCTTCGAAGACGCGCTCGCGGAGGTCGCGCTCGACGACGATCTGCGCGGCGACCGCGGTCCGCGGGATCTGCAGCAGCCCGCCCGGGCTCAGGACGTCGAGCGTTCGCTCGTTCACGCCGGGGCTCAGCGAGGCGCGATCGACCGGAGCCGTCTCGATCGAGAGCAGATCTTCGATGCGCGTGCGCGGGCCCGTCACCGCGATCCCTGCGGGCAGGACCTGCGCCTCGACGATGCGCAGGTCGTTGGGGAGGACGCCCTGATACTCGAGGCGCACCGGTACGTTGCGCTGCTTCAGACGGTCGACCTGCAGACTGACGCGCGAGGGCGTGACGCGATCCACTTCGACGTTGCGCGGCAGGCCGAAGTCGCGAGCGCTCAGCGTGTAGCTCACGAGCCCCGGCCGGACGCCTCCGAGGTCGAGGCTGACGCGGACGTCCTTCGCGTCGATGCTGGAAAGCATCAACCCGGACCCGCTGGCGCGCACCTCGACGTAGTCGGGAACCGGATTCGTGATCACCATTCCCGACGGGAGATGGACGAGATCGAGACGGACGCGCAGCGTCCGCTCGCTCGTTCGCGCTCCGGCATTGACGAAGAACCAGAGCCCGACCGCGAGCGTGAACGCGAGGAGCCACGTCCCGAGATCCGCCCAGAAGAGGCCGCTTCCCAGCCTTCGGGCGCGGCGCTCGCGGCGCTCGCTCACGGCAGCGCCAGCTCGGCGAGGCTCGTGCGCAGGCCATTCGCGTCGAGATCGCGCGCGATCCGGCCCTCGCGGACGAGGGAGATCTGCCCTTCCTCCTCCGACACGACGATCACTGCGGCGTCGGTCTCCTCCGTGAGCCCGATCGCCGCGCGGTGGCGGCTCCCGAGCGAGCGGCTGACGATCGGGCTGCTGGTCAATGGCAGAAAGCAGCCCGCCGCCGTGATCCGCCCCTGGCGCACGACGACCGCGCCGTCGTGGATGGGCGACTGCGGCAGGAAGATCGCCGTCAGCAGCTCGCGGCTCACCTCCGCGTCGATCGGCGTTCCCGCCTCGAGGTACTCCGTCAAGCCCACCTCGCGCTCGAGCGCGATCAGCGCGCCGACGCGACGGTTCGCGAGAAGCACCGCCGCGCGCGCGATCTCGTCGATCATCTGGCCACGCCGCGCTCGGTCGCCGCCGAAGAACCCGCCGCGCCCGACGCGCGTCAAGGCGCGGCGGATGTCGTTCTGGAAGAGCACGACGATCACGAGGAGCAGAGAGGATAGGAAATTGCTCAGGATCCACCCGAGCGTGTACAGCTCGAAGTACTGCGAAGCCGCGAACAGACCGCCGACGACGAGCAGGCCCATCAGCATCTGCACCGCGCGCGTGCCGCGGATCAGGTTGATCAGCCAGTAGATCAGGATCGTGATGATCAGGATGTCCGCGGCATCCGCGAAGCGGAGGTTCTGGTAGATCGCCTCCATCAGATCCCCTCGCGAGATCCGCGGAGCGCGTCGACGAGCGCGATCGCCCGCCGCGTCGGCGCGACGTCGTGCGTTCGTACGAGAATGGCGCCACGCGCCGCCGCGAGCGTCGCCGCCGCGAGCGAAGCTTCGAGGCGGTCGTCCGTGTCCTCCCCTCCGAGCCCCTGGCCGCGAAGGATGTCGCCGAGGAATCGCTTGCGCGAGAGGCCGACCACGACCGGTTGGCCGAGCCCTGCGATCTCGCCGAGGCCGTCGAGGAGCGCGAGGTTGTGCTCGTGGTTCTTCGCGAAGCCGAACCCCGGGTCGATCCAGAGCTTCTCCGCTGCGACGCCGGCCGCGCGGAACGTGGCGACCCGCTCCGCGAGCTCGCCTGCGACCTCGCGCACGACGTCCGCGTAGCGCGCCCTCTCGCGCATCGTCGCCGGCGTGCCGCGGAGGTGTCCCACGATCGCGACGACGCCGAGCTGCGCCACGGTCTCCGGCATCGCCGGATCGAGGAGGCCGCCGCTCACGTCGTTGACGATCGAAGCCCCCGCCGCGACCGCCGCGCGGGCCACGGAGGCCTTGTAGGTGTCGATGGAGATCGGGACCGTTACGCGACCCCGGAGGCCGTCGAGCACGGGGACGACGCGTGCGCTCTCCGCGTCGGCCGCTACCGGCGCCGCACCCGGACGCGTCGACTCGCCGCCGAGGTCGAGCACGTCCGCGCCTTCGTCCACGAGACGAAGGGCGCGTGCGACCGCCGCGTCGCGGGCTTCCGTCCGGCTCACCGCGTGGAACGAATCGGGAGTCGCGTTGACGACGCCCATGACGCCCACACGGCGTCCCGTGGAACCCCATGGGAGAGGGAAAGACGAGCGAGCCCCCGCCGGCTCCGCGCTTCGCGACGCGGACGACGCGGGCTCCGTGGTCGGTGGCTGTGGCTCAGGCCGTGGCCGGAACCGCGTCGCCGCCATCCCCGCCGTACGTCTTGACCAGCTCGTCGATTTCCGAGCTGTCGAGAACCTCGCGCTCGAGGAGCGCCTTGGCGATCGCATGCAGCGCTCGCAGGTTCGCGGCGAGAAGTGATTTCGCCCGCTCGTAGCCGCGCATGATCAAGCCGCGCACTTCGCCGTCGATCTCGTTCGCCGTGCTCTGCGAGTAGACCTGCGCGGTGTTGAAGTCGCGACCGAGGAAGATGTTCTCGTCCTTGTGTCCGAAGGTGATCGGCCCGAGCTTGTCGCTCATGCCCCACTCGCAGACCATCTTCCGCGCGAGCTCCGTCGCGCGCTCGATGTCGTTGCCGGCGCCCGTCGTCACCTGACCGAGGACGAGCTCCTCGGCCGCGCGTCCGCCGAAGAAGATCGCGAGATCGTTCTCGAGGCGGTCCTTGCTGGCGGTGTAGCGGTCGTCGACCGGCACTTGCTGGGTCAACCCGAGCGCCATGCCGCGCGGGATGATGGTGACCTTGTGGACGGGATCCGCGCCCGGGACGAGCTTCGCTACGAGGGCGTGGCCCGCCTCGTGGTAGGCGGTGTTGCGACGCTCTTCGTCGCTGACGATCATCGACCGCCGCTCCGAGCCCATCATCACCTTGTCCTTCGCGAGCTCGAAGTCGGGGTGCGAGACGGTCTCCTTGTTCTGCCTTGCGGCGAGGAGGGCCGCCTCGTTCACGAGGTTCTCGAGATCCGCTCCCGAGAAGCCCGGCGTACTGCGCGCGAGGAGCTCGACCTTGACGTCCTCGTTCAGCGGCAGACGCCGCATGTGCACGCGCAGGATTCCCTCTCGTCCCTTGACGTCGGGCCGAGGCACGATCACGCGACGGTCGAAGCGGCCGGGACGAAGCAGCGCGGGATCGAGCACGTCGGGGCGGTTCGTCGCCGCGATCAGGATCACGCCCTCGTTCGACTCGAAGCCGTCCATCTCGACGAGGAGCTGGTTCAGCGTCTGCTCGCGCTCGTCGTGGCCGCCGCCGAGGCCGGCACCGCGATGGCGTCCGACCGCGTCGATCTCGTCGATGAAGATCAGACAGGGTGCGTTCTTCTTGCCCTGGATGAAGAGGTCGCGGACGCGCGAGGCGCCGACGCCGACGAACATCTCGACGAAGTCCGAGCCGGAGATCGAGAAGAACGGCACGCCCGCTTCGCCCGCGATCGCGCGCGCCAGGAGCGTCTTGCCGGTCCCCGGAGGTCCGACGAGCAGGACGCCCTTCGGGATGCGCCCGCCGAGCTTCGTGAACTTCTTCGGGTCCTTCAGGAACGCGATGATCTCTTCGAGCTCTTCCTTCGCTTCCTGCACGCCGGCGACGTCCGCGAAGGTGTGCTTCTCCTGCGCTTCGCTGAGAAGCCGTGCGCGGCTCTTGCCGAAGGACATCGCCTTCCCGCCGCCGACCTGCATCTGGCGCATGAAGAAGATCCACACGCCGATCAGCAGCAGCATCGGGAACCACTGCACGAGCAGGATCACGTACCAGGGGTCGCCCTCCTCGGGCTTCGCCTGGATCGTCACGCTGTTCTTGCGCAGGCGCTCGACGAGATCCGTGTCGCCGGGATCGTACGTGCTGAAGCGCTCACCGTTCTGGAAGCGCCCGCGGATGTTCTTCCCCTGGATCGTGACCTCGGCGATCTCGCCGCGGTCGAGAGCCGCCGAGAAGTCGCTATACTTGCGCTCCGGATCCCGAACCTGCTGCTTGCTGAAGATCTGGAAGAGAAGGAGGAAGAGCAGCCCCAGGACGAGCCACAACGCAAGATTTCGCGAGAACTGATTCAATCCCGATTTATGCAAAAGACACCCGGAATTCCTGGTTTTTTACCACGCGTCCGCCGGGGCGGCAATCGACGGGCTCGGCCCGCAGCAGCACGAGGGCGCTCGCCGCGCCCGCCGCCGAGCCCGTCCAGCCCGCTGCGATCCCCGGCACCCAGACTATATCGGCACCCTTGCTCACCACCGCAAGCGAGGAACGCTCGTTCCTGGGCACACGAGCATCGACGAGCAGGTCCGACAGCTTCTTCCGCCCGGCGCGGAGCCGGATCCGGTCGCCCGGTCGGGGACGGCGAACGGTCAGCGCGTCCGGAAGGGCCGCCGCGGGGATCGTCAGCTCGAGACCGCAGCCGGCATCCGCGCCCGACGGTGGGCACGCGGCGACGGTACGTTCGGGGCACGGTGCCGCGGAAAGGCGCCATCCCGAAGGCAGGTCGATCGCACCCGGGATCGTCCACTCGAGGCTCTCGAAGGGGAGATCGCGGGACGCCCGCGGGAGGGGAACGACCACGAGACGCTCGTAGCAACGCGCAACGCGGTTGCCGCTTCCCGCGTCGATCCCATCCGAGGGTCCGCCTCGGCGGGCGAGGTCCACGACCGCCTCGATCTGACGCCGCGAGAGCCGGAGGCCCCGCCGGACGAGCCATGCGTGCACGATCCGCCCCGCCGCCTCGCCGGCCCCACATACGGTCCCGATCGCGAGATCGGGCCCCGGCTCGCGATCGAGAAGGACACCCACCGCCGCTTCGGCGAGATCGGACTCGACCTGGAGCTGGCGTGAGAGATCGGCGAGCCGCTCCGCCGCGTCGACACCGAGGCCCGAGGCGAGCGCGGGAAGGACTTGGTGGCGGATCCGATTCCGTGTGAAGCGTACGTCCAGGTTCGTCTCGTCGACGATGCCGCGTAGACCGCGCGCTTCGAGGTAGCGGGCGCACTCCGCGCGGCGGATCCGGAGCAGCGGACGGACGATGCCGTCTTCGCGGCGAGCCCGCATCGCGCCGAGAGAAGCCGGGCCGGCGCCGCGGCCGAGCCGCATCAGGACCGTCTCCGCCTGATCGTCGAGCGTGTGTCCGAGAGCGATCGCACGCGCCTCGTGCTCCCGTGCGACGCGCGCGAGGAAGGCGCTCCGCTCGCGGCGCGCACGCTCCTCGAAGCCGCTCGTCGCTAGCGCCAGCTCGTCGCACGTCCCGATCACGACCGGAAGCCCCGCACCGCGCGCGTGGGCCGCGACCAGAAGCGCGTCACGATCCGCCGCAGCGCCCCGCAACCGATGGTTCAGATGCGCGACGACGAGCCCGAGATCGAGATCGCGAGCGAGCGAGGACAGAATGGCGAGGAGTGTCAGCGAATCGGGACCGCCCGAAACCGCGACGACGACGCGGTCGCCTCGTGCGAAGAGCCGCCCTCGCTCGATCTCGCGGCGGACGCGACGCTCGAGCTGGAACACGGGATCCACGATTCGGAACCCTACCACACCACGCTCGCGCCGCCGGCCGGAGGGGTGCAGGGGCGCCGTTGCGCACCCTCCTCCACGCGGCACCGCGGGAGCACATGGCGACGGGCAGAATCGAACTGCCGACACAGGGATTATGAGACCCTTGCTCTACCAACTGAGCTACGTCGCCGCGCAGCGCTTCGCCTGGCGTTCGTAGCAACGCGGACCATCCGCCTTCAAGGACGGAGCCGGCCCGCTCCCGCGCTCAGATCGCGCGGTCGAGCGCTTCGGCGACGTCGCGGCGGCCGACTTTTCCGGCTCCGCGGCGGATCTGGTGGAGAACGCCCTGCGACAGATCGAGGGCGGAGAGCATCCCGCCGTAGACGCAGCCCGTGTCCATCGCGATTCGCCGCGACGGCGAAAAGACGACGTCACGATGCGCCGTGTGTCCGAAGACGACGGTCGTGTCGAGGCCGTGCTCGCGCGACAGGAAATCCTCGCGGATCCAGAGGAGATCCTCCCGCTCCTGCTCGCGCATCGGCGTCCCGGGACGGACGCCCGCGTGCGCGAACACCCAGGGCGAGATCGAGTGCCACAGCGACAGGTGGTCGCGCAGGAGCTCGAGGTGCTCGGCGGGAATCTTCTCGCGCAGCGTGCGCGCCGCGCCGCGATCGTGACGATCGACGCCGTAGCTCTCGAGCGTCGCGGCGCCGCCGCCACGCACGAAGATGTCGCCGTGCTCGCCGCCCTCGCCGAGGAAGCCGAGCATCATCTCCTCGTGGTTGCCGCGGAGGAAGACGGTCTCCGGGAGGTGCCGCCGGATCTCGAGCAGGAAGCCGATCGTCGCGGCGACTTCGGGGCCGCGGTCCACGTAGTCGCCGAGAAACACGATCCGATCGTTCGCCTCGGGCGCGATGTCGTCGATCAGGCGCCCGAGCTCGTCGACACAGCCGTGCACGTCGCCGATGCAGAAGAGCCGTCCGTCCGCGCCGCTCACGAGCCGCTCCGGTCGCGCTTCCCGGCGAGCGCACGGGCGAGACGCTCGGGGTCCTTCAAGACGGCGAGCGCCGCGCTGTAGGGATCCGTGTGGTCCTCGCGAAGGTCACGCGCGAGCTCCGCGAAGTCATCCGACTCGAGCACCAGGGAGAGCCGCTGCTCGACCTCGTCGCGCAGGATCTCGACCCACTCGCGTACGCGCGTCTCGCTGCCGTCGTCGCCGCCGGCCGCGTGAAGAGCCGCGGCGTGCGCGTCGATCTGCTCGACGACCTCCACGATCCCCTTCCCCGCCGTCGCCTCCGTCAACAGGACCGGTACCCTCCAGCGGGATTCCCCGCGCAGACCCAGCATCACCTCGAGCTCGTTCTTGAGACGGCCGGCTCCCTCGCGATCGGCCTTGTTCACGATGAAGACATCGGCGATTTCGAGCAACCCCGCCTTCATCACCTGGATCGTGTCGCCTGCCTCGGGCACCAGCACGACGAGCGTCGTGTGCGCGAGGCGCATGACGTCGAGCTCCGTCTGCCCGACGCCGACCGTCTCCACGAGCACGTCGTCGAAGCCGAACGCGTCGAGGAGCTGGACGACCTCGCGCGTCGCACGAGCGAGGCCGCCATGGCGTCCGCGTGTCGAGAGGCTGCGGATGAACACGCCCTCGTCGAGGAAATGCGCCTGCATGCGAACGCGGTCGCCGAGAAGAGCGCCGCCCGAGAACGGGCTCGACGGGTCGACCGCGACGACGCCGACCTTCCGGCCCTGCTCGCGCAAGCACGCGATGATGCGGTCGCCGAGCGTCGACTTCCCGGCGCCCGGAGGTCCCGTCAAGCCAACGATCCGCGCACGGCCCTTTCGCGCGTAGAGAGCGCGCATCACCTCGGGCACGGCGGACGAGCGGTTCTCGACGAGCGTGATCAGGCGCGCAAGGGCGCGGCGATCGCCAGCCGAGAAGCGTTCGAGCGTGCTCGCGAGGTCCTTCACCGGAGCTCCGCGCCGCGGAGCTGGGTCGCGTCGATCGGATCCGCGCGCCACGGCGAGCGAAGACGCGCCGCGAGGGCGCGCGCGACGGTCGGGCCGATCTCCCCGACCTCCGACGGCACCTCGGCACCGGCAGACTGCAGGCTCGTCGCGCGCACGTCCGCGAGCCCGCACGGCGCAACCCCGGCGAAGCCCGCTTCCGCGCGACGGTCCACGTTCAGAGCGAAGCCGTGCAGGGTGACACCGCGCCGCACGGCGAGGCCGATCGAGGCGAGCTTCCGCACGTCGCCGTCGTGGTCGATCCAGACGCCCGGAAGTCCGGCGCGCGAGAACGCCTCGACGCCGAGGGCGGAGGCGACGTCGCAGAGGGCGCGCTCGACCGCGTCGACGAAGCGCCGCACGCCCCGACCGCGGAGCCCGCACACCGGGTAGCCGACGAGCTGACCGGGGCCGTGATACGTGAGGTCGCCTCCGCGATCCGTCCGCACGAGCGGCACCTCGGTCCGCACGGGGATCTCCGGCGACGGCGCGTGGCGCCCGATGGTGAAGATCGGCGGGTGCTCGAGCAGCAGCAGGATGTCGTCGATCTCGCCCTGCGCCCTTCGCGCGGCGAGCTCCGTCTGCAGGCGCCGCGCCGCTCCGTACTCGACGCGACCGAGAGAGCACCAGCCGAGCTCGGTCACCTCGCTGCGATACCCGCCGGTCCGAGCCGCTGCAAGGCAGCGAGCGCGCGCCGTGCGCGCGACCGGCGCGACCGGCGCGATCAGGCGTCAATCGCACATACCGAGACGCCGCATCCGCCGCCACAAGGTGACGCGCGAGATGCCGAGATCCGTAGCCGCGGCGTCCCGCCTCCAGCGATGGCGCGCGAGCACCGTTTCGAGGGCGCGCCGCTCGAGCGCGAGCTCGCTCGCCGGCACGGAAGCGTCGGACCCGCGAGCGAGATCCTCGATCGCTCCGCTTCGCTCGCCACTCACGCTCGCGAGCTCGCCGATCGCCGTCGCCCAGCCGACTCGCCAGCCCGACCCGTGAGCGGTCACTCGCGCACGCTCGACGACGTTCTCGAGCTCGCGTACGTTCCCGGGCCACGGATGGCGGCGCAACTCCTCGATCTCCTCGGGGAGCGGCGGAGCAAAGCCGACGTCGTTCTCGGCCTCCGAACCGGAACGCCGTCGCGCGGCGTGCCGGAGGAGCAGCGGGAGATCGACGAGACGCTCGCGCAGCGGCGGCACGCGAATCCGCAGAACGTCGAGCCGATAGAAGAGATCGCGACGGAACGCTCCCTCCTCGACCATCGCTCCGAGGTCCCGGTTGCTCGCCGCGAGGATCCGGACGCTCGCCTTCTGCACGCGCGGGGTCCCGACGGGCCGATACTCGCCCTCCTGGATGAACCGCAGGAGCTTCCCCTGGATCGGCAGCGGGAGATCCTCGACCTCGTCGAGCAGCAGCGTTCCGCCGCGCGCGTGCTCGACGAGCCCCATGCGATCTCCCTGCGCTCCCGTGAACGCGCCGCGCACGTGTCCGAAGAGCTCCGACTCCGCGAGACCTTCGGGCAGCGCCCCGCAGTTGATCGCGACGAAGCCCGCGGCGCGACGCGCGCTGCTCTGATGGATCGAGCGCGCGACGAGCTCCTTCCCGACGCCCGTCTCGCCTTCGATGCGGACGCAAGCGCTGCTTTGCGCGAAGCGCCGCACTTGATCGCGCACCGCGCGCATCGCCGGGCTCCGCCCGATCAGGAGCGGCGCCGCCGCGGTGCGCACGTCGTCTCTCTCCATCTCGACGACGGAGCGGAGCCACGCGGCCGCGCGCTCGAGCGCGTCGCTCGTCTTGACGAGGTACTCCTGCGCCCCGGCGCGCAGCGCCTCGACCGCCGCACGAGCCGACGCGTCGCCGCTGAGAAGGAGGAAGGGAACCTCGAGGCCTCGCCGGCGCAGCACGCGCACGACCTCGAGCCCGTCGCCGTCGGGCAGCGTCCGATCGAGGATCACGGCATCGACGGGAGTGACCTCGAGGCGCGCGAGCGCCTCCGCGAGGGAAGGAGCGAGCTCGAGGACGATGTCCCCGAGCTCCGCGCCCAGGGCGGAGACGGCGGCCTCGAGAAACGTCGCGTCGTCCTCGACGAGGAGGATCGTCGGCCTACCCGTCTCGACTCCCTCCGAGCCTCTCCCCGCCTCCCCTGCTCGCATCGCGATCCACCCGGTTCGCGCACGCGACTACCACGGCGGGGCCCGCTCGTCGGTGGCTCGGGACACAAAGTTTCGGCGGACGATGGCAACGATACGCGGAGGGCCGACCGCCAGAGCGACCGGCCCTCCACGTCCCCCGGCCACCGAGGCGGGCACCATGCCTCGCCCCGACGACCCCCTCGAAGCGCTTCGACTGCAACCACGGCGCCAGCACGAAACCTCGTCGTCGCGGCGCCTGCGCGCGCACCGTGAAGCAATGCGTTTCGCGCGCGGGAACAAAGCGCTACGGAGAGAGACAGGGAGCTCGCCATGGCGACGAGCGGCGCACGTCCCCGGGTGCGAGCCCGGGTGTGGTACAAGAACACGCCCTTGATGACGGGGCTGGTCCTGCTCGCGCTCGGGCTCGGCAACTGGATCACGGGCACCATCCGCACGGCCGAGCACCAGGAGCGCATGGAGGCCGCCGCGCGCGGCGTTTCGCCCGACGGCGAGACGAGCGATCGTCCGAGCGAAGAAGAAGTCGAGATCGCGCGCGTTCGAATGGATTTCTACCACGTCGTCGCGAGCGGTGGACGTCTGATGACCGTCGCCGGCTTCCTGCTGACGACATTCGGACTTGCGCGCTCTCTGCGGCCGCAGGCAAGAAAGGAATGACTGGGCACGCCCGGCGACCCCCCGATGGCCCGGCCGACGGATCACCTCCTCCTACCTGCAGGTCGCTCAGCCATCGGCGAGCCCGACGGCTGGTCGCTTCCGCTCGAGACGACGCGAGTCCTCGCGCGCGTCGCGCGGACGCCGCTGCCGCTTCTCTGCCTCGGATGCAGCGGCGCCGCCTTCGCGCGCCTCGCGGCGGGCGTCCATCAGGCGAGCGAGCGGCAGCACCTCGCGCGCGTCGACCTGCGACGGCGCGGCGCGGGTCTCGCGCTCGGGCTGCCGCGCGGTCTCGCGGCGAGCGAGCTGACGCTCGCGCTCGACGGGATCGAGCACCTCGACGATCACGGCCAGAGCGCGCTCGAGGCCTACCTCGACGAGGCGTCGCCGCGGCTTCTCTGTGCGAGCGAGGCGACCCTCTCGGATTTGCGCCGTACGTGGCGCGGCGATCTCCTCGCTCTGCTGTCGACCGTCACGGTGCACGCGCCGTCGCTCGCGCGAAGGCCAGGCGAGGTCGCGGACCTCGCGGCGGCACGGCTCTCGGTCCTCGCGAAGGCGCTCGGCGAAGGCACGCCGGACCTCTCCGCCGGCGCCGCCGCCTCGCTGGCGGCGCACGGATGGCCGGGCGACGTCGCGGAGCTCGACGCCGTTCTCCTCCGGACGATCCTCCGGGTCGGCAGCGGGACGATCCAGGCCGCCGACCTCGTGTGGGAGCCCGAAGGCGTGCACGTGCAGGCGCCCGCCGAAGTCGTCGAAGAGCCCTCCCCTGCACCCTCGCACGCGCCATCACCGGTCGCGCCGAGCGCCTCCGACGAGGACGGCACGGGTGCGCTCGAGGCTCTCGCCGTCGAGCTCGCGCACCAGCTCAAGAACCCGCTCGTCACGGTGAAGACGTTCGTGCAGGGCTCGACGCGCATGAGCGCGCCCGACCTCGAACAGTTCCAGGAGATCGCGCTCGAGAGCGTCCACCGGATCGACGGACACCTCGATCGGCTCCTCGACTTCTCGCGGCTCGGCGGCGACCCACTCGAGCCGGTCGACGTCATGGCCGCCCTCGCCGCCGCCGTGCGGGAGAACGCGACGGACTTCGCCGCGAAGACCGTCCGCGTCGAGGACCTGCCCGTCCCCGGGATCCGCGTCCAGGCGGACCCGCGAAGTCTCGAGTTCGCGATGGACTGCCTCGTCCGCCACGTCGCCGAGTGCATCGAGCCGGGAAGCGTCCTCGCCGTGCGGCGGCCGCGCCTCTGGAGCCTCGCCCTCGTCTTCCGGGAGTCGGGGACCGCGACCCACCTGCGCGGCGTCACCGGTGATCCCTCCAGCAGTTTTCCTCTCGCGCTGTTGCTGGTAAGAGGCGCGCTGAAGCGGATGGGCGGCGCTCTGCGGGCGTCGCACGAGGACAACGAGGTCGCGATCGAGCTCTCCTTCTCCCCCGTGTGACGTCGCGAGGCCGCCCACCTCGAGGAGAGGAAGGGGAAGCAGTCACGCCGATGTCCACACAGGGCCTGGAATCCGTGGACGAGTCGTCGACCGGGGCGACTCCGCAGTGCCGGCCGCGCGTCCTGGTCGTCGACGACGAGCCGGGCATCCGGGAGTCGTTGCGCATCATCCTGCGCGACGAGTTCGACCTCTCCTTCGCGGAGACGGGCGAGGATGCCGTTCGCATCGCCGCCGCCGACCGGCCCGACGCGGTGCTGCTCGACATCGTCCTGCCCGGGATGGACGGGATCGCGACGCTCGAGCGGCTCCGCCTCGAGCTCCCGAGCACGCCCGTCGTCATGGTCACGGCGACGCGCACGGTGAAGACGGCCGTGACCGCGATCAAGCTCGGGGCGTACGACTACGTCCAGAAGCCGTTCGACCTCGACGAGCTCCGCATCCTCCTCGGGAACGCCGCGCGGACGTCGGCGCTACAGCGCGAGGTCGACGAGCTCCGCGCCGCGGTCGGACGCCGCTACCAGTTCGGCAACATCGTCGGGCACGCGCCGGCGATGCAGGACATCTTCCGCACGCTCTCTCTCGTCGCGCCGCTCCGGACGACGGTCCTGATCACGGGCGAGAGCGGCACCGGGAAGGAGCTGATCGCGCGCGCCCTGCACTACCAGAGCCCGCGCGCCGGCCGGCCGATGACCGCGATCAATTGCGCGGCGATCCCGGAGTCGCTGATCGAGAGCGAGCTCTTCGGGCACGAAAGGGGATCGTTCACCGGCGCGGACGCGCGGAAGCTCGGCCAGTTCGAGCTCGCGAACGGCAGCACGATCTTCCTCGACGAGGTCGGGGAGCTGCACCCGAGCGTGCAGGCGAAGCTGCTGCGCGTCCTCGAGCTCGGAGAGTTCATCCGCGTCGGCGGCACGCGGCCGGTCTCGGTCGACGTACGCATCGTCGCGGCCTCGAACCGGAACCTCGAGGAAGGCAGCCGCGACGGAACCTTCCGCGCGGACCTGTACTACCGGCTGAACGTCGTCTCCGTGCACCTCCCGCCGCTCCGCGAGCGGCGCGAGGACCTGCCGCTCCTCATCAAGCACTTCGCCCGTCAGAAGGCGGCCGAGCTCGGCATCGAGGAGCGCGCGTTCTCGCCGGAGACGATCGATCTCCTGCTGCGGTACCGCTGGCCCGGAAACGTCCGCGAGCTCGAGAACCTCGTCGAGCGCCTCCTCGTTCTCGCCGTGCCCGGAGCGGTCCGTTCCGAGGAGCTGCCCTCCGGCATGCGCCAAGCGCCGCCTCCCGCAGGACGAGACGCCCGAGCCGAGGTCCTGCTCGGTCAGAAGACGCTCGCGACGGCGGTCGACGACTTCGAGCGCGACATCATCGAGGAGGCTCTCGAGCAGCTCGACTTCAACCAGACGCGGGCCGCAGAGCGGCTCGGGACGACGCGGCGGGTCCTCAAGTACCGCATGGACAAGCTCGGCATCCGCGACCGCTAGAGCCGTTCAAAGTTCGTCTGGCCCGCACAAAAATGTGCGGTCGGGCCTTCACGCCGCGCCACGGTCTTGCCGCGGCCGGCCTCGAAAAGCGCAGTTTTCCGCGTCCGCCGGGCCGATCCTTGCGATCCGCGCAGCGCCCGATGCGGCGCCCGCCGCCGCACTGGGATGGCACAGTCCCTGCTGTGGGTCACGCGAGCCATGCGCGAACGGATCCTGGTCGTGGACGACGAAGAGGGGCCGCGCGAGTCCCTCAAGATCATCCTCAACTCCCACTACGAGGTGACCGCGACGGAGCGCGGCACGCACGCGCTCGAGCTGCTCGGGCGCGAGCACTACGACGTCGTGCTGCTCGACCTGACGATGCCGCACGACCTGTCGGGGACCGACACGCTCCGCCTCATCCGCGAGTCCCAGATCGATGTCGAGG
This sequence comes from Deltaproteobacteria bacterium, assembly GCA_016874795.1. GTDB lineage: Bacteria > Desulfobacterota > Binatia > UBA12015 > UBA12015 > VGTG01. Next base: position 29,440 of record VGTG01000010.1, on the reverse strand, counting down.
CGATCGTGATCACGGGCCAGGGCGCGCTCGACACTGCCGTCGAGTGCCTCCGTCTCGGTGCGCGAGACTACATTGCGAAGCCCTACCGATCGGAGGACGTGCGCACGGCGGTGCGCTCGGCGCTCGCCGTGCAATCGGCCCGGCGCCGCGCGACGGAGATGCGCGAGCATCTCCTCGGGAACCTCTCGCACGAGTTCCGCACGCCGCTGCACGCGATCGTCGGTTACAGCGAGATCCTCCACGAGGAGGCCGACGCCGTCCTGAGTCAGGATCAGCGGCGCGCCGTGGCGCGTATCCGACTCAACTCCGAGCGGCTCCTGTCCTACCTCGAAGGACTCTTCTTTCTCGCGGAGATGGACTCGGGCGACGCGCCGGCGACGCCCCGCGAGTTCGTCGTGCGCCCATGGCTCGAGCGCGTCCTGCAGCCGATCTGTCTCGACGCGGATCGAAACGGTGTCACCGTCGACATCCAGTGCGACACCTCGCTGATCGGCCACACCCATCCGGAGACGCTCGCGCGCCTCGTCAGCGCGCTGACCTACGCGGCCTCGGATCAGCCCTCCGGCGGCTCGATCCGCGTGCTCGCGGAGCGGACCATCGACGGGCTCTCGATCTTCGTCGATCCGGGGCGCTCGCCCCTGCGCGATTCGGCCGCACACGTCTCGCTCGAGAACCTCGAGCTCGGCGATCCGCTCGCGCAGGAGGTGATCGAGCGGGCCGCGGCGAGCCTCGACGCCCGCATCGTCACCGAGACGGATGGACAGGCCGTCCTCCGCGTCCACATCCTCGTCCCGAGCCGCGCCGAGAGCGCCCCCGCCGAGGCCCAGACGTCGGGAGCGGCGGATGCGCCCGCCGAGCCCTGAGCCGCGGAGCCGAAGCGTGCACTTCGTCCATTGCGAGGACTGCAGCGAGACCCGTCGCGTCGCTCCGTTCCTCGCTTCGGAAGAAGGCACCACGGCCGCGTCCTTCCGCGCGGCGCATCGCGACTGCCGCGTCCGGACGTTCGTGCCGACCGGGGAGGGCACCGCGTCGACCACCTGGCACGATCCGCTCGCGACGCGGCGTCTGCAGGTCCGCAGCGACGACGTCGCCGCCGTCGCGGTCGGACGCCGGAGCCGGGTCGAGGAGCCGCTCGTCTGGGAGCTGGAGCTCGGCACCGGGGAGGAGCCGACGAGCGTCGAGCTCGACGGGGACCTCTTCTGGCGCGTGGTCGAACGCTCGCTCCATCCGTTGCACATCGCGCGACGCGCTCTCGAGGGCTGGGCCGCGCGGATCGAGCGCTTCGTTCGCGGAGCACACCCGAGCGACGTCGTCCTCCTCGAGGACGACGTGCGCACCGGAAGCACCACGTTCGCGCGGCTGACGTTGACCGCACGAACGCGCCTCGAGTCCACGTTGACGGGCCTCGGGCTCGACGCCGCGACGGCGGAGAGACTCGAGACGCTCTTCGAGGACGAGCTCTTTCCACCGCTCCGCATCGTGCGCCGCGTCGCCACGCAACCGGCGCCGCGCGGCGCACCGACGGTGATCACCTCGCCTTGACCCTCCGGGGCCCCTCGTCTATCCCCGGAAGGAAGCGCCGACGGGCTCCCTGAAGCGCGCACGGCGAGTTGGCCCATGGACATCGCCGGTCCCCACGTGGAGAGCTCCGCCGTCGAGAGGGCGCAGAGCTGGCGGCCTCTCGATCGCGCCGAAGCCGTCGCCGCGCTCTCGGCCGAAGGCCCGGCTCTCGCCGCGCTCCGCGAGCGCGCGCGCCGGCTCCGTGACGACGCGAAGGGCCGCATCGTCACGTACTCGCGGAAGGCGTTCCTGCCGGTGACGAACCTCTGTCGCGACCGGTGTGCGTACTGCACGTTCCGTCGCGACGAGGGAGAGGACGGCGCCTGGACGATGACGCCGGACGAGATCCGGGCGTGGTCCGAGCGTGCGCGCCGTCTCGGCTGCCGGGAGGCGCTCCTCTGCCTCGGCGACAAGCCGGAAGCGGTGGCTCCCGGGTACCGGAGCTGGCTCGCCTCGCAGGGACACGCTTCCACGATCGCGTACGTCGCCGAGGCGTCGCGGCTCGCGCTCGAGCAGGGTTTGCTGCCGCACTCGAATCCCGGCTTGATGAGCGCGGAGGACCTGGCACTGCTTCGTCCCGTCAACGTGAGCCTCGGGCTGATGCTCGAGACGACGAGCGAGCGGCTCCGCGGCAGGGGCCAGGCGCACTACTACGCGCCCGACAAGGAGCCGGCTCTCCGGCTGCAGGTCCTCGAGGACGCCGGCCGGCAGCGCATTCCGTTCACGACGGGACTTCTGATCGGCATCGGCGAGACCGCGGAGGAGCGCGTCGACACGCTCCTCGCGATCGGCGAGGTGCAGCGCCGGCACGGTCACATCCAGGAGGTGATCGTCCAGAACTTCCGCGCGAAGCCCGAGATCCCGATGGCGACGTGCGAGGAGCCGGATGCGGTCGACCTCGCGCGCACCGTAGCCGTCGCGCGGCTCCTGCTCGGCCCCGCGATGAACCTCCAGGTGCCCCCGAACCTATCGTCGCCCGAGGCGGTCGCGTACCTCCTCGACAGCGGCATCAACGACTTCGGCGGGATTTCGCCCTTGACGCCGGACTACGTCAATCCGGAAGCGCCCTGGCCGCACATCGGGGCTCTCGCACGCGACTGCGAGCAAGCGGGCTACGCCCTGCGCGAGCGCCTGGCGATCTATCCGGAGTACATCGACCGCGCGGGATTTCTCGACCCCGCCCTCGAAGAGCGCGTCGCCGCCGAGTGGGCTGCGATCCGGCCGGCCGAAGAAGGCCGCGCCGGCTTTTCGATCCAGGAGATCGCAACATGAGCAGGTCCATCGACGAAGCGCGCGCCGTCCTTCCCGACGGCGGGCCGGTCGAGCGCGCCCTCGGCGCCGCGAGCCCGGAGATCCGCGCGATCCTGGAGCGTTCGCTCGAGCGGCGCGACCTCGAGGAAGAAGACGTCCGCACCCTCCTCCGTACCGAGGACGACGACCTCCGCGCACTGATCGCGACGGCCGACCGGGTGCGCGCCGAGGACATCGGGGACGTCGTCACCTACGTCGTCAACCGGAACATCAACTTCACGAACATCTGCTTCGTGAACTGCCAGTTCTGCGCGTTCAAGCGCCAGCGCTGGGAGGCGGACGCCTACGACCACGGGATCGATGCGATCCTCGCGAAGGTCGACGAGGCCGTCGCGCGCGGTGCGACCGAGATCTGCATGCAGGGCGGGATCAACCCGCAGATGACCGCGTTCCACTACCGGGACGTGCTCGTCGCGATCAAGACGGCCTTCCCGAAGATCCACATGCACGCGTTCTCGCCGATGGAGATCCTCTACGGGTCGCGTCGGACGAACATGTCGTTCTTCGACTACCTGACGATGCTGCGCGACGCGGGGCTCGGAAGCGTGCCCGGTACGGCGGCGGAGATCCTCGACGACGAGGTGCGCGAGGTGCTGTCGCACAAGAAGGTCGACGTCGCGACGTGGATCGACATCATCTCGACCGCGCACCGGGTCGGCATTCCGACGACCTCGACGATCATGTACGGGCACGTCGAGAACCTCGGGCACGTCTCCGCGCACCTGGCGCTGCTGCGCCAAATGCAGCGCGAGACCGGCGGCTTCACGGAGTTCGTGCCGCTCCGCTTCATCTACGAGAACACGATCCTCTACCAGCGCGGCCTCGTTCGCCCGTTTCCACAGGGCGCTTCCGACCTACGGATGTACGCGACGTGCCGGCTGTTCTTCCGCGGCTCGATCGACAACCTGCAGACCTCGTGGGTGAAGCTCGGACACGAGCTCTCCGCTCTGAGCCTCGCAGCCGGCGTCAACGACTTCGGCGGCACTCTGATGGAGGAAAGCATCTCGCGCGAAGCCGGCGCCGACGCAGGCGAGTATACGAGCCCGGAGGAGATCGAGGCGCTGATCCGCTCGATGGGCCGCGTGCCGCGGCGGCGCTCGACGCTCTACGGCGAGGTCGGAGCGAGCACGGCGGCGGGAAACGCCCATTCCGCCGCGGAGAGCCTCCCGGCCGGCAACGCACTCGGCGCGTGAAGCGCAACCGCACCGGCAAGGTCACCGTCCTCGCCGGCGGCGTGGGCGCGGCGCGTCTCCTGCGGGGGCTCGTCGAGCTCGTCCCGGCGAGCTCGCTGTCGGTGATCGTCAACACCGGGGACGACGACGTCTTCCACGGACTGCACGTTTGCCCGGACATCGACACGATCCTCTACACGCTCTCGGGCCTGTCGGACCCGGACCGTGGCTGGGGCATCGCCGGTGACGGGTTCCACGCGATGGACCAGCTCGCGGGCTACGGAGCCGAAACGTGGTTCCGCCTCGGCGACCGCGACCTCGCGACGCACCTCTTCCGCACGGAGGAGCTCCGCACCGGGAAGACGCTCTCGCAGATCACCGCGGCGCAGGCGCGCGCTCTCGGCGTCTCCGTGCGCGTCCTACCGATGACGGACGTTCCCGTGCGGACCGTGATCGAGGCGCCGCAGGGGCGCCTTTCGTTCCAGGAGTATCTCGTCCGCGAGCGCGGGCGTCCGGCGGTGCGCGCGATCCACTACGAGGGCGTGCGCTCCGCTCGTCCGGCTCCCGGCGTCCTGAAGGCGATCGGCGAAGCGGGTCTCGTCGTGATCGCGCCGAGCAATCCGTTCGTCAGCATCGGGCCGATCCTCGCCGTGCCGGGCGTGCGCTCGGCCGTGCGGCGTGCGACGGCGCCCGTCGTCGCGGTCTCGCCGTTGATCGGCGGACGCCCGGTCAAGGGACCGGCGGATCGCATGATGCGCGGCCTCGGCATGAAGCCGAGCGCTCTCGCTCTCGCCGAGCTCTATCGCGACCTGCTCGACGCGCTCGTGATCGACGCGGCGGATCGCTCCGCCATCGGCCCGCTCGAGACCACCGGGCTACGCGTCGCGGCGGTTCCGACTCTGATGAGCACTCCGGCCCGCTCCATCGCCGTCGCGCGCCACGTCCTCGGGATCGGCGCTTCCGTGCGCGCGGCACTCGCGAGCTGATGGCGATCCACGTTCTCCCGCTCCCGGGCATCCCGGACGTCCGCCCGGGCGACGATCTCGCGCGGATCCTCGCGCGCGCGATCAGCGAGTCGCGCGTCGGCGTCAAGACCGGCGACGTCCTCGTCGTCTGCCAGAAGGTCGTCTCCAAGGCCGAGGGTCGCGTCGTCGATCTCGCGACCGTCGAGCCCTCGCCCTTCGCGATCGCGTGGGCCAGCGAGCACGAGAAGGACGCGCGCCTGATCGAGCTCGTCCTCCGCGAGAGCAAGCGCATCGTGCGCATGGATCGCGGAAACCTGATCGTCGAGACCGGACCGGGTTGGATCTGCGCGAACGCGGGTATCGACCAGTCGAACGCCCTCGCGCCGGGAGTGGTGACGCTCCTTCCCGCCGACCCCGATGACTCGGCAGCACGACTTCGCCGCGAGCTCCGCGGGCATCTCGGCGTCGACCTTGGGATCGTCGTCACGGACACCTTCGGACGCCCCTGGCGTGAAGGCCAGGTCGAGTTCGCACTCGGCGTCGCGGGGATCGAGCCGCTCGACGACCTCCGCGGCCAGCGCGACCGTGCGGGGCACGAGCTCGGCGTCACCGTGATCGCGACCGCCGATCAGATCGCGTGCGCGGCCGGGCTTCTGATGGGCAAGGCCGACGGCATCCCCGCGGTGCTCGTGCGCGGCTTGACGCTCCCGGAAGCGAGCTCCGATCGCGCGACCGGCCGAGCGCTGATCCGTCCGGCCGAGAACGACCTGTTCCGCTAGTGCACCGCCGTCGAGATAGCGTCAAGCAGATTGCCGTTCATCGGCGTCCCTCGCAAGGAACGCCGACGAAGGAATATCTGGCATATTTCGAGGAGGTGTGACGCCGCGAGGGGCGTCGAGGGGCGGTAAGATGTTGACGCTATCTCGGCGGCGGTGCACTAGCCTGCATTTCTCACCAGATCACGTCGCGAGGCGGTCGAGAGTGCGGAAGATTCGCGAGCCTCGGACCGGAGGGCGACGCAGGCGTACTTGAACAGTACGTCGAGGAGCCCGGAGGGAGAAGCTCGCGAAGATTCGGTGCTATCGGCCGCCGCAGTAGGGATCTGGTGAGAAATGCAGGCTAGGCCCTAGGCCGAGCGGTCCGTCGGCATCGCGTAGCCAGGCCGCACCCACTCCGGCTGGCGGCCCGGCGGAACGGGAACGCGCTCGTGCTGGCGCTGTGCGAGGCGGAGCAGGATCTTCATGGAGCTCTCGAACTCGTCCATCGACCGCGTCTGCACGCGCCCGTCGGCGACGAGGCGATCGAACATCTCCTCGCCGCGACGCGTGCGCAGGATCACGATCGTCCACTCCATCGAGCCGACGCCGCCGCACGAGATGTCCGCGACCTCGCCGGTGAAGTCGCCGCAGTGGTGGCACTCGGGACGCGCGTACTCCTGCGCGCGCTTGAGCGGCATGTCCACGAGCTCGCCGCCCTTCTTGTAGATCAGAACCTTGCCCTTGACGTTGAACTTCTCGACCTCGGAGAGCGGAATCCCCATCTCGTTCTGGATCTTCCCGACCATCAGACCTTCGTAGGTGAAGACCTCGGTGCAGAGGAGTCCGATCGTCAGCGTCACCCGCTCGCCGAAGCCCTTCAGAAACTTCGTCTGCCGGGCGAGGTGCTTCTCCTTCTTGCGGCCGTTCTCGAGCACCTTCGGATCCGCCTGCTGCATCTTGCGGACCGGCGTGATCTGGCAGGGGACGCCGACGAAGGCGATGCGACTGGCACCCTTCTCTTCGGCTTCGGCGAGGGCGAGGTTGTTCGGGCAGTACGTGTACCAGGAGCCCGCCGTCTCGAGCGCTTCCTCGCGTGACGTCACGAGCTTCGGGATCGGATGCGCGGGCTTCTCCGGGTCGCGCGCCGAGACGGCCGCGCCGTCGATCAGATCCTTCTCGAACGCGTACGCGAGGAGCGTCGTCACGACGCCCCCGTCCTGGCACGTCGCGAGGACGCCGGGGTCGGTCGAGCGCGCGGCGACGATGCGCCGGTACTTCCCGAAGATGCCCTGGTAGATCGGCTCCTCCGGAGGCTCCGGCTCTCCAGCGAAAACCGCGTCCGCGACCTGGAACTCGCGCGGATAGAGACGCGGGCACACCTGCGCGCAGACGTCGCAGCCGATCCCCTCGCTGATCCCGCAGAAGTCGTGCGGCGCGCTCTCCTTCGCCGTCTGCTTCGGCTTCCCGTCGATGTACTCGATGACGTTGTGGGGGCAGACGAGGACGCACGAGCCGCACTCGCAGCAGCTCCCGTACGCCACCACCTCGTTCATCATCTGCTGGAAGGTGGAACGGATCGGGTCGGCCATGCCGGTCAGTCGTAGCGGATGACCGTGTGGACCGGAACCGGCGCGAGGCGCTCCCTGCCGGAAAGGAAGCCGAGCTCGATCAGGAACGAGGCGCCGACGGGCTTGCCCTCGAGAGCGCGGATCAGCTGCACGCTGGCGGCCGCCGTTCCGCCCGTGGCGAGGAGGTCGTCGACGAGGAGGACGCGCGAGCCCGGTGCGACGGCGTCGCTGTGGATCTCGAGCGTGTCCGTGCCGTACTCGAGATCGTACGTCATCTGCCGGATGTCCGAGGGAAGCTTGCCGGGCTTCCGCACGATGGCGAGCCCGACGCCGAGGTGGACGGCCACCGGGGCGCCGAGGATGAAGCCGCGCGACTCGATTCCGAGGACCACGTCGACCTTGCCGCGCCACGGCTCCGCGATCGCCTCGACGGCCTCGCGGAGTGCCGGACCGTTGGCGAGGAGCGGCGTGATGTCGCGGAACAGGATTCCGGGCTTCGGGAAATCGGGGACGTCGCGGATCAATCGTCGCAGGGACTCGGACATGGGGCTCTCATCCTCCGATCGGCAGGCGGCGCGCTTCGGCCAGCACGGGCAGTCGCTGCGGCAGGTAGTGCAACGGGTCGGCGGCGACGTTGGCCCGACGGATCTCGAAGTGGAGGTTCGGTCCGGTCGCTCGCCCGGTTCGCCCCACCGATGCAATCACACTGCCGCGCTGCACACGAGTCCCCACCCGGACGTAGACGTCGCGGCTGTGCGCGTAGACCGACGTCAGGCCGTAATCGTGACCGAGGATGACGACCCGGCCGTACCCTCGCAAGACGCCGGCATAGAGCACCCAGCCCGAAGCGGCCGCCCGAATGGGCGTTCCCTCGGGGGCCGCGATGTCGATGCCGTCGTGGTTCGAAGCCCCGCGCGGTCCGAACGGGGAGCTGATCTCCCCGGACGTCGGCCAGATGAAATGTCCGTTGGGCGGCGGCGCGCCTGCCCAGCCAGCGGGTCCGCGGGACGCGCTACAGCCTCCCATCAGGAGGACGCTCAGAAGCGCCGTCGCCGGAACGAGCGCGACCCTCCGCTTCGCGCGGCCCACCCCATCGACCCAACCCGACATCCAATCCTCTTCCCCCCCCGCACCATTCCGCCGGACGCCTGTCCGCCGGGCCCCTCTCCCTCTCGCCTCAGCGTGCGAAACCGAAGCGCCCCAGAAGCTTGACGAAGCGACAGTCCGCGATGACTTCCTCGCGGATGCCCGAGTCTTCCAGCCGGAGGCGAAGCAACGATTGGCTATCGCCATCTCCGACCGGAACCACTAGTCGGCCGCCGCGGCGGAGCTGCGAGAGCAGCGGCCGCGGGAGGTCCGGTCCGCCCGCCGCGACCAGGATCGCGTCGAACGGGGCCTCCGCCTTCCAGCCGATCGTACCGTCCCCGATCTGCAGCGCGACGTTGTAGATCGCCTGCGAATCGAGGACTTTGCGCGCACGCATGGCGAGCGCCGCGAGTCGCTCGATGGTGAAGACGTTCGCGCAAAGCGCCGCCAGGACGGCGGTCTGATAGCCGGATCCGGTTCCGACCTCGAGGACGCGCTCGTGACCCTGGAGCTCGAGCGCCTCGGTCATGAGCGCAACCGTGTACGGGTGCGAGATGGTCTGCCCGTAGCCGATCGGCAGCGCGAACTCCTCGTAGGCGCGGTGTCGCAGAGCCTCCTCGAGGAACTCGTGGCGCGGCACCCGTCCCATCGCGTGCAGGAGACGCGGGTCGCGGATCCCACGACCCTCGAGCTGCTCGGCCACCATGCGCCGACGCGCGCGGTCGAACATCACCACCACATCCCACCCCTCAGCCGCCCACGGGCTAGCAGACCTCGACCCTCGCAGGCAAGGAAAACGGCCCTGCCGAAGAGGGCTTCTGCCGGAGGTGCTTGCCCCGGGTCCCCTACGAGCGGGGTCCCCGGGGGGCGTCAATCGGGACGGCCAGATTTGAACTGGCGACCTCCTGCACCCCAAGCAGGTGCGCTACCAGGCTGCGCTACGCCCCGGTCAGCCTCGATCTACTGGGTTTGGCGCGGCGGAGCAAGTTGGCCCTGCGCCACGCGTTTTGGAGCATGCGTGAATCCCGCTGAACGGACGCGGAAGCGGCGCCACTGCAAAACCTTGCACCGATGCGCGAGTGCGGAGTCCGCACGACCCGCCAAACCCCTGACGGATAGGGGGTTTTCCCTTGCATCAAGTGGCGTAAGGCTTGCTGTTCCGCGGGCTGCAACCCTGGTCGAGGCAAGCTCCGCCAGGCTGCCTTCCAGGACTTCGACGGATCCGTCATCCCCGTATTCGGAGGTTCCGATGCTCGCGTTCACCGACCCAACCGCCACTCTCTGCTTCTCCATGGTCGCAGGCTTCGCCTTCGGCCTTCTGTTGCTGGGCAATCGCCGGCGTCAGTGATCCGGGAGACCGATCGTTCATGAATACGCTCAACTCTTCCCTCGCTCAGCAGGTACCTTCCTCGGAATTCCCCGAGCACGTTCCGGCCGGACTCCTCCCGCTCGAGGACCAGCCAGTTGCCGATCCGGGCTCGCGGCCCGGTGGCCGGTCGCAGGGCTCGCGGCGGGCACGCGGCGAAGCCGAGCGGGCCGTGCGCGACTCGGCGACCTTCGGCCCCGACGTCATCCTTCCGGAGCAGTTCTATGACCGCTCCGTCGGCATGGAGGACGTCTCCGGCGAGCGCGCGCTGATGCTCGCGGTCCTGGAGGACGGGATTCGCTGCTTCCAGGAGCACATCCGGAGCCCGCGCGTGCGTCCCCGGCTCCTCGCCCGTCAGGCGGAGAAGTGGATCCGCTCGAGCGACTGGGACTGGGCGTTCTCGTTCAACAACATCTGCGAGTCGCTGGCTCTCGATCCCGACTCGCTCCGTGAGCGGCTTCTCACGCCGCAGCCGTGCAGCGAAGGGCCGGTCCGGCCGCGTCCGTCGAGCCATCGGGTCTATCGCTTGACGCCGCGGGTGAAGCCGCCGCGCCGCCGCTAGGCGCGGCGCCCGCGAGGGGAGCCGGCCGCCGCGACCGGCACCGGCTCCAAAAGCGGCTCAGGAGCCGCTCGAGAGCGGGGAGCGGGGCTCGCCGCCGCCGTGATCGACGACGCCCTGGTTGATCGTTCCCTTCAGGACCTGGCTCGCCTTGAACGAGAGCACCCGGCGGCCCGAGATCGTGATCTCCTCGCCGGTCTGCGGGTTCCGCCCTTTCCGGGGCCGCTTCTCGTGGACGACGAAGTTCCCGAACCCGGAGAGCTTGACCTTCTCGCCACCCTCGAGGTGGGTCTTGATGACCTCGAACACGAGGTCGACCACGTCGGACGCGTCCTTCTTGGAGACACGCGCCCGCTCGTAGATACGCTCGACGATGTCCGCCTTGGTCATGCGAAGGCCCTCCAGGGTTCCAGGGATCGTGCCCGCACGAACGACGATCGGCGCCGGCGTCAGGCGGCGAGAGCCGCCTTCGCCTTCGCCGCGATCTCGCCGAAGGCCGTGGCGTCGCGGATCGCCAGGTCGGCGAGGACCTTGCGATCCATCTCGATCCCGGCCTGCTTCAGGCCGGCGATGAACCGGCTGTAGGACAGGCCGTGCGGTCGCGCGGCCGCGTTGATGCGCACGATCCAGAGCGAGCGGAAGTCACGCTTCCGTACCCGCCGGTCGCGATAGGCGTACGTGAGCGCCTTCTCGACCGTCTCGCGCGCCTGGCGATAGAGCTTGCGTCGCCCGCCGACGTTGCCCTTGGCGAGCTTCATGATCTTCTTGCGGCGGTGATGCGCCTTCGTTCCGCGTTTCGCCCTCGGCATGGCTCGTTCCTCCTGGAGGTCGCTTCAGAGATACGGCAGGAGGCGCCGGATACCCGGTGCGTCCGCGGCGGAGACGATCACGCCAGCGCGAAGGCGGCGCTTCTGCTTGCGGCTCTTCGCCGACATCTGATGGCGCGCAAACGCCTTCGCTCGCTTGATCTTGCCGTTGCCGACGGCGCGGAAGCGCTTGGCGGCGGAGCGGTTGGTCCTCATCTTCGGCATCGGTCTGACTCCTCGGCGCTCACGGCAGGGCCGCGCGCTGCGCAACCTCGTCGACGAAGCTCGCCACGGGCTGCGGCGGCTGGCCCTTCTCACCGCCCCGGCCCTCGTGCCGCCAACGCGGCGCGACGGCCTCGGCGGCGACTTCCTTGTCTCCGACGACGGCGAGCACGGGGATCTTCTGCATCTCTGCTGCCCGGATCTTGAACCCGAGCTTTTCGTTGCGATCGTCCACTTCGGCGCGGACCCCACGGTCCGCGAGCCGCCGCACCAGAGCATGTGCGTGGTCCGCGGCGCGGTCGGTGACGTTTAGCACCCGGACCTGAATCGGCGCCAGCCAGAGCGGCAGCTCGCCGGCGGTGTGCTCGATCAGGATCGCGATGAACCGCTCGAGAGAGCCGAGGATCGCCCGGTGCAGCATCACCGGGCGGCCGTCCTGCCCGTCCGGGCGGATGTAGCGGATCCCGAAGCGGTCAGGCATCGCGCAGTCGATCTGGATCGTCGAGAGGGTCCAGGAGCGCTTCAGGACGTCGCGGAAATTGAAGGCGATCTTCGGCCCGTAGAACGCCCCATCTCCGGGGTTCACGGTGTAAGCGAAGCCGGCCCGGTCGAGGCCCTCCTGCAGCGCCCTCTCCGCCTCGTCCCACAAGGCGAGGTCCCCGATGTATTTCTCGGGACGGGTCTCGACCGCGACCTCGACGTCGCCGAGCCCGAAGGCGCGGTGCACTTCCTTCGTCATCGCGATGAAGGACGCGAACTCGTCGTCGATCTGCTCCGGCGTGCAGAAGATGTGCGCGTCGTCCTGCGTGAACCCGCGGACGCGCGTCAGGCCGGAGAGTACGCCCGAGCGCTCGAACCGGTGCAGCCGTGAGAAGTCCGCCAGGCGGACCGGCAGATCCCGGTACGACTTCTTCCCCTGTGAGAAGAAGTAGACGTGTCCCGGGCAGTTCATCGGCTTGACGCCGTACTCCTCGCCGTCGGCCTCGGCGAGGAACATGTCCTCGCGATACGCCTCGTAGTGACCCGAAGTCTTGAAGATGTCGGTCTTGTAGAGGAGAGGCGTCATCACCTCCTGGTAGCCGTAGCGGCGGTACAGGTTCCGGATGTACTCGACGAGCACGTTGTAGACGACGGTGCCCTTCGGATGGAAGAACGGAATCCCAGGCGCCACCGGATGCAGCGAGAAGAGCTCGAGCGCGGGACCGATCTTCCGGTGATCGCGCTTCTTCGCCTCCTCGAGGAGGGCGAGGTGCTCGTCGAGCTCGGCCTGCGTCGGGAACGCTGTGCCGTAAATGCGCTGGAGCATCTCGTTCCGCTCGTCGCCGCGCCAGTACGCTCCCGCGACGTGCGTGAGCTTGAACGCGCCGATCCGACCGGTCGAGGGCACGTGCGGACCGCGGCAGAGATCGACGAACTCGCCCTGCGAGTAGAGCGAGATCTCCTCGCCCTCGGGGAAGCCGGCGATGATCTCCGCCTTGTAGGCCTCGCCCATCTTCTCGAAGCGCGCGACCGCGACCGGCCGGTCCTCGACGGTGCGCTGCACCGGATGGTCCTCGTCGACGATGCGACGCATCTCCGCTTCGAGGCGCTCGAGGTCCTCCGGTGTGAACGCGCGCGAGAAGGAGAAGTCGTAGTAGAAGCCGTCCTCGATCACCGGACCGATCGTCACCTGCGCCTCGGGGAAGAGACGCTTCACGGCCTGCGCCAGGAGGTGCGCGGTCGAGTGCCGGAGGATGTCGAGCCCGCCGGCGCTGTCGGGAAGGACCGGCTCGACCTCTCCGCCCTGCGCGAGCGGGCGGCCGAGGTCGATCAGCTTACCGCCCTGCTTCGCTCCGATCGCACCCGAGCCGATCCCAGCGCGCGCGAACGCCTGCGAAGCCGATTCCCCGGCTTGGACCGGCACCGGCTGCGAAGGCGACTTGTGGGGCGAGCTCTGCATGAGAAGCGGTAGCGCAACGGAACGATAGGCACGGGCGGGATTGAACCGCCGACCTCCTCCGTGTCAAGGAGGCGCTCTCCCACTGAGCTACGTGCCTGCGCGTGCGCCGGATCAACGGCCCCGGGTACCAATGGCGGTCACTACTGTCAACGCGAAGGCACCGCCGGCGTTCGCTCAGACATTGAAACGGAAGTGGATCACGTCGCCGTCTGCGACGACGTACTCCTTCCCCTCGAGGCGGAGCTTTCCCGCTTCCCGGCATCGCGCCTCGCTGCCCAGCTCGACGAGATCCGCGAAGGGGACGACCTCCGCACGGATGAAACCACGTGCGATGTCGCTGTGGATCTTCCCGGCGGCGATCTGCGCGGTGTCGCCGCGACGGATCGTCCACGCACGCACCTCGTCCTCGCCGCTCGTGAGGAAGCTCATCAGGTCGAGAAGGGCGTAGGAAGCGCGGATGAAGCGATCGCGGGCGGACTCGGCGAGGCCGAGGTCGCGCTCGAACACGCGGCGCTCGTCCGGCTCGAGCTCGCCGAGCTCCATCTCGACCTTGCCGGAGATCGCGATCGCCTGCAGACCGGCGGCGTCGGTCTGCGCGCGGATCTCGGCGGGAACGCCCTCCGCGAGCGCGCTCTCGTCGACGTTGACGACGACGAGACGCGGCTTCCGCGAGAGGAAGCCGAAGCCCGCGAGCGCCGTCTCCTCCTCGTTCGTCAGCTCCATGCCGCGAAGCTCCTGCTCCGCTTCGAGGCGTTCGTTCACGCGCGTCAGGAGCTCCTTCTCGCGCTCCTTTCCCTTCTCCTTCGCGACGCGCTCGAGGCGACGCTCGACGATCGAGAGGTCCGCGACGATCAGCTCGGTCGCGAAGCTCGCAAGGTCGCGAAGCGGGTCCGCCGCGACCGGCTGCGTCGGATCCTCGAAGGCGCGCACGACGTGCGCGAGCGCTTCGACCTCGCGCATCTGCGTGATCACCTTCGGATCGAGACGACTCGACTCGCCCGGCGGATCGGGGAAGTCGACGAACGTCATCTCGGCGTAGGTCGTCTTCTTCGGCTGGAAGACCTCGGTGAGACGGTCGACGCGCTCGTCCGGCACCTTGATCGCGCCGAGGTTGACCTTGCCCGAAGCGGAGCTGCCCGGTCCGGTCTCCGCGGAGAGACCGGTCAGCGCGTTGAAGATCGTCGTCTTCCCGGCGCCGGGGAATCCTGCGATGCCGACCTTCACGAGGCCCCGCGGCGGGTTGCAAGGAGCCCGCGCTGCACCGCGCGGAAGAGCGCCACGATCGTCTTCGCATCGACGACGGTCCCATCCGCCGCCCACGCGAGCGCCTCGGCGACCGGGACGCGACGCACCTCGGTGATCAGCTCGTCGTCGTCGCGCTTCTCGGGAGCGCTCGTGAAGTCACGCGCGAGGAAGAGCTGGATGCGCTCGTTCGTGTACCCCGGCGCCGGCGTCATGTCGCCGAGGTCGAGCCACGTCGAAGCTTCGAGCCCCGTTTCCTCGGTGAGCTCGCGGCGCGCGCAGGCGAGCGGCTCCTCGTCCTTCTCTCGCGTCCCGGCCGGGAGCTCCCAGAGGTAGCCGTCCGCGGCGTGCCGGAACTGATGGATCAGAACGACCTCGCCCCCCTCCGTCACCGGCAGGATCGCGGCCGCTCCGGGATGGCGCAGGATCTCGAGCTGCGTCTCGCGGCCGTTCGGCAGGCGCACGCGCTCGACGCCGACGTCGATCACGCGGCCGCGCAGTACGGAGCGCCTCTCGAGCACCCTCGAGTCCGACATGGAGCTGTGTGGGCGCGACGCGCCGTCGCGCGACGGCTACTCGCCCGCGCCCGCGTCCTCGCCGTCGGCGCCTCCCTTGCCGACGACCTTCAGCGTGAACGTCGCCTTGACGTCGTGCGCGATGCCTACGGTGATGCGGTAGGTTCCGAGACGCTTGATCGGATCCTGCAGGTCGATGCGCCGGCGATCGACGCGAACGCCTTGCGCCTGGAGGAGCTTCTCGATGTCGATGTTCGTCACCGAGCCGTAGAGCTTCTCCTCCTCGCCCGCCCGCGCGGCGATCTCGAGGACCAGCCCTTCGACGCGATCCGCGACCGTCGCGGCGGCCTTGCGCTCGCGTCCGCGCTTTCCTTCGACGAGCCGCTTCTGATGCTCGAGATCGGCCAGCGTCCGGCGGCTGGCGGTCACCGCCAGGCCGCGCGGCAGGAGATAGTTGCGCGCGTAGCCCGCCTTGACGCGGACCACCTCGCCCATGCTGCCGAGGTGCTCGACGTCCTCGCGAAGGATCACTTCCTGGCTTCGGCTATGAGACACGCTTCACTCCTCAGCGACGCAGCAGGGTGAAGGGAAGAAGCGCCGAAGCACGCGCGCGCTTGATCGCATCGCGGAGGCGGCGCTGATGGCGTGCGCAGTTGCCGGTGATGCGCGACGGTATGATCTTGCCGCGCTCGGTGATGAAGTTCGAGAGGATCTTCACTTCCTTGTAGTCGATCGGAAGAGTCTTTTCGGCGCAGAAGCGGCATACCTTGCGACGCCCGCCGCGCCGCCGGAACGGCCCGTCCGAGCGGCCACCGCGACCGCCGCGACGATCGCCGTCGCCCGAACGGCCGTAGCCTCCGGGGCGACCCCGACCCCCGCCGCCGTACTCGTTCCCGTCGTCCGTGTCGTTCGACTCCCGCATCGTCTTCTTTCTCTCTGTGAACGCTCAGGCGCCGCCCGAGACGTCCTCCGCATCCTCGAGGTCGCCCCCGCCCTCTTCGCTACCGCCGTCTTCGTCCTCGGAGGACGAAGCGCGCCGCTGCCTCCCGATGTCGAGGGGCGGGCGATCCGGATCGACCCTTACTGTGATGTAGCGGAGGACGTGATCCGAGATGCGCAGGTTGCGCTCGAGCTCGGACACCGTGGCGCCGGTGCCGTCGTACACGACGACCTGGAACATCGCGCGACGCTGCTTGCGGATCGGGTACGCCAGATCGCGCTGGCCCCACTCCGCGACCTCGCGAATCGAGCCACCGTGCGCGGCAATGATCTGCCGGACTCGCTCCATCTGCTCCTGGACGCCGGCTTCACCGAGGTCGGGGTGCAGGGCAAGCGTGGATTCGTAGCAACGCATCTCGCCTCCGGAAAAGCAGTTCCCCTAGCAACCGGGCTGCTAGCGTTCAACGGGGCCCCGCGCGGATGGCGCAGGGAGCTCTTCGGGCGAGCCCGGTCGAGCCGCGGCCGCGTTGACGCGGTTCATCGCGGCGTCCATCCCGACGGAGAGCCAGGAGAGAGCCGCCTCGGCGGAGCGCCCGAGGGCGTCGGCGACCAGGGCCTCCTGCCCGGACGGGAACGGCCCGAGCACGTAGTCCGCGGCGTCTCCCGCGGGCGGCCTGCCGATGCCGATCCGGAGGCGGCAGAACGATGCGTCTCCGAGCTCCTCGAGGAGCGACTCGAGCCCGCGGTGACCGCCGGCACCGCCGCCGCGCTTGAGCTTGACGCGCGCGAGATCGAGGTCGAGGTCGTCGTGGACGACCAGGACGTCCGGCACCGCGACGCCGCATTCCTCGAGCACCGCGCGCGCGGGTCCTCCGCTCCGGTTCATGTAGCGCTGCGGCTTCGCGAGCACGATCTCTCCGAGCTCCTCCCGGCTGCCGCGGCCCCAGATCGCACCGTGGTCGCGCCGGTCGAGCGCGATCCCGAGCCGCGACGCGACCGCGTCGAGGACCACGAACCCCACGTTGTGGGGCGTCCCCACGTAACGCGGGCCCGGATTTCCCAGGCCCACGATCGCGCGCCGCACGGACTCGATCAGGACTTCGACTTCTCGGCGGAGCCGCCGCCCTCGCCGCCTTCCGCAGGCTTGGCGGCCTCGCCCTCGGCTCCTGCGGCCTCCTGGCCCTCGGCGCCCTCGGGGGCAGCCGCCGCCGGCGGAACGACCGTGACGACGGCCTCGTCCTCGTCGATCGTCGCGGTGACGCCGGACGGAAGCGTCAAGTCCGACACGTGGATGCTCTGATGGATGGCGAGGCCCGAGACGTCGACTTCGATCGCGGGCGGAATCTCGGTCGGCAAGCAGCGTGCGGGAAGCTCGCGCAGGATCGGCTGGAGAATGCCGCCGAGCGTGACGCCCTCGGCCTTGCCGACGAAATGGAGCGGAATCTCGATGTCGATCGGCTTGTCGAGCGGAACCTCCATCAGATCGACGTGCACCGCGGCGCCCGTGACGGGATGCTCCTGCAGCTCGCGGATCAGCACGAGGCGACCGTTCAGCGCGGCGTCCCCCGAGCGCAGCTCGATCAGGCGCGTTCCCTCGAGGCCACGGATGCGGCGATCGAAGAGGAGCGCGTCCACCTGCACGGGAGTCGCGGGCGTCGCCGGTCCGTAGAAGATCCCCGGCACGCGACCGCCCATGCGCGTCCGGCGCGCACGGCCCTTCCCGCCCGCCTCCCTCTTCTCGACCTCGAGTACGAGTGCTTCCATTTTGCTCTTCCTTGAGAACTTGCGCCGGTCAGATGAACAGCGAGCTGATCGACTCCTCGTGGTGCGTGCGCCGGATCGCTTCGGCGATGAGCTGCGCGACCGAGAGGGAGCGGATCTTCTTGCACGCCCGGACGTGGTCGGCGTGCGCGATGGTGTTCGTGACGATCAGCTCGCGAATCTGCGACGCCTCGAGCCGATCGATCGCAGGTCCGGAGAGGACCGCGTGCGTGCACACCGCGAGCACTTCCTGTGCGCCGGCCTCGATGGCAGCCTTGGCCGCGTTCGTCAGCGTGCCGGCCGTGTCGACCATGTCGTCGACGAGGATCGCGATGCGCGACCGCACCTCGCCGATGATGTGCATCTCGGCGACTTCGTTCGGACCGGAGCGGCGCTTGTCGATGACCGCGAGGGAGCCGTCGAGGCGCTTTGCGAACGCACGGGCACGCTCGACGCCGCCGGCGTCGGGCGAGATCACCGTGCAGGCCGTGTCCGCGACGCGCTCGCGCAGATGACGCAGCAACACCGGCGTCGCGTAGAGGTTGTCGACCGGAATGTTGAAGAATCCCTGGATCTGGCCCGCGTGCAGATCCATCGTCAGGAGGCGCGAGGCGCCCGCCGTCTCGATCAGGTCCGCGACGAGCTTCGCGCTGATCGGCGCGCGCGGGGCGACCTTCCGGTCCTGCCGCGCGTAGCCGTAATACGGCATGACGGCGGTGATGCGCGCGGCCGAAGCACGCTTCAGCGCGTCGAGCATCAGGAGCAGCTCCATCAAGTGGTCGTTGCCCGGCGTCGAGGTCGACTGGAGGACGAAGACGTCGCCGCCGCGCACGTTCTCCTGGATGTCGACGTTGATCTCGCCGTCGCTGAAGCGGCGCAGCTCCGCTCGCGCCAAGCCGACGCCGAGGCACGTGCAGATGTCGCGCGCGAGCTCCGGGTTCGAGTTCCCGGCGAAGATCTTGATCGCGTCCTTGGCGACGTCGCCCTGGTTCTTTCCGTCCATGCTCGACGAATTCCGGTGCGAGTCCTCGCCGCCGCTGAGCTGGGCGGGAAGGATTCGAACCTTCGAATGCCGGAACCAAAATCCGGTGCCTTACCAAACTTGGCGACCGCCCAATCGGAAGCCCGGTCCCGGCCTTCTCTACCCTTCGACCGCCCGCGTCGCCAGTGCGCGGCCTTTCGTGCGCCGACGGCGGCCGCTGGACCGCGGCGGGACGCCGCTGCGCATGGCAGCCTCGCGGGACGTCCTGTAAGAGAGGAAGCCGAGCGCCCGTGGTGAAAAGGATATCACGAGGGTCTCCGGAACCCTAAGTCCAGGTTCGATTCCTGGCGGGCGCACTCTCCGGTTCGACGGCGTCGTTTCGACGCGTCGAGCCGCGCCGAGCGTGCTCCGGCGCGCTGGTGCCGCATCGGTGCCTCTGATAGTTCCGGAGAGGACGGCGTCCGACGGCGCTCGATCGATGATGGACCGCCCCGCCTCGTTTGACGCTCACGTTCGATTCGACCGGGTGCATATGGCCTTCGACGGCCGCACCGTCTTCGATTCGCTGTCCTGCGCGTTCCCGCGCGGCCGCATCACGGTCGTGCTCGGCGGCAGCGGATCCGGCAAGAGCACGCTCCTGCGGTTGATCGGCGGTCTGATCCAGCCCGAGGCAGGACGGGTCGAGGTCGCCGGCCACGATGTCACCGATCCGCACACGAGCCTCGCCGAGGTGCGCTCGCGGATCGGCATGCTCTTCCAGCACGGCGCGCTGCTCGACTCCTTGAGCGTCTTCGACAACCTCGCGCTGCCGCTGCGCGAGCACACGGATCTCGATCGCGCGGCGATCGCGCAAGCGGTCCGCGCGCAGCTCGACGCCGTCGGTCTCGGGAACGTCGAGGGTCTTCTTCCGGGGCAGCTCTCGGGAGGCATGCTCCGGCGCGCGGCCCTCGCGCGCGCGATCATCCGCAGCCCCGAGATCCTTCTCTGCGACGAGCCGTTCTCGGGGCTCGATCCCGCTTCCCTGAAGCGCATCGAGATCCTCTTGACGCGCATCAACCGTCAGCGAGGCATCACGTTGATCGTCGTGTCGCACCACATCGCGTCGACGTTGCGCCTGGCGGATCAGGCTTTGCTGCTGCTCCCGGGACGCTCCGTTTGCGGTCCGCCGGCGGCGCTGCGCTCGAGCAGCGATCCCGAGGTCGCCGACTTCTTCGACGAGGAGCTCGACGTCGAAGCGCTCGACCGCGAGGAGCGTGCCGCCACGTGACGCCCGTCGCGCTTGTCCGCGAGCTCGGCTTCCGCGCCATCCGCGTCGTCGCGGAGCTCGGAAGCATGCTTCTGTTCACCCTGAGCTTCCTGCGCGCGGCGGTCGTGCCGCCGCTCCGGCCGCAGCGCTTCGTCGACGAGATCTACAACCTCGGGGTGCTGTCGCTCGTGATCGTCGGCGTCTCCGGTTTCGCGGTGGGGATGGTGCTCGGCCTCCAGGGCTACAACACGCTCGTGCGCTTCGGAGCGGAAGGGTCGCTCGGCGCGGTCGTCGGGCTCAGCCTGGTGCGCGAGCTCGGGCCCGTCTTGACGGCGCTGCTCGTCACGGGCCGAGCGGGCTCGGCTACCGCCGCCGAGATCTCTTCGATGGTGACCTCCGAGCAGCTCGACGGCTTACGGATGATGTCCGTGGATCCGATGGATATCGTCGTGGCGCCGAAGGCCATCGCGATGATCTTCGTCATGCCGATTCTGACGTCCCTCTTCGTGCTGGCCGGCCTCCTGGGCGCGTACTTCATCGGCGTCGGCTTGATGGGCCTCGACGCAGGCGTGTTCCTGTCCAGCCTGAAGTCGTCGATTCGCTTCGCCGACGACATCGGCGGTTGCTACCTCAAGGCCTTGATCTTTGGCTTTCTCGCCGGTTTGATCGCTACGTTCCGTGGGTATCACGCCACTCCGACGGCGGCCGGGGTCAGCGCCGCGACGACGTCGACCGTCGTCGTGACGTCGGTCGCGGTCCTGATCGGAGACTACTTCCTGACCGCGCTCTGGGGGTTCCAGATTTGATGAGTCGATCGCCGCTACGCGACCTGATCGCGGGAGTGTTCGTCGTCATTGGCCTCGCCGCGGTGGCGTTTCTTGCCTTCCGCGTCGGGGAGACGCCGTTCGAACACCGCGGGGGGTTCCCGCTCTTCGCCACCTTCGACGAGGTCGCGGGCTTGAAGGACAGGGCGCCCGTCGACATCGCCGGCGTGCGCGTGGGAAGAGTGACCTCGATCGGACTCGACGAGAACTACCGAGCCCGCGTGGCGATGGACATCGATCCAAAGGTCGAGCTTCCCGCGGACACGAGCGCTTCCATCGTGACTTCGGGACTTCTCGGCGACCGCTACATCTCCCTCCAGCTCGGCGGCGACACGGAGATCCTGAAGCCCGGCGAGGAGATCGGGTTCACGGAATCGGCGGTCGTGCTCGAGCGGCTTCTCGGGAAGTTCGCAGGCAACTTCGGCTCGACCGGAGAGCCGTCGAAGACCGAAGGACAGTAGGTGCGGAGAGCGACCCGAACCTCTCCGCCGAGCGCGCTCCTGATCGCAGCGCTGGCTTTCGTTCTCGCGCCTGCCGTGGCACGGGCTGCGGACCCGGCTGAGACCACCGACGCCGAGACCACCGCGGCCGAAGCGCCGGTCGCCGACGATGCGGCCGGTGCCGAGGAAGCGACGTCTCCAACCGACGCGGATCCGTTCCAGACCTTCAACCGAGCGATGTTCGACTTCAACGACTCGTTCGACACCTACGCGCTCGAGCCGGTCGCACGCGGATACGACAAGGTCGTGCCGCATCGAGCGCAGACGAGCATCGGAAACTTCTACGACAACCTGCTCTTCCCGATCCGCTTCGTGAACGATCTCCTTCAAGGGGAGGTCGACCCTGCTGCGGTGACGCTCGTGCGCTTCGCCGTCAATACCACCGTCGGCGTCGGCGGGCTCTTCGACCCCGCGACGGACATCGACCTTCCCGCGCACCGCGCCGACTTCGGACAGACTCTCGGCAAGTGGGGCGCGCCGCCGGGGCCGTACCTCGTCTGGCCCGTCTGGGGCTCCTCGAATGTCCGGGACACCGTCGGCATTCTCGTCGACGCCTACTTCGGCATCCAGACGTTCTTCGTCGACTTGCCGATCTTGATCGGCTCGACCGCGGTGAACGCGGTCAACCGGCGAGCCCTGGCCCTCGAGACGGTGAGCGACGTCCGCGATGCCTCGTTCGACCTCTATTCCGCGGCGCGAAACGCCTACAACCAGCAGCGCGACGAGATGATCAAGGGCGAAGAGCGAGCCCGCGCCGAACGCGATGCCGACCTCTACTTCTTCGAGGACCTCGAGGAGGAGGACGTGGAGATACCGTGAGAGCCCACCTTCGCTCGATCCTGCTCTCCGGCCTGATCGCCGTCCTCGCCCTCGGCGCGAGCGCCTTCCCCGCGCAAGCAGCAATGCCGGTCGAGTTCATTCGGGAGACTGCGAACGAGGTCCTCGTGATCCTGAAGGACCCGGCTCTCGACTCCGACGCGAAGATCGCGCGGATCGAGAAGATCGCGTACGCCCGGTTCGACTTCGAGACGATGTCGCGGCTCGTGCTCGCGCGGAACTGGCGGCGCTTGAAGCCCGATCAGCAGCGCGAGTTCGTCGAGCAGTTCAAGAAGCACCTTTCTGTGACCTACGGGCGGAACGTCGACGCCTACGCGAACGAGTCGGTCGACGTCACCGGCGACCGGAAGGAGCCGCGCGGCGACTGGACCGTTCAGACCAAGATTCTTCGCGGCGGCCCTTCGCAGGACATCCTCGTCGACTACCGCCTGCGCCAGAAGGACGGCGACTGGAAGGTGATCGACGTCGTGGTCGAGCGGATCAGCCTCGTCTCGAACTTCCGCTCGCAGATCCAGGAGATCATCTCGCGCGACGGGGTCGACGGGATGCTCGCCCTCCTGCGGTCCAAGAACGCCTCGGGCGAGAGCATCCTCCCCGAGGAGGATCGGAAGCCCGGCGAAAAGGCTGCGGACTGACCGCGATCGCGCTTCAGGCGCTGACCGCTGCCCCGTAGGCGGAGGACTTGACCGGCCCCGAGGGGGGTGCTTCGCCGCCGCGCTCGCAAGCGGCGTGCTTCTGGATCAGGTCCTGGATCGATTCGTGACAGCCGCCGCAGCCCGCCCCCGCCCCGCAGGCGCGCGTGACTTGCTTGCGAGTCGTCGCGCCGCGCGCGATCGCCTGGCGCACTTCCTTGTCCGAAACGCCCTGGCAGAGGCAGACGAGCATGGCGCCACTATGCGGAAATTGAAAATCATTTTCAAGTAGGTTCCGGTCAGCGGAAATCGCGAGCAGGCGGCAAGGCGTCTGCCCAGGAGAGAGGCTCGATCCGCTCGACTTTGAGGTGGGTGACGTCGTCGCGACGCTGGATCCGCCCCTCCAGAACGACCATCGGGTTCTCGAGGAGGGTCCGTCGGACGCGCTTGAACCGGTCCGGCGTGATCACGGCGTTCCCGATCCCGGTCTCGTCCTCGAGGGTCAGGAAGCAGAACCCCTTTGCCGTCATGGGGCGCTGCCGGACGATGACCAGCCCCGCGGTTCGGGAGCGGCTTCCGTCCGGAAGGGTGGAGAGCGCCACGACCGGGACGATCCCCCGCCGGTCCAGGTCCGTCCGGAGATGCGCCAACACGTGCGGCCCGACGGTCATGCCGCTCGTCCGGTAGTCGGCCAGGGTCTCCTCGAGGGGCGTCATCTCCGGAGGAGCCGCTTCGGGAGGAGCCGGAGTCGCTCCCGCCAGCAGCGTCTCTCGGGCACGCGGGAGGCCGGCGACCTGCCAGAGGGCTGTGCGGCGCGAAGGCGCCGCGAGATCGCCGAGGGCGCCGAGCTCGGCCAGGATCGCCATCTCGCGCGGCTGGAGATCCGCCCGGTGCACGAGATCCCCGACGTCTCGCAGCGCTCTCTCCTCGCGCACGCGCGCGATCCGCTCTCCCGCCTCCTTGCGAAGCCCCCGGACGAAGCGCAGGCCGATCCGGACCGCGGGCTTGACGGCGGTCACACCCGTCGGATCGGTCACGCGCTCGAGCGTCGAGCGCCAGTGCGAGAAGCGCACGTCGATCGGCCGGATCGTGACTCCATGCTGCTGCGCGTCCTTCACGAGCGTCGCGGGGTGGTAGAAGCCCATCGGCCACGCGTTCAGCAGGGCGCACAGGAATGCCGCCGGATGGTGTGCCTTCAGATAGGCGGAAGCGTACGCGAGCAACGCGAAGCTCGCGGCGTGCGATTCCGGAAAGCCGTAGAGCGCGAACGAGGTGATGCTGCGCACGATCTGGTCGGCGGCTTCGCCGCGGATGCCGTTCGCCTCGAGGCCGTCCCAGAGCCGTCGCTCGATCTCCTTCATGCGCTCGACGGAGCGCTTGAAGCCCATCGCGCGGCGGAGCTCCTCCGCCTCCCCCGCCGTGAAGCCGGCCACGGTCATCGCGACGCGCAGGAGCTGCTCCTGAAAGAGCGGCACGCCCAGCGTACGCTCGAGGATCGGCACCAGGCTCGGATGAGGGTAGTGCACCTCCTCCCGCTTCGCACGGCGATTCAAGTACGGATGCACCATCTGCCCGACGATCGGACCGGGGCGGATGATCGCGACCTCCACCACGAGGTCGTAGAACTTCGTCGGCTTCAAGCGAGGCAGTGTCGCCATCTGCGCCCGCGACTCGATCTGGAAGACACCGACGGTGTCGGCGCGACGCACCATCGCGTAGGTCTCGGGGTCGTTGGGCGGGAGATGCGCGAGATCGAGAGCGATGCCCTCGTACTCGCGGACCAGGGGGATCGCCTCCTCGAGAGCCGCCATCATGCCGAGGCCGAGAAGATCGATCTTGATCAGCCCGAGATCGGCGCAGTCGTCCTTGTCCCACTGGATCACCGTTCTGCCGGGCATCGCCGCGGGCTCGAGCGGAACGATTTCGTCGAGCCGGCCAGCCACGACCACGAGGCCGCCCGAATGCTGTCCCAGGTGGCGCGGAAGGCCCAGCAGCGCCTGCGCGCACTGCAGGAGGAGCCGAACGCGCGGCGAGTCGGCGTCGATGCCGCCTTCGCGGATTCTCTCCCCGAGCTCGTCCGCGCTCTCGCCGAAGCCGAGATGCTGAAGCTGCTTGCTCAGCCGGTCGAGCTGCAGCGGCGTGAAGCCGAGCGCCTTCCCGGATTCGCGAACGGCGCTCTTCGCGCGATAGGTGATGACGTTCGCGGTCATCGCGACGCTCGAGCCCACCGTCGGGACCTCGTCGGCCGACCGGCGTACGTCCTCGGCGGGACCGTACCGCCGGTAGACGTACTGGATCACCTCCTCGCGACGGTCTCCCGAGGGGAGATCGAGATCGATGTCGGGCCACTCGCCACGCTCCTCGGAAAGGAATCGCTCGAAGAGGAGCTCCATGCCGACGGCGTCGACCGCGGTGATGCCGAGGGAGTAGCAGACGGCGCTGTTCGCCGCGGAGCCGCGCCCCTGCACGAGGATGCCGCGCTCACGACAGAAGCGGACGATGTCCCAGACGATCAGGAAGTATCCGGCGAGATCCAGTCGGTCGATCACGGCGAGCTCGTGACGCAGCTGACCTTCGACGCGCGCCGACAGGGGATTGCCGTATCGCGTGCGCGCACCCTCGAACGTCAAGCGGGTGAGCGTCCCGATCGGCGTCTCGCCCGCGTCGACGGGATACTCCGGAAAGCGGTAGCCGAGGTGATCCAGCGAAAACTCGCAACGGTCTGCGATCTCGCGCGTGGCCGAGACGGCGTGGGGCAGATCGCGGAAACGCATCGCCACGATTTGGGGAGGGACGAGGTGTCGCTCTCCGTTGAGCGGGATCCCGCGTCCCACGCGATCGAGCGTCGTCTTCCTGCGGATGCAGGTGAGGACGTCGAGGACGGCGCTCTCGGTGCGTCGTGCCGCGCGCACGTCGCCGGTCGCCACGAGAGGAAGACCGGCGGCTTCGGCGAGATCGCACAGACTGCGCGTTCGCCGCTCGATGCGAGGATCGAGAGAGCGCTGTACGTCGACCCAGACGCGTCCGGGAAAGAGACCCTTGAGCCAGCCTGCGAGCCGCCTCGCACGAAGCTCGTCGCGCTGGCGGATCGCGCGTGCGAGCGGGCTCTCGCCCGCTCCCGCGAGGCAGACGAGGCCTTGGGCGTGCTCCTCGACCTCGTCCTGCAGGACGACGCAGCTTCCCTTCCGCCCGCGGGAGTGACCGCGCGTCAGGAGCTTGCAGAGATTGCGGTATCCCGTCTGGCTCTCCGCGAGGAGGAGGAGACGCCCCTCTCGGGCAATCACGACCTCGGCTCCGACGAGCGGGCGGCAACCCACGGTCCGAGCCGCCTTCCAGAAGCGTGGGGCTCCGTAGAGGCCGTCGCGATCGGTGAGAGCGAGGGCCTCGTGGCCGAGCTCGGCCGCCCGCCGGACGAGGTCTTCGGGCAGAGACGCTCCGGCGAGGAACGAGAACGCGCTCGCGCAGCGAAGCTCGACGTAGCCCCATCCCGCCATGGGACGGAGCTTCGCCTTTCATTCGCCTCGAGGCAAGCCTCCCGATGGGGCCGGAGCGGGCGCGTCCTCTCGCGGAGCGCGGAGCCAGCGTCCCTCGGCGTCGCGAACCACGACCCGTCTCCCCTTCTCGACGACCATGCGCGTCACGAGAAGCGGTCGCGATCCCTTCACCTCCTTGCCGATCACGGTGATCTCCTCGTCCGGCTGGAGGGAGAGCCCGAGGTGCGTGCAGAGATCGTCCGGGGCCACGAGCACCGCGAGGGAATCGCCGTCCTTCAGCTCGAGCACGAGGCGAACCGGTCCGGGCTTGCCGCGCGTCGAGCTCAGGATGCGGCCGGTCGCTTCGGTGGTGCCCGTCTCGTCGGTGAGCTTCGGGAGAAGAGTCCGCCCGTCCGGCGTCGCCTCCGCCGCGGCGGCGACCTGCGCTGCTGCCGATCCGAGAAGTGCGCAGAGCGCGGCGAGTGCCGCGATCGAGTGCACGACGCTTCGGATCCGGCTTCGCGTCTGCAGCGCAGGGGACCTCTCTCGAGCCCGCTTCACGTCAGCGTGCCTTAGACTCCGAGACGCTCGCTGTAAAGCACGCCTCGAGCACCTCGCGCGGAATCGATCAGTCGCGTCGTTCGAGGAATCCACGGATGCGATCGCGCGCGTCGCCGATCAGCGCCGGGCCGTGACTCGGTGCGACGTCGTCGAGCCCGAGGTCCGCGAGGCGCCGCATCGACTCCTCGGCCCCTGCGACGTCCGCCGTCAGCCCAGGAACGGGATCGTGGCCGAGGTGGCCGCGAACGTTGAAGATCGCGTCGGCGCACAGAACGACGCGGTCCTCCTCGTGGACGAGAGCGATCTGGCCGGGCGTGTGCCCGGGAAGCTCGATCGCGCGCAACCCGCCGAGGCGATCTCCCTCGCCGATCGTGCCGTCGATCTGGACCGGAGGAACGCGGCTCTGCAAGAGCCAGTGGTTCAATGTCAGCGCGGTCCGGGCGACGAGGCCGCGCGCCGCATGCGCGAGCGACCGATGCTCCTCGATGAAGGGGCGCTCGGCCGCCGAGCAAACGACCTGCGCGCCGCTTTCGGAGGCGAGCACGCCGGCGCCACCGACGTGATCGGAATGCGCATGCGTGAGGACGAGATGCGTCACCCGGTTCGGCTCGGGAAGCGATTTCGCCGCGGTCAGGATCGCATACGCCCAGCCGGGAAAGCCGGCGTCGATTGCGATGAGCCCGTCGCGATGTCGGACGAGGAACACGGCCACCTGGAAGCGACCGTGCAGATCGACCGCAGCGACGTGGCGGCTGATCGGACGCAGGCGTGCGACGGGCATCCCGCTCTCGTGCTCGATCGGCGAGGAATACGGGGCGCGCCCGTCAGGGCCCCATCTCGGATTCGACCGCGGGGCGCAGCATCGTCGCCACGACCTTTCGCAAGCGCGCCGGAGCGCACGGCTTCGTCAGATACAGGCTACAGCCGGCGTCGAGGGCACGCCGGCGATCGGAGGGATCGCGTCCTCCGCTCAGGGCGACGAGCGGAATCGGCGACTCGGCGAAGCGCGCGCACATCTCGCGCGCAACCGCGGCGCCGTCCATCCCGCCGGGCATCGCCATGTCGAGGAGCACGAGATCGGGCCTCGTCTCGGTCGCGACGGCGAGCGCTTCCGCGCCGTCGCCGGCCTCCATCACGCGGTAGCCTGCCCGACGAAGCACGTCCATGACGAAGTGTCGGATGTCCTGGTCGTCGTCGACCACCAGCACGGTCGGGTGGAGGGAGGGCATGGTCGGCTCATGCAGAGGATGAAGAGCGCTACAGCATGACGCAATTCAATGTGCAGTGCGGCGTCGTTCGACGCAAGACATTCCGTGGCTCTCGCGACGAACGCGCGTTCGTACGGTCCGGCGCGAGGTTGAGAAGCGCCGCCGCGTCGGCTAACCAGCCGAGCCATGGCACAGGAAGATACCGAGCTACTGCGCGAGCTGATCAAGTCCATCGACAAGAAGCTCGATTGGGAGACCTTGAGCTCCAGGGACGAGCGCGTGCGCATCACGCTGCGGAGCCACTTCGGCGAGACCGTGGCCGAGATTCCCCATGCGGAGCTCGAGGCAGCTCGGGAAGACGGCGTCGCGCGGAACCGCTTGCGCGAGCGTTTGAAGCGCGCTCGCAAGCGCATCGTCGACGCGAAGCCGCCGTACATGCCCTGGCGCCTTCCGAAGATCGAGCCGATCGGCGCCCCGGGCCCACGTCAGAGCTGGGGTGGGGGCGGCGGGCGCCGCTAGCAGCTCTGAAACCACCGCAATCCGCGCGTTCCGAGCGATGGCCGTACGTTGACAGTTCCGGAGCGGCTCGCTAACACCAACGCGCGGGGTGGAGCAGTCCGGTAGCTCGTCGGGCTCATAACCCGAAGGTCGTAGGTTCAAATCCTACCCCCGCAACTTCGCGCCGCCGCGCGGCGCCCGGCAGTCCAAAAGAGGGACGCCAGCCGAGACCCCCGCGGGCTCTCGTCGCACCCGACGGCCTCGTTTGCGGCGCCCGTTTCGCCAAGCAGGGCTCCGAAACGAAAAGAGCCGACTGCTACCGCAGTCGGCCCCTTCGTAGATCCCGGCGGCGTCCTACTCTCCCACGTCGACACCGACGCAGTACCATCGGCGCTGAAGGGTTTCACTTCCGTGTTCGGGATGGGAACGGGTGGGTCACCTTCGCCATGGCCACCGAAAATCCAAGAATCGTTCCGCGAGACGTCGCTACCTCGCCCGCGGAGCACATCGGCCGATTCGACTCACAAGAGAGCTCCAGTGTGGTAGCTCGTCGATAGTGGTCAAGCCGCACGGTCAATTAGTACAGGTAAGCTTCACGCATTGCTGCGCTTCCACACCCTGCCTATCAACGTCGTCGTCTTCGACGGACCTTCAGGGGCTTGCGCCCAGGGAAATCTCATCTTCAGGTGGGCTTCCCGCTTATATGCTTTCAGCGGTTATCCCGTCCGCACATAGCTACCCGGCAGTGCCACTGGCGTGACAACCGGCACACTAGAGGTGCGTCCCTCCCGGTCCTCTCGTACTGAGGAGAGCTCCTGTCAAATTTCCTGCGCCCACGGCGGATAGGGACCGAACTGTCTCACGACGTTCTGAACCCAGCTCGCGTGCCACTTTAATCGGCGAACAGCCA
>VGTG01000009.1 GCA_016874795.1 Deltaproteobacteria bacterium | reverse complement strand
AGCTTCTCCCTCCGGGCTCCTCGACGTACTGTTCAAGTACGCCTGCGTCGCCCTCCGGTCCGAGGCTCGCGAATCTTCGGCACTCTCGACCGCCTCGCGACGTGATCTGGTGAGAAATGCAGGCTAGTGATTGGCTTCCGGCGGCGTCTTTGCGAAAAGCGGCCATGACTCCGGCTTTCGTCCGTCTGCTCGCGGAAGCGCCGCCGCTTCCGCTGAACCTCCAGATCGAGACGACGACGCGCTGCAACCTGCGTTGCATCATGTGCCCGAAGGGCGCGCCGGGCGAGGTGATGGGCGACCTCGACCTCGAGGTGCTCGACCGCATCGGCGGCTTGATCTCCGGCGCGTGGGAGGTGCGGCCGCACGGCTTCGGCGAGGCGTTCCTCTCGCGCGGGCTCGAGAAGGTCCTCCGCCGCTGCGCCGGATCCGGCGCCTGGGTCGCGATCGTCAGCAACGGCACGCTGATCGACGAGCGGCGCGCGAAGCTCCTCGTCGACGTCGGCGTGCAGAACCTGATCGTGTCGATCGACGCGGCGGACCCGGACCTCTTCTACGCGATCCGGAAGACGCGGCTCTCGCGCATCGTCGAGAACCTGGCGGGGCTCGACGCGCTGAAGCGCGAGCGCGGCGTGCGCGAGCCGTGCGTCACGCTGCAGACGGTCGGGATGAGCAACAACCTCCAGGACCTGCCGCGGATGGTGGAGCTGGCGGCTTCGGTCGGCGCGGAGGCGGTGAGCGTCGTCGCGTTCACCGAGTTCGAGCTCGAAGCCGTCAAGTCGATCGGGATCCGGTCCCTGCTGGAGGATCCCGAGCCCGCTCGTGCGCGGATCGCGGAGGCGCGCCGGCTCGGCGAGAGTCTCGGCGTGCGTCTCGAGATCGCGCCGGCGTATCGCTCGCTCGTCGCACCGCCGGAGCCTGCCGTCGAGGCAGCCAAGGCAGCCGAGGCCGACGGGGCGCGCGAGGCCGGCGAGCGTGCCGCGGCCGAAGCCGAGATCGCCGCACCGCGCGGGAGCGCGTCCCGGGCGGAGCGGATCGCCGGACCGCGCCTGAGCGCGTCCCGGGCGGAGCGGATCGCCGGTCTCGCGCAGGCCGCTCTCCACGCCTATCGAACGGACCCCGTCCAGGCGTTTCGCAAGACGGCATTGCATCTCTCCGACGCGGCCCGCGTGCTGCGCTCGAGGAGGATCACGCGCGCCGAGGATGCGAGCGCGAAGCCGCTCCGGCCCGCACCCGAGCGCGTCCGGTGCACCGACCCGTGGGATCTCGTCCACGTCAACCACAAGGCCGACGTCAATCCTTGCTGCATGTCGCAGCGCCCGATGGGAAACCTCCGCGAGCAGAGCTTCGAGGAGATCTGGAACGGCGACACGTACCGCACGTTCCGCGAGAAGCTGCTCTCGAGCGATCCGCCGGAGGAGTGCCGCGGCTGCTCGAAGGCCGGCTGGTACCAGCCGTACGAGCTCGAGGACTGGATGGAGGTCGGTCGCAACGACCACTTCGGGACGCAGCTCGGCACGGGCTGGTGCGACGCGCGCGAGGGTGCGCGGCTCTCGCGCGAGGAAGCGATCCTCCGCTTGCGGAACAGCGGCAAACGTCGTCTTCGCTTGACGATGGCGCTCTGGTCGGACCCGCGCGTCGCGAAGAGGCAGCGCGGCGAGGTCCTCGTGAACGACCAGCGCATCGGCTCGTTCGAGCTCTCGCGGCAGGGGCCGCACGAGCTGACGTTCGTCTTGCCGAAGAGCGATGCGGCCGAGCTCCTGGTCCGCGTCCGGTGCGCCCGCCCCGAGAGCGAAGACCCGGCGGCGACCCGCGAGCGGTGGCCTGGGATCGCGCTCTCCCGGGCGCGGCTGGTTTCGTAGCCCGGCCCTCGGCTCTTCGCCCAGCCCGCCCACGGCCGTGGGAAGGGCCTGGTTGCATGGGCTTTTCGCGCCAGCCAACATGCGTTTCAAGCGCATGTTGGAACGACGGGCGACGGTACGAGAGGCGGGGACGGACACGCGGGCGCGGCTCCTCGACGCGGCGGAGAGGCTCTTCGCCGACGACGGGATCGCGCAGAGCTCGCTGCGGGCGATCACGCTCGCGGCCGGCGTCAACGTCGCCGCGATCCACTATCACTTCGGGTCGAAGGAGGCGCTTCTCGAGGCGGTGTTCACGCGCCGTCTCGCGCCTGTGAACGAGGAGCGGCTCTCCCGCCTCGGCGCGCTCGAGGGCCTCGAGAGCAACGGGAACGGGAACGGAAACGGAGCGCGAGCGGCATCGCCCACTCTGGAAGGAGTTCTCGAAGCGTTTCTCGCGCCGGTCCTCCGTCTCCTGCGCGATCCCGACGGCGGCCGGCTCGGCGTCCTCTTCGGGCGCCTCTACACCGAGCCCGAGGAGATCGTCGTCAAGCTCCTGCGCGACCAGTTCGGCGAGGTCAGCGAGCGCTTCACCGCGGCGTTGATGCGCGCCTTGCCGGAGCTTCCGGAGCCGGAGATTCGCTGGCGCCTCCACTGCGCCGTCGGCGCGATGGGCCATCTTCTCGCGAGCGCGCGCTTCCCGGAGATCGCGCGCGAGTTCGGCGTGCCCGACGACGGCGAGGACGCGACGCTGCGGCGGCTGATCGGATTCTGCGCCGCGGGCTTCCGAGCGCCCGTCGTGCCCGCTACGGAGACGAAGCCGTGAGCTGGAAGAGCCCGAAGCTCCTCCTGCCGGTCCTCGTCCTCGCGACCGCGCTCGTCGCCGCCGTGATCATGGTCGCGGCACGACCGCGCGTCGAAGCGCGCGCGCCCGAGGTCACGGCTCCTCTCGTGCGCGTGATCGAGGCGGTGCCGCGCGACGTACGGCTCGCGGTGCGGACGCAGGGCACGGTCGTTCCACGCACCGAGTCGACGCTCGTTCCCGAGGTCGGCGGCCGCGTCCTCTGGGTGTCGCCCGCGCTCGCTTCCGGCGGCTTCTTTACGGCCGGCGAGCCGCTCGTGCGCCTCGATCCGACCGACTACGAGCTCCGCGTCCGGCGCGCGGAGGCGGTCCTCGCGACCGCGCGGAGCCAGGCCGCGCTCGCGGCGAAGAACCGCGACCGGAGCCGGGAGCTCGCGCGCGAAGCGCTCGTTCCAGAGGCGGGCCGCGAGGACGCCGAGCACGCGGCGGCCGCCTCGGCCGCGAGCGTGCAGGAGGCGGAAGCGGCGCTCGCGCAGGCGAAGCGCGATCTCGAGCGGACGACGCTCGCGGCGCCGTACGACGGCCGCGTGCGAGACGAGCAGGTCGACGTCGGACAGTTCGTGGAGCGCGGCTCGCCGCTCGCGACGCTCTACGCGGTCGACTACGCCGAGGTGCGCCTGCCGGTTCCCGACGCGGACCTCGCCTTCCTCGACCTCTCGCTCGATCACCGCGGCGAGACGCCGCGGACCGCGGGGCCGGAGGTCGTGCTCGAAGCGCGCTTCGCCGGCGCGGAGCACCGCTGGGACGCGCGGATCGTCCGCACGGAGGGCGAGATCGATCCGAAGAGCCGCATGGTGCACGCCGTCGCGCGCGTCGAGGACCCGTACCGCCGCTCGCACGGCGAGAAGCGTCCGCCTCTCGCCGTCGGGATGTTCGTCGAGGCGGAGATCCTCGGACGCGAGGTCGAGGACGCGTTCGTGCTGCCGCGCGCCGCGCTGCGCGGCACGTCGCGCATCCTCGTGGTCGACGCCGAGGACCGTTTGCGCGAGCGCGACGTCACGGTGCTCCGCGCCTCGGGCGACGAGATCGTCGTGACGGCGGGCCTCGAAGCGGGTGATCGCGTCTGCATCTCGCCGCTCGAGGCGGCCGTCGACGGCATGCGCGTGCGCGCGGTGACGGAGGCGTCGTGAAGCGCATGATCGCCTGGTTCGCCGAGAACACGGTCGCGGCGAACCTCCTCATGATGGTGCTGATGGTCGGCGGCGCGCTGACCCTCCCGCAGATCAAGCAGGAGGTCTTCCCCGAGGTCGCCGTGGAGATGGTGACCGTCACGGTCCCCTACCGCGGCGCGACTCCCGAGGAGGTCGAGGAGGGCGTCTGCGTCCGCGTCGAGGAGGCGATCCAGGACGTCGAGGGGCTGAAGAAGCTCCGCTCGACGGCGGCCGAGGGTGCCGGCGTCGTGGTCGTCGAGCTCGAGCCAGGCGTCGACCTGCGGAAGGCCGTCGAGGACGTGAAGACGCGCGTCGACTCGATCGACACGTTCCCCGCGGAGACCGAGAAGCCCATCGTCAAGCAAGCGCTTTTCCGCGTCCAGGTGATCAACGTCGCGGTCTCGGGCGACGTCGACGAGCGCACGCTCCGCTCGCTCGGGCAGAAGGTGCGCGACGACCTCGTCGAGCTTCCCGGCTTGAGCCATGCGAGCCTCGCGGGCGTCCGGCCGTACGAGATCTCGATCGAGGTGAGCGAGAACGATCTTCGTCGCCACGGCCTCACGTTCGACGAGGTCGTGACCGCGGTGCAGCGCTCGTCGATCGACCTGCCGGCGGGCTCGCTCCGGACGAGCGCGGGCGAGATCCTGCTGCGCACGAAGGGGCAGGCGTACCGCGGACCGGAGTTCGAGCGGCTCGTCCTGATCTCGCGCGCGGACGGGACGCGTCTCACGCTCGGCGACCTCGCGACCGTCGCCGACGGCTTCGCGGAGAGCGACAGCTTCGCGCGCTTCGACGGCAAGCCGGCGGTGCTCGTCCAGATCTTCCGCGTCGGCGACCAGAGCGCGCTCGGCGTCGCGGAGGCGGTCCGGCAGTACGTCGAGGAGAAGCAGCCCTCGATGCCTCCGGGTGTCACGCTGACGACGTGGCAGGACGACTCGCGCATCCTGCGCGCGCGCCTCGACACGCTCTTGAACGACGGCTGGCA
The DNA here is from genome assembly GCA_016874795.1 of Deltaproteobacteria bacterium. GTDB lineage: Bacteria > Desulfobacterota > Binatia > UBA12015 > UBA12015 > VGTG01. Next base: position 68,918 of record VGTG01000009.1, on the reverse strand, counting down.
GGGCTTCGCACTCGTCCTCCTCGCGCTGGCACTCTTCATGGAAGTGCGGATGGCCTTCTGGGTCGGGATGGGGATCCCCGTCGCGGTCCTGGGTGCTCTTTGGTTCATCCCGGGGCTCGGCGTCTCGATCAACGTGCTTTCGCTGTTCGCGTTCCTCCTCGTGCTCGGCGTTCTCGTCGACGACGCGATCGTCGTCGGCGAGAACGTGTTCACGAACCGCGAGAAGGGTCTCTCACCGCTCCAATCCGCGATCCGCGGGACGCAGGAGGTGACGACCCCCGTCACGTTCGGCGTCCTCTGCTCGGTCGCGGCGTTCACGCCGCTCCTCCTGATCCCCGGCGCGATGGGCGAGCTGACGGCGACGATCCCGCTCGTCGTGATCACGGTGCTGCTCGTTTCGCTCGTCGAGACGCAGCTCATCCTGCCGGCGCACCTGGGCCACGTGAAGCCGCTTTCGGATCCGGGACCGATCACGAGAGCGTGGAAGCGCGTGCAGGACGCGATGTCGCGCGGGCTCGAGACCTTCATCCACGGCTGGTACGCGCCGTTCCTGCAGCGCGCGCTCGAGTGGCGCTATCTCACGCTCGCGACCGGCGCGGGCATCCTCATCCTCGCCGTCGGCGTGGTGGCGGGCGGCTGGACGCGCTTCGTCTTCATGCCGCAGATCGAAGCGGACAACGTCGTCGCGTTCCTGACGATGCCGCAGGGGACGCCGGTCGAGGTGACCGCGGAGGCCCTCCGTCGCCTCGAGGAGACCGCCGAGGAGGTGCGCACCGAGGTCGAGAAGGGCGACCGCGGCAGCGTCTTCCAGCACGTCCTCACATCCGTCGGCGAGCAGCCGATCCGCCAGCGGCAGGAGGAGGACCGGACGGGGCGCGTGCGTGCCGGCGACGCCGGCTCGGGGAACATCGGCGAGGTCAACATCGAGCTCGCGCCGTCGGAGGAGCGCACGGTGACGAGCGCCGAGATCGCGCGCCTCTGGCGCGAGAGGACGGGCGTGATCCCGGACGCGGTCGAGCTCGACTTCACGTCGAGCCTGTTCGACGCGGGCGCGCCGATCGAGGTGCAGCTCCAGGGGAACGACGTCGCGGCGCTCCGCTCCGCGGCGGAGACGGTGCGCACGCGGCTCGCGTCGTATCCCGGCGTCTTCGACGTGACGGACTCCTTCCGCGGCGGCAAGCAGGAGCTGAAGCTGGCGATCGAGCCTTCGGCGGAGTCTCTCGGCTTGACGCTCGCCGACCTCGCGCGGCAAGTGCGCCAGGCGTTCTACGGCGACGAGGCGCAGCGCATCCAGCGCGGGCGTGACGACGTCCGCGTGATGGTGCGCTACCCGGAAGCGGATCGCCGCTCGCTCGCCTCGATCGAGGAGATGCGGATCCGCACGCCGGAGGGCGCCGCGGTGCCGTTCTCCGCGGTCGCGACGGTGACGCACGGCCGCGGCTTCGCCTCGATCGAGCGCTCGGACCGCGCGCGCGTGATCCGCGTCACGGCGGAGGTCGACACGGGGAAGACGACCGCGAACGAGGTCGTTGCCGACCTGCGCGCGACGGTGCTGCCGGAGGTCCTCGCCGCGCACCCGGGCATCGGCTACTCGATGCAGGGCGAGCAGCGCGAGCAGCAGGAGTTCCTCGATGCGATGGGGCGGAACTTCGGCGTCGCCCTCCTGATGATCTACGGGCTCCTCGCGATCCCGCTGAAGTCGTATTTCCAGCCGTTCCTCATCATGAGCGCGATCCCGTTCGGGATCGTCGGCGCCGTCGCGGGGCACATCTTCCTCGGATACGACCTCTCGATGTTCTCGGTGATCGGGCTCGTCGCGCTCTCGGGCGTCGTCGTGAACGACAACCTGGTCCTCGTCGACTACGTGAACCAGCGCCGCCTGGAGGGCGAGACGCTGAAGAGCGCCGCGAGTATCGCGGGCGTCGCGCGCTTCCGGCCGATCGTGCTCAACTCGGTGACGAGCTTCGTCGGCCTCCTGCCGCTCTTGCTCAATCGCAGCGTGCAGGCGCAGTTCCTGATCCCGATGGCGATCGCGCTCTCGTTCGGCGTGATCTTCTCGACGATGGTGACGCTCGTGCTCGTGCCGTGCGCGTACCTGGTGCTCGACGACCTGCAGGGACTGGTCGCGCGGGGGAGATCGCGTGCGCCCGCACCAGCCGCTCAGGGCCTGCCGGGGCCCTCTTCGCCCGCCGCCGAGGCGGACGCCGCCGCGCTCAACCCGCGCTGAGAGCGCGGGTCGACTCGAAGGCAGCTCACGGCAAGTTGGCCAGAAGGCGCGCGGCCGTGATACGGCGCACGGAGGACTTCCCGACGTCCTCGATGCGGCGCTCGCGTCCGCCGCGCGCGTGCACCTGGAACGCATGCGGGATCGCGACACGATGCTCTGAAAATGTCCAGACTGTTTCAGAGTGCAGCGCGACAATGTTTCGGCCGCGGTCGTGACCGCGATGGCACTCGGTTCGCCCGATTCGTGCTCGAGACCGCCGCAGCGTCGGCTTACTCCTCCGGGTAGGCGTGCGAGATGCGGATGCGCCAGCGGCCGTCGCCCTGGCGCTCGAAGATGTCGATGCCGTTCTCGCGCTCGATGCGCTCGCTCGGCTTGCCCTTCGCAGTGGTGTCGCGAATGTGCGCCGTCCAGACGAGACGCACGACTGCGAGGTCGCCGTCGACGAGGATCTCCTCGATCGCAGGGGGATCGTAGTGGATCGTGCGATCCTTCCTCGCGAACGTCGCGGCGAAACCCTTGCACATCGTCGCGTGGTCGCGGTCGGGTGAGTCGGGATGGAGCAGCACGACGTCCGGCGCGAAGAGCCCGCAGACCGCGTCGAGGTCGCGTGCGTTCCAGTCGCGGGACCATTGTACGAGCGCCGCGCGGATCCATCGGGAGGCCGCTTCCCCGGCGACGAACTTCTCCACGGCGCGCGGAGAAACGCACGTCGAGCACGGCTCGCGCCGCGACGGGGCGCACGCGGAGAGCGCGACGAGCAGGCAGAGCGTCGCGACGGCCGTCCGCGTGTTCCGCGCGAGCCGTGAGCGAGGGATCGTCGTCTCAGCTCCGGGGCGGCGCAGCCGCGCGGCCGACGAGCTTCAGCTCGACCGTGCGCCCGTCGGGATCGGTCGCGTAGACGGACATCCCGTTGCCGGTCGCGCCGTAGCGCTCGGCCGGCTCGCTGTGCGGGATCCCGAGGCGGTCGAGCTCCGCGACGATCTCCGCGGGATCGTCGTAGGGAACCTGCAGGCAGAAGTGGTCGTAGAGCGTCTCGCCCGGTCCCGCTTCCGACTTCCAGATCGCGGCGTCCATCACGTCGACGAGCGCCGCGCCGGCGCGGAGCTGGTAGAGCCCGAACGCCTCGAGCGTGCGCTCGACGGGACAGCCGAGCTTGTCGCGATAGAACGCCAGGACTTCGTCGACCTTCCCCGTGCGGAGGACGACGTGGTCGAGCCCACGGATCTCGATCGGCATGGCGCGAACATAGCCTTTGCGGGAGCCGGCGTCGCGTGGAAAGCTTTCCCGTGTGTCGGCTGCGTCCATCGACGGTGCGATCGCCGCTCTCGAGCGCGACGGGTACGTCGTCCTCGAGAACGTTCTCTCCGCAGAGGAGCAGCGCGCCCTCCGGAGCGAGCTCGCGCTTCCGCTCGAGGTCGATCCCTTCGGGCGAAACGACTTCGAGGGACACCGGACGAAGCGCGTCTACTCCCTCGTCGCGCGCGGACCGGCGTGCGCCGCGCTCGCCGAGCACCCGCGGATCCTCGCGCTCTGCGATCGCGTGCTCGAGCCCGGCTACCTGCTCACCGCTTCGCAGGCGATCCGGATCGACCCCGGCGAGACGCCGCAGGCGCTCCACACGGACGATCCGTTCTATACGCTGCCGCGACCGCGTGCGCCCGTCAGCGTCGCGACGATCTGGGCGCTCGACGACTTCACGAAGGAGAACGGCGCGACGCAGGTGATCCCGGGAAGTCACCGCTGGAGCGACGAGGAGCTGAAGAACCCGCTCGCTCAGGTCGATTTCACGACGCGCGCCGGCGCGGATCCCGGCCGTGAGCTCGCCGACGAGCAGACGCGCCGTCTCCGCGATCGCCTGGTCGACGTGGTGATGCCGGCGGGCTCGGTCGTGTTCTTCCTCGGCACGCTCGCGCACCGCGGCGGCGAGAACCGGAGCCGTGGCTCGCGCCTCGGGCTTTCGAACCAGTACTGCCAGCCGTGGGCGCGACCGCAGGAGAACTTCTTCCTGTCGATCCCGCGCGAGCGAGCGCGTGCTCTCTCGGAGCGCGTGCAGCAGCTCCTCGGCTACTCGATCCACCCGCCGTTCATGGGGCACGCGCTCGGCATGCACCCGCGGCGGTTCCTCGAAGAGCGCTGACCCGGTATCCCGTATGCATCCGAACAGCGCCGGAGGCTCGTCATCGGCGGGTACGAGCTTCGCGACGCGCCGGCCGCGCTTCGTGACGACGATCGAGATGCGTCGCAGACGAACTTCCTCGATCGCTTCAGGCAACGGCTCTTGAGCTCGCCGGCCGGAATCTCGACGGTGCGCGCGTGGTCGCGTTTGTGACCATGACTCATGGTCACGGGCTACCGCGATCGGCCGCAGGTCGCCAGGGTGAGGACTCCGATCGGCGGCAAGCAGTGAGCCGGGAGTGCCGGGTCAGGCGACTCGTGCGCGCGGCTCGGCCTCGGCCGGGACGGATGCCGCCGAGCTCTCTCGTCCGATCCTCGACGCGGCCCGGCTCGCCGCCTCGGGCTTCGAGAACTCCAGCGCCCCGTCCTCGATCTCGCCGAAGCGGATCATCTTCTTGTCGCGCGAGAAGTTCTGCGGATTGATCCAGGGCGCGTGGTCGCCCTGCTTCGGGAAGAGGTGCATCACGCGCTTCATGTAGCCGGACGAGAAGTCGTCGATCCACGACCGCGGCGGCATGCTCTCTTCGCCCGGGCGGAGGCGCGGCACGACCTTCCGCGCGCCGATCGCGTCCATGTGGTTCAGGAGCCGGCACACGTACTCGGCCGTCAGGTCCGCGCGAAGCGTCCACGAGGCGTTGATGTAGCCGAACGTCGAGACCAGATTCGGAACGTCCGAGCACATCATGCCCTTGTAGGTCCACGTCTTCGCGAAATCGACGGGCTCGTGGTCGACGGTGAACTGCATCTCGCCGAGGACGACGAGGTTCAGACCCGTCGCGGTCACGATGATGTCGGCTTCGAGGTGCCTGCCCGAGGTGAGCTGGATGCCCGTCTCGGTGAAGCGCTCGATCGTGTCCGTCACGACCTCCGCCTTGCCTTCGCGGATCGCGCAGAAGAGATCGCTGTCCGGCACGAGGCAGAGACGCTGGTCCCACGGGTTGTAGGCCGGCGTGAAATGCGTGTCGACGTCGTAGTCCGGACCGAGCTCCTTCCGGACCGCGTCGAGGAGGAACTTCTTCACCTTCTCCGGATGCGTGCGCGTGCGGCGGTAGAGGAGCTGCTGCAGGACGACGTTCTTCCAGCGCGTCGCGGCGTACGCCCACTTTGCGGGGAGGATCCTTCGCAGGAAGTTCGCGATCACGTCCTTCGCGGGACGGGACACGACGTACGTCGGCGAGCGCTGCAGCATCACGATGTGGTCGACTTCGTTCGCCATCGCGGGGACGAGCGTCATCGCCGTCGCGCCGGAGCCGATCACGACGACGCGCTTGCCGCGGTAGTCGAGGTCCTCGGGCCACTTCTGCGGGTGCACGATCTTCCCGCGATAGTCCGCGAACCCCGGGAACTCGGGCGTGTAGCCCTCGCGATAGCTGTAGTAGCCCGCGCACATGTAGAGGAAGTTGCAGGTGAAGCGCGCGATCTCGCTGGTGTCGGTGCGCTTCGCCTCGACGGTCCACGTCGCGTCCTCGCTCGACCAGGTCGCCTTCGCCGCGAGGTGCCCGTAGCGGATGTGCCGGTCGACGCCGTACTCGGCCGCGGTCTCCTTCACGTACTCGAGGATCGCCGGCCCGTCCGCGATCGCCTTCTCCGCGCGCCACGGCTTGAAGCGATAGCCGAGCGTGTGCATGTCGCTGTCCGAGCGGATGCCGGGATAGCGGAAGAGGTCCCAGGTGCCGCCCATGGACGCGCGGCCCTCGAGGATCACGTAGCTCTTGCCGGGGCAGCGCTCGTGCAGGTGAACTGCGGCGCCGACGCCGGAGAGTCCGGCACCGACGATCAGCACGTCGAAGTGTTCTGCGGGCATTTCGAATCTCTCGCTTGGCTCTCTAGGCTAGAGGAGCGCTCTCGGCATTTCATCCCGGGCCGCTCCCGACATGCCAGCACAAAGAGGGACGTCAGGGCAGGGGTGCGGCCAGGGAAGCGTCCCTGCGGATCTTCGACGCGCCGTTCGGCTCGACAGGGGGCGCCAAAGGCCGGCCGTGCGCGAGCTCGCGCGAGGGCCTAGATTCCCCCGGATGGAGAAGCTGCTCTCGCTCTCCCGTCTGCTCGACGAGGCGTGCCGTCGGCGGCCCGATTCGCTCGCCGTGGCCGCGCACGACACGCGGCTCACCTACGCAGCGTTGCGCGACCTCGCCGCGCGACTCGCGGCGACCTTCGCGGACGCAGGGCTCGCGGGCGAACGCGTCGCGACGCTCCTCCCGAACGGGCCGCAGCTTCTCGGTTGCTACCTCGGCTGCTTCGGCGCCGGTGCGATCGCGGTGCCGTTCGAGTACGTCGACGCGCCGCCGGAGATCCGCTACGGACTCGCCGACTCCGGCGCGCGCTGGCTCGTCGTGCAGGACGACAAGCTCGCGGATCTCGCCGCAGTCGACTTGACGCAGACGAGCGTCGAGCGCGTCTTCGTCGCCGGGCGCATGCCGGAGAAGGGCTCGGCCGCTCCGAGGATTCACTGCGAGCCCTTCGCGGCGCTCGCCGCGAGCGCGCCGCGCGATCTGCCGGAGGTCGATCCGAGCGCGCTCGCCTTCATCCTCTACACGTCGGGCTCGACCGCTCTGCCGAAGGGCGTCACGCACTCGCATGCGTCCGCGGCCGGGATCGTCGCGAGCGTCCTCGATGCTCTGCCGCGGATCGACGCGCGCGCGCGCATCGTCGTGCACGACTCGGTGAGCCACATGGGCGGCTGGATCGAGACCTTTCCCGTCCTCGCGCGCGGCGGCACGGTCGTCCTCGCGCGCGGCTTCGAAGTGGCGCGGTTCTACGACGACCTGCGCGCGTGGCGCCCGACCGTGCTCGGCGCGCACGTCGACCATCTCTGGCAGATCGTGCGTCACCCCGGCGCCGTGCGCGGCGACTTCGCTTCGCTCGACACCGTGTTCACCGGCGGCGACGAGCTGCCGCTGCCGCTGCAGCGCGCGTTCCTCGATCTGACCGGTCTACCGATCCAGGTGGGCTGGGGAATGACGGAGGCGATCTGGCTCACGATCGCGCGTGAGCCGGAGCTTCGGCGGCGAGGATCTCTCGGACGTCCCGTCGCGAACGTCGAGCTCCGCGTCGTCGGACCCGACGGTGACGACGTCGCGGAGGGCACGTCGGGAGAGCTCTGGGTGCGCGGTCCCATGGTGACGCCGGGGTACTGGCGGCGTCCGGAGGCGGATCGCGCGGTGCTCGCGGACGGATGGCTTCGCACGGGCGACCTCGCGCTCCGCGACGCGGACGGATCCTACTGGTTCACGGGCCGGTCGAAGCAGGTGATCGAGCGCAGCAGCGAGAACATCACGCCGGGCGAGATCGAGCAGGCGCTCTACCGGCACCCTGCCGTCGCGGAGGCGGCCGCGTTCGGCGTCGCCGATCCCGACGAGGGACAGGTGCCCGTCGCCTACGTCACGTTCGCGCCCGGCGCTTCCGCGAGCGAGGACGAGCTGAAGACGTTTCTCGCGACGCAGGTCGCCGCGTTCAAGATTCCGGTGCGCATCCTCGTGACGGAGCTCCTGCCGCTCACGCACTCGGGCAAGATCGACCACAAGGCCTTGGCCGAGCGATTCTGGCTCGAGGCGACGACCTCGCCGGTTCCGATCGAGTAACCTCGCGTCAAGCGTCTACGACGTCTCGAAGGAAGCTCTCGATCATCGCTGCCACCTGATCCGTCGCGAAGACCTGGACGAAGTGTCCGGCCGCTGCGACCCGCGCGACGAAAAGCTCGGGCAGGAGCCGAACGGCTTCCGCCTCGTCGAAGCGCGGGTGCGCGCTTCCGACGTAGAGCACGGGCACCCGCTGCGCGGAGAGGACCGGCCCGGCGTCGAGGATCGGAAATTGCGCGAGGAGCTCGACCGCGAGATCCTCCGGCTCCGCGAGCATGTCGGCGAGGATCCCGTCCGCGATCGGTCCCCGCTCCCACGGAAGGAAGAAGGTCCTTCGCAGGAAGGGCTCGACGGCCGCACGAAAGCCCTTCGCGCGGATGTCGTCGAAGAGCGCGCGGTAGGCTTCGCGCACGGCCGGCGGAAGCGGCAAGGCGCCGTCGAGGTTCACGACGGCCGCGACCCGGTCGGGTGCGCGCGTCGCGGTCATCGCGGAGACGACGCCTCCCATGCTGTGGCCGACGAGGACCGCTCCGAGGAGGTCGTGCTCCTCGAGGAAGGACGCGAGCGCCGCGGAGAGCGTCTCGAACGTCGCGGGACCTTCGGCACGCGGGGTTTCGCCGTGTCCCGGGAGGTCGACCGCGAGAACGCGGTGCGGCGAAGAGAGGCGTCGCAGGAGCGCTCCCATGTGCCCGCGGTGACAGCACCAGCCGTGCACCAGCACGATCGGAGGGCCGCTCGAGCCGGCGTCGTCGTAGGCGAGAACCACGCGCGGTGATTCTATCGCAATGCGGCTCGCCGAGCCGAACGCAGCGCTCTCTCAGAGCCCGAACGCGCGCAGCGCTTCGAGTACTTCGGCGGGCCGCTCCTCCATCAGGAAGTGACCGCCGTCGATCCTCGCGAGCGAGGCGCCTGGACCGGGAGCACGTCGTGCCGGGAACCATCCTCTGGCTGCGCCTGAAGGTCGTCGGCGCGGAAGCGGGTCCGACCGGCGGCATCCGGATTGCGCGTGCCTCGTACATTCAGCGGATCAACACCTCCGGCGGCGTCAAGCCGACGACGGGCTGCAGCGAAGCCGCGCACGTCGGAGCGCGGCAGCTCGTGCCCTACGAGACCGACTACCTCTTCTACCGCGCGACCAACCGCGTCGAGTAGATCGTCTGACTAGGCGCCGAGTCCGGTGGTCACCGGGCTCGGTGCCCGTTTCTCGCTGAGCTCGTGGATCAGCACGTAGAACACCGACACGAACGGGATCGCGAGCAGCGTCGAGGCGAGCATCCCGCCGAACACCACCGTGCCGATCGCCTGCTGTGAAGCCGCGCCGGCGCCGCCCGCCGTGAGAAGCGGCACGACGCCGAGGATGAACGCGATCGACGTCATCAGGATCGGACGGAAGCGCCGACGCGTCGCCTCGACGACGGCCTCGGCCGCGCCCATGCCCTCGCCGCGCAGCTCGCGTGTGAACTCGACGATCAGGATCGCATTCTTCGCCGCGAGCGCGATGATCAAGACGAGCCCGACCTGCGTGTAGAGGTCGATCGGGAAGCGCCGCGCGACGAGCGCGATCATGATCCCGACGATCCCCATCGGCACGACGAGGATCACCGTCGCGGGGTCGGTCCAGCTCTCGTACTGTGCCGCCAGCACGAGGAAGACGAGCAGGATCGACAAGCCGAAGATCAGGTACATCTGGCTGCCGACGAGCTTCTCCTGGTACGAGAGGCCCGTCCAATCGTAGGCGAATCCCGCGGGCAGGAGCTGCTCCGCGTAGCCCTGCATGATGTCCATGGCCTCGCCGGAGCTGTAGCGCGGCATCGGGATCCCGGTGATCTGGGCGGCCGGATAGAGGTCGTAGCGCGTGACGAGCTCCGAGCCGAGCACGCGCCGTACGCTCAGCAGCGCACCGAGCGGGACCATCTGCTCGTCGCGGTTCGCGACGTAGAGCCGCCCGATGTCGTCGAGCTTGCGGCGATAGTCCGCGCCGGCCTGCATGCGGACCTGGAAGCTCTGATTGAACTTGTCGAACTGGTTGACGTACGTCGAGCCGAGGTACGTCTGCAGCGTCTGGAAGACGTCGTTCATCTCGAGCCCGAGCGACTCCACCATCGTGCGATCGATCTCGAGGTAGAGCTGCGGCGACGAGGCGCTGAAGGTCGTGAACCCGATGCGGAGGAAGCCCTCCTTGTCCTGCGCCGCGTGCAGGACTTCGTTCACCGCCTTCTGCAGCTCCGCGAGGCCGGCGCTCGCGCGGTCCTCGATCATCATCGCGAAGCCGAACGCGACGCCGAGGCCGGGGATCGGGGAGGGCGGCAGCACCGCGAAGGTCGCCTTCCGGATCGCGTTGAAGCGCTGCTGGAGGTCGGGGAGGATGGTCGCCTGGCTCACACCGGGCGGTCGCTTGTCCCAGGCCTCGTAGATCGCGAACACCGTGACGACGTTCGAGATCTTCGCGGAATCGAGCGCCGAGTATCCGCCGATCGAGACCCAGCCCTTGATGCCGGGAGCCTTCGAGAGGACGTCGCCGATCTCGTTCGCGACCTCGCGCACGCGCGGCTGCGCCGCGCCCGGCGGGAGCTCCGCGACGATGACGCAGTACCCTTGGTCCTCGAGCGGCATCAGCGCGGTCGGGTAGACCGTGAACGCGTAGAACGCGATTCCGACGACGGAGAGGAAGATCGCCGCCATCGTGCGCGGCCGCTTCACCATCCGCGTCACGAGCGAGACGTAGTGGCGCTCGACGGCGGCGTACAGCGCGTTGAAGCCGCGGTAGAAGCGGTTCGGCTGCCGGTCCTTGGGGATCGGCTTCAGGTAGAGCGCGCATTGCGTCGGCTTCAGCGTGAGCGCGTTCATCGCGCTGATGATCGCGGTCGCGGTGATGACGAGGGCGAACTGCTGGAACATCTGCCCGGTGATCCCGGGGAGGAACGCGGCCGGCAGGAACACGGCCGTCAGCACGAGCGTGATCCCGAGGACCGGTCCCGTCAGCTCCGCCATCGCCTGGATCGCGGCCTCCTTCGGCGGAAGCCCGCGCTCGATGTGCCGCGAGGCGTTCTCGACGATCACGATCGCGTCGTCGACGACGATGCCGATCGCCAGGATCAGCGCGAAGAGCGTCATCAAGTTTACGGTGAAGCCGAGGAGGGCCATCGCCGCGAAAGCGCCGATGATCGTCACCGGGACCGTCGTCGCCGGTACGAGCATCGCGCGGAAGTTCTGCAGGAACAGCATGATCACGATCAGGACCAGCACGCCTGCGATCAGGAGCGTCTGGTAGACCGCGTCGATCGACTGCTCGACGAAGACCGTCGTGTCGTACAGGGACGTGTACTTCAGCCCCTCCGGGAACGACTGGCTCATCTTCTCCATCAGCACGCGCGTCTCGACGCCGACGTCGAGCGCGTTCGCGCCGGGGAGCGCGAAGATGGCGATGTGCGCGGCCTTCTTGCCGCTGATGCCGGAGAAGATCGAGAAGACCTGCTGTCCGAGCTCGACGCGTGCGACGTCCTTCACGCGCACGATGGCGGCGCTCGGCGTCTGGTTGCGTCCCTGCTGGAGCTGCGAGACCTCCGTCGACGGCGTCTTCGCCTGAACGATGATGTTCTCGAACTCGCTGACCGTCGAGAGCCGTCCGAGCGTGTTGACGGTGAACTGGAAGACCTGATCCGCGTCGACCGGCGGTCCGCCGAGCTGCCCCGCCGCGACCTGGACGTTCTGCGCCTGGATCGCGTTCTGCACGTCGAGGACCGTCAAGCCGAACGCGTCGAGCTTCTGCGGATCGAGCCAGATGCGCATGCTGTACGGGCCGGCACCGAAAATCGTGACCTGGCCGACGCCGGGGAGTCGCGCGATCGGGTTCTGCAGGTTGATGAGCGCGTAGTTGCTGAGGAAGGTCTCGTCGAAGCGGTCATCGTCCGAGTAGAGGCTCTCGATCAGGAGGATGTTGGTGCTGACCTTCCGGACGTTGACTCCCTGCGCCTGCACGGGCGACGGGAGCTGCGCGACCGCGCCGTTCGCGGCGTTCTGCACGAGTGCGAGCGACGTATCGAGGTCCGTTCCGATCGAGAAGGTGATCGTGAGCGTGTAGCTGCCGTCGCTGCCGCTCGTGGACTCCATGTAGATCGAGTCCTCGACGCCGTTCACGGCCTGCTCGATCGGGATGCCGACGGTCTGCGCGACGATCTCGGCGCTCGCGCCCGGATAGTTCGTGCTCACCTGGATCGTCGGCGGGACGATCGCGGGATACTCCGAGACGGGAAGGCTCAGCAGGCAGACGACACCGATCACCATCGTGATGATGGCGATGACGTTCGCCAGGATCGGCCGCTCGATGAAGAACCTGGACATCGCCGGATCTTCGCTCTACGACGGCGACCCGGCAGGCGACTCGGTCGGCGACGGCTGCGGCGCGGAGCCCGTCCGATCCGGCGCGACCTTTCGTCCCGGGATCGCGCGCGCGAGACCCGCGGTGACGACCCAGTCGGAGGTCGAAAGTCCGCTCACGACGACGAACCGATCGTCGACCTGCGCACCGGTCTCGATCGCGCGGCGCTCGACGACGTCGTCCGAGTTGACGACGAGCACGTACTCGCCCTGCTGGTCGAAGCTGATCGCCTCGCCGGCGATCTGGATCGCGTCGGGAGACTCGCCCATCGGCACGCGCAACCGGACGAAGAGCCCCGGGAGGACGCCCGGGTCGGGATTCGGGAAGACGCCGCGCACCTGCAGCGTCCCCGTCGTCGGCGCGACGCTCAGCGAAGCGAAGTCGAGCGTTCCCTGGTGGGGAAAGCCGTCTTCGTCGAGGAGTCCGTACTCGGCGGGAATCGCGCGCCGCGCGAGCCCTCCGGGGCCGGCCGTATCCTTCTGCCGCTTTCGCATCTCGCGCAGGCGGAGCAGCTCGCGCTCGTCGATCGTGAAGTAGACGTAGAGCGGATCGGTCTTGTCGATCTCGGCGAGGTTCGTCGCCCCGCCCGCGGCCTTCACGAGGTTTCCGGGGTCGACGAGGTGACGTCCCATCCGGCCGTCGAACGGCGCGCGGACTTCCGTGTAGCTCAGGTTGAGCTGCGCGAGCCGCACCTGCGCTTCGGCGCTCGAGAGCGCCGCGATCGCTGCGTCGCGCTGATAGACCCAGCGGTCGACCTGCGTCTGCGGCGCCGAGTCCTCCTTGACGAGCTGCGTGTAGCGGCCGAGCTCCGTCTTCGCGTGCACGAGGGCCGCCTTCTGCGCCGCGACCTCCGCCTGCGCCTGCTGGAGCTGCGCCTCGTACTGGCTCTGCTGGATCGTGAAGAGCAGATCCCCCTTCTTCACCACCGCTCCGTCCGTGAAGTGGATCTCCTCGAGATAGCCCTCGACGCGCGCGACGAGCGTGACGGAGTCGGTCGCCGCCGTGTTTCCCGTGAACTCGACATAGCTCGTCACCTCTCCGGCGGTCGGCTGCGCGACCGTCACCTCCGGCGGTGGCGTCGCGGGAGTCGAGCTCCCGCCACAGCCGGCGACCGCCGCTCCCGCGACGAGGCCGAGCAGCGCCGTGGTGAGGCTGCGCTTCTTCCGCGACGACATACCATCTCCCTCCCGCATCGTCACCACTCCGGCGGTCGCACGACCGAGCCGGCGTCCTCGGGTCCCGGCAAGCCGGGCGTCTCGGGCGACAGCAGCTCGGGGCTGAGCCATTCTCCCCAGTTCGTCCGCTCCGCCATCTCTTCGCGCGTCGCGGCCGGAACGAAGTCGTTTCCTTCGCGGATCTGCCAGCCGCCGCCGAGAGCGCGGTACGTCGCGATCAAGCCGAGCGGGATGTTGCCGCGAGCCACCGCGAGGTTGTCCTGCGCCGTGTAGAGGTTCTCCTCGGCGGTGAGGACGGTCGTGAAGTCGGCCGTGCCTTCCTTGTACTGGTTCATTGCGATCCGGACCGCGCCGGCGGCCGCTTTCGCGCTGTAGGCGAGGCGGTCCGCCTGGATGCGCGACTGCGAGAACACGGTGATGCCGTTCTCGACTTCTTCCTGCGCCGCGAGGACGGTGTTCTGGTAGCTCGCGAGGAGCTCCTGGAAGCGCGCGTCCTGGATGCGGACGTTGTTCGTGATCTGTCCGTAGTTGAGGATGTTCCACTGCACGGCCGGCCCGGCGGAGTAGCTCAGGCTCTTCGCCGAGAAGAGGTCGCCGAGATCGCCACGGCCGACGTCCGTCGCGAGCGTGCCGACGTTCCCGAGGAGCGTGAACGCCGGCAGCAGGTCCGCCTTCGCGACGCCGATCTGCGAGCACTGCGCCGCGGCGTCGAGCTCCGCGGCGCGGATGTCCGGGCGACGGCGCAGGAGCTCGGCCGGAATCCCGACCGCGACCTGCGGCGGCGCTTCGGGGATGTCCGCCGAGACCGTCAGGTGCGCTTCGATCTGGTCGGGCGGGATGCCGAGCAGCACCGCGAGCCCGTTCTTCGTCTCCTCGAGCTCGATCGTCAGAGCGGGGATCGCCGCCTCCGTCGCACCGAGGACGTTCTCTGCCTGATAGACGTCGAGCTTCGAGACGACGCCGCCGCGGAAGCGCGAGTCGGCGATGCGCACGGCGAACTTCTGCCGCTCGACGTTCTCGCGCGCGATCGCGAGCCGCTTCTCGAGCGTGCGGAGCTGCACGTAGGCGCTCGCGACGTCGGCCGTCAGCGTGACGAGCACGTCGTCGTAGTCCGCGACGGAAGCGAGGAACGCGTAGTCGGCGGATTGCACCTCGCGGCGGATCTTCCCCCAGAGGTCGATCTCCCACGCGGCCTGCGCGCCGACGAGGCCCTGCCAGTAGTTGCTGTTGATGATGTTGTAGGGAATCGAGACGGGGATGCGGTTGTAGCTCACCTCGCCGCTGATCTGCTGCTCTTGCGGATAGAGCTCGCCGATCGCGAGGCCGAGCTGCGCACGCGCCTCGAGCACGCGGACGCCGGCCATCTGCAGCGTCAGGTTCTGCTGGTACGCGGTCTCGACGAGGCGGCTCAGCACCCGATCGCCGAAGACATCCCACCATTCGCGGTAGTCCTGCCGCGTCGTGTCGACGGAGTCGCCGACCGCCTCCGACCAGCGTTGCGCGAGCGGCGCCTGCGGCAACTGGAAGCTCGGCCCGATCATGCAGCCGCCGAGCAGCAGGCCGACGCCGGCCGCCGCCCATGCACCACCCCTCCTTCCCATCCGGCACTCTTCAGCGCGCTTCGCGGATGGCGTCAAGAGCCGAGGGGTTCTCGAGGGACGAGATGTCGCCGAGCGCGCTCGCCGGACCTTGCCCGGCCGCTCCTCCCGCGGCCTCGAGGTGCACGGCGCGGACGAGGCGGCGCATGATCTTGGCGTTGCGGGTCTTCGGGAGCTCTCGCGCAAAGCGGACCGCCTCCGGCCTCATCGCCTTGCCGAGGCCGTCCGCGACGAGAGCTTTGAGCTCGTTCCGCAGCGTCTCGTCCGGAACGCGCGACTTCTGGAGCACGACGTAGCAGACGAGCGCGCCGCCCTTCTTCTCGTGCGGGACCTCGATCGCGGCGGCCTCGATGACGTCGGGGTGCGCGACGAGGAGAGATTCGGCTTCGGCCGGGCCGAGGCGCTTCCCTGCGATCTTGATCGTGTCATCCGAGCGTCCCTCGATCACCCAGAGCCCGTTATCGGCAACTCGCGCCCAATCTCCATGGACCCAGGTGTTCGGCCAGCGCGACCAGTAGGTCTCCTCGTAGCGCTTCGGGTCGCGCCAGAATCCGTCGGTCATGCCGGGCCAGGGACGCTTCACGACGAGCTCGCCGACCGCGCCGCGCACCGGCTTGCCGCTCTCGTCCCACACGTCGGCGTCGACGCCGAGGATGGGCACGGAGAACGTGCACGGCGCGAGCGGGTGGAGCAGGGTGCAGCCGAGGATGCCGCCGCCGATCTCGGTCCCGCCGCTGTAGTTGATGATCGGACAGCGGCCGCCGCCGACGACGCGCGAGAACCAGAGGTAGGGATCGGGATTCCACGGCTCGCCCGTCGAGCCGAGGACGCGGAGGCTCGAGCGGTCGTGCTTCACGACCCACGTGTCGCCGTGCTCGAGGAGCGCGCGCACGAGCGTCGGCGAGACGCCGAGATGGGTCACGCGGTGACGCTCGACCATCTGCCAGAGCCGGTTCGGACCGGGGTAGTCGGGTGCGCCTTCGAGGAGCACCATCGAAGCGCCGAGCGTCAGCGTGCCGAGAACTTCCCATGGTCCCATCACCCAGCCGATGTCGGTCACCCAGAGGACGCGGTCGCCGGCTTCGACGTCGAAGCAGTACGCCATGTCCGTCGCGATCTTGAGAGGGAAGCCGGCCTGCGTCGCGACGACGCCCTTCGGACGACCGGTCGTGCCGGACGTGTACATGAGGAGCGCGGGATCGGAGGCCGCGGTGTCGGCGATCTCCGGCGCTGCGGAAGCGCTGCCGGACGCGTCCGGAGCAGGCCAGAAGACATCGCGACCTTCGATCCAGCCGAGGTCTCCGGGCTCGCGTCCGAGCCGTCGCACGACGAGGACGTGGCGCACCGAAGCGCCGCCGATCTCGATCGCACGGTCCGCGGTCTCCTTCATCGGGACGGCGCTGCCTCGACGCCGGAAGCCGTCGGCGGTGATCACCACCTTCGCTTCCGAATCCGCGAGCCGCGTCGCGACCGCCTCCGCGCCGTAGCCGGAGAAGCACGGAACGGCGACCGCGCCGAGACGAAGCGTCGCGACGAGCGCCGCAGCCGTCTCGGGCAGCATCGGCAGGTAGAGCGCGACGCGATCGCCCGCTTCGACGCCGCACTCCGCGAGCGCGGCCGCCGCGCGCTCGACCTCGCTCGCGAGCTCGTCGAGCGTCCAGGTGCGCTGCTCGCCGTCGTCGCCCTCCCAGACGAGGACGACGGCGGGTGCCCGCCCTGCTCGCCAGCGGTCGATGCAGTTGTGCGCGGCGTTGATGCGCCCGCCCTCGAACCAGCGCGGCCAGGCCGGACCCCGGCTCGCGTCGAGAACGCGCGAGAACGGAGTTTGGAACTCGATCCCGAGCTCCTGGATCGCCGCGCGCCAGAACCGCTCGGGATCCTCGACCGACCACCGGTGCATCTCGGCATAGCCGCCGGTCGAGACCTCGAAGCCGCAGCGGCGGAGGAAGCGTCCGAGCCGAGTCGCCGCGACGCGCTCGGGATCCGGCCGCCAGGTCCACTCGCTCCCCATCCGGGCACGTATAGTGCAGAAATTCGCGGGCGAAGGCACGCGCGGCCGGTGACGGGCTCTCGGCAGTGGCGTCGGCCGATCGTGGAAGCGACAGGGTTGTCGGTGTCATCCGGGCTATCGGCGCCGCCTTCGCAGAGTCGTAATTCGCGTCCGCACGCTCTTTGCACGCCTCCCGCGCGTCGCCGCTCATCGCTTCGAACTGCTGCGTGGCGATCTCGTGCTCGCCGGCGGCCTTCGCCGTCGCGACCTCGTAGGCGCCGTCCGCTTGCGTCTTGCCGACGTCGGCCATCTCTTCATTGGCGTCGGCCGTTTCGCCATTGACGTCGGCGCTCTGATCCCTCACTTCATCCGCCGCGTCCTTGCGCGCGTCGGCGTCATCTGACGGCGAATCCTCGGCGGATGGAGGGCTCGCTTGCCTGTCGGGGGAGGTGTCGGCTACATCGCGACTCTCGGGCGTCTCGGGGACGTCCGGTGAACTCGGGAGACGGGAATGAAGCTCGGCATCTTCCTTCCGATGATCGGCGACGCGGCGAAGCTTCGCGAGCTCTTGGTCGCGGGCGCGACCGCCGCCGAGGAAGCGGGCTTCCATTCGCTCTGGTTCCCCGAGCACGTCGTCCTCGTGGACAACCCGCGCTCGAAGTATCCGTACTCACAGGACGGAAACCTCCCGCTCGGGCCCGAGAACGGCATGCTCGAGCCGTTCGTTGCGATCGCCGCGGCGGCGATGGTGACGAAGAGAATCCGGCTCGGCACGGGGATCTGTCTCGTGCCGCAGCGCCCGCCGATCTACACGGCGAAGCAGGTGGCCGACTGCGACGTGCTGTCGGGCGGCAGACTCGATTTCGGCGTCGGGATCGGCTGGCTCCGCGAGGAATTCGAGGCTCTGGGCGCGGACTTCGACGAGCGTGCGCATCTTTGCCGGGAGTATCTCGCGGCGATGGTCTCTCTGTGGACGGAGGACGTCTCGTCCCATCGCGGGAACCTTCTCGAGATCCCGCCCGTGCGCATGAATCCGAAGCCGATCCAGAAGCCGCATCCGCCGATCCTCTTCGGCGGCGAGAGCATGAACGCGCTCCGCCGCGTCGCGGACCTCGGCCAGGGCTGGTTCGGCTTCAGCTTGCTGCCCGACGAAGCCGCGGAGAAGATCGAGCAGCTGAACGCCGTGCTTTCGCGGCGCGGCCGACGCCCCGACTCGATCGAGGTCAGCGTCTCCCCGTACTTGAAGCCCGCGCGCGACGTCGCGGCGCTCGAGAGGTACGCGGAAGCCGGCGTCGATCAGGTGATCCTGATGGCGTTCTCCAACGAGCCTGCGGCCCTTCGCGACGAGATCACGCAGATCGGAGCGGATCTGATCGCCGCCGCAGAGCGGTTGCAGCCGCGCCCGCGTCCTCATCACTGAGCGTCAATCACCGACGTTCCGCGACCCTCGGGTCGTTCCTCGCTGGCCGGGCTCTTGCAAACCGGCCGAGACGAAACACGCGGGCAAAGCCCGCCGGAGAGGAATGATCATGAACAAGCGGAACATCATCGTCAGCACGCGCCGTTCGGCGCGATTCGCCACTCTCTCGGCTCTCGTCGGCTCTCTTGCAGCGGCCTCCATGGCCTCGGCCGGCACGTGGAGCCTGCACTCGGGCAGCGTCTGCAAGGAGTACGCGGCCTCGGACGCACCGTATCTCCTCGCGGACCCGGCGGGTCTGTACAACGACGCGAGCGCCGCGAAGCTGGTCGTTTGCCCGGTCGTCCGGAAGACCGTTGCCCCCCGTGGCGCCGATATTCTCGTCGAGGTGAGCGCGGGCGGCGGGGCGGGCACGACGGGCTGAAACGGCTACAGCAACAACTGCACGAGCGAGCTGAACGCCGGAAGGCCCTTCATGCTGGCCTCCGGCTACGGCGGCGTGTCCGGCGCGGGGAACCAGTCCCTCAAGATCGGCCTCGCGGGTTCCGGCAAGAGCAACGCGTGCAGCAGCTATATGGTCTTCTGCTCGCTCGCCGCGGACGCGAGCATCGTCTCGATCAACCTCGACGAGAAGTGAGCCGGTCGTTCCGCACGACGGAAGGACGTTTCCGATGCGCTCGCCGTTAAGCCCGCTTCTCAGGATCGTCGTGCTGAGCGGCCTTTCCCTGGCGCTCGGCCATGCGATCGGTACCTGGACCCGCGTTTGGAGCGGCGACGCGCCGCCTCCGGCGGGGGCGGGGGCACCCGGCGAGCCCGCGTGGCGAGGTGGTCGAGACCGGGCCGCCCGCTTCCGGCGAGCTCGCGGATCTTCGGGCGGAGCTCGCATCGCTGAAGGAGCAGGTCTCCGCTCTGGCCGCGGCGAGCGGCTCCATCCGGGACGATCTCCGTCGGGAGATCGCCTCCCTTCAAGACGTTCGAATCGCCCGAACCGAGCCCGCCGAAGAGCCGGCATCCCCGTACGACGCCGAAGCGCTGGCGAGCGCCGAGAGCGAGCGCCGCGCGGTCGTGGCGGAGACCGAGTCGGCCTTCTGGAAGGAGCCGGCCGACACGCCGTGGTCGAAGGAGGCGTCCTCGGCCGTTCTCGACGCGCTCGAGAGCGACGCGGGCAGCAGGATCGAAGTCGTGAGCCTCGAGTGTCGCACCGAGACGTGCCGCGTCGAGGTCGTGCAGGACGAGGCCGGAGAGATGACCCGGTCGCTGCCGCTTCTCCTGCACCGACTCGGTCCGACGCTGCCGAGCGTCACGACGTCCGAGGCGGAGTACCCGGACGGGCGACGCGGCATGGTTCTCTACATCTCCGCGGGAAGCGGCGACGCGGCCGCAGGCTGAGCGTTTCAGCGAGCGGGGTCGATCAGTAGCTTGACGTCTTCGCTCTGCGTCGCGAACCGCTCGAAGACGGCTCCCACCTCGGCGAGCGGATGCACGCTCGTGATCAGCGGCGCGACGTCGATGCGGCGGCTCGCGATCGAGTCCAGCGCTTCCTCGAACTCTCCGGGCGTGTACGCAATCGACGGCAAGAGCGAGACGCCGCGATTGAACCAGCTTCCCGGCGTCATCTGCGCGGGCGTGTGGTACGAAGCGACGAGCACGACGCGCCCGCCGACGCGCGAGAGATTCGCCGCGCGCTCGATCGCCTCCGGACGGCCGCTCGCTTCGAACACCACCTCCGGCCCACCGCCCGTGAGATCGCGAATGCGCACGTCCGGCTGATCGTCTGCGAGAAACGCGCCGAGCCCGAGACGATGCGCCCACGCGACGCGCTTCGGGCGGATGTCGGTGCCGAAGACCAGAGCTCCCTTCTGGCGCGCGATCAGGCCCGCGAAGAGCCCGAGCGGTCCGAGGCCGATCACGCCCACGCGCGTTCCCGGCGAGACGTCGCCGAGATTGACGGCACGCCAAGCGACGGCGAGCGGCTCGACGAGCGCGCCCAGATGCGGCTCGAGAGAGCTCGGCAAACGACGCAGCGACGAGAGCGGCGCCGCGACGAGCTCGGCGAGAGCGCCGGGCGCTCCTCCGCAGCCCATCATCTCGCCGAGGCCCGCGATGCAGAGGTTCTGTCGTCCCGCGGCGCAGAGCTCGCAGCGTCCGCAGTACGGGATCGGGAGAACCGCCGCGCGATCACCGACTTCCCACTCGCGCACGTGCGCGCCGACCTCGACGACCGTTCCGGCGAACTCGTGTCCGAGAATGGCGCCGTCCGGCAGGAGGCGGCTCCGATAGATGCTGTGATCCGTCCCGCAGAGTCCGCACGCCGACACCGCGAGCACGACCCCGTCGGGCGCGGGTGTGGGGTCGGGAACCGTCTCCACGGAGAAGCGGCCTTCGCTCAGAATCGCGGCTCGCATGCGGGCTTCGATTCGTCCATACTCTGCCTCCACTCGCTCTTCCACCGGTGTGTCGGCACCGGAGCCAAGCCGAGAACGTCGCAATGAGCAGCGCCGCCGCCGCCGGTCCCGCGCGGGACTGGAACCGATACCCCTACGTCATCCCGGGCTGCGACGAGCGTTGGTTCACCCTTCCCGCGGCGGAGGGCGACCTCGGGATGGGCGCGAACACGTACTTCCTCGAGACGCGCCTACGTGGCGTCAAGAGCGGACGGGAGCTCGCCTTCCTCGTGATCTTCGCGGCGATGCGCGTCCCGATCGGGCCGCTTCCGCCGATCCAGGCGAGCTTCTTCATCCTCTCGTTCTTCGATCTTTCGAATGGAACGTACGGCACGATGACGGAGTTCGATCTGCCGCGTCCCCCGCGCATCCGCAGGCAGCATCGACTCTCCGTCTCGCGTGGTCTGCTCGACGTCCGCTTTCAAGGCAGCGAGGGGCAGGCGCGGTGGTCGTCACGACGCGACGCCGCGGGAGCACCGGTGCCGTTCTCGTACGCGCTCGATCTGCGCGGCCGCGATCGCGAGCAGCGCCCGATGCATCTCTCCCTCGACGTCGTCTCGCAGAAGCCGCCCGCTCCGGTCGGGGGCGACGAGCTGCACGGCGTGAAGACCTGCTGCGCGCAGCTCGGCACGTTCTCGTACTTCCAGACCGGGCTCACGGCGCGCGGCCGTCTCGGGTGGGGGGACTTCGAGGACGACGTCGAAGGCGACTGCGGCTGGATCGACCGACAGTACGCGCACGAGCACTTCGGCGCGTACACCGACCGGCTCAACACGCGAAACCGCCACGAGTGGCGCGTCCTGCACCTCGACAACGGCTGGGACCTGAGCGTGTGGTCGCAGTACGACGCTCAGCGCGGCGATCGGCCGATCCCGTTCAGCGGCGTGACGGCGCAGGCCCCCGACGGCGAGGTCCGCACGACGACGGACTTCCAGATCGAGCGGCTCTCTTTCGTGCGCGATCCTCGCTGCGTCCTTCCCGAGAAGCCTCTCGCTCCGAAGCTCGCCTACTTGACGGACCGCTTCCATCTCCGCGTGCGGAGCCTCGGGCTTTCCGTCACCGCCGAGCCATACGTCTCGGCGCCCGCGCATCTCATGCCCGTCGAGTACTGGAACGGGCCGGTCCGCCTGATCGGCGAGATGGCGGGACGCTCGGTCTCGGGCTTCGGCTTCCACGAGCGCTCCAAGCTCTACTGGCAGCCGCACGACCTGGTCTTCGTGCTCCGCGAGACGCTGCTGCGGCTCCCTCCGGGCGGAGCGGCGGAGCTTTCCCCGGAGGCGCTCGCGAATCGCGTCTGGCAGTGCGACGTCCTGCTGGCGCGACGCGACCAGGCGGGCGCGCGGCGTCACCTCCTGAGCGAGGTGGCGCCGGGTCTCGCGATGCTTCCCGCGCCCGGGCGCGAGGTCGTCGGTCGGATCTTCGACGATCTTCTCGACGTGCTCGGCAGCGCCTGAGCGACGGCGGAAGCGCGTGGACGCGATCCCCGACGAGGAGCCGCCGAGAGTGATGAGCCGGGTCGTCCGACTCGGCCTCATCGTGGCCGTGATCGCCGCGGTTCTCTTCGGCGCACGTCTCACCGGGCTCGATCAAGCTCTGACGCTCGAGGGCATGCGGCAGATGGTCTCGTCCTGGGGCGATTACGGTCCCGTCGTCTACGTCGCGCTCTGCATCGCGGGAATCCTGCTGACGCTGCCGGAGAGCGTCCTCATCGCGTTCGGCGGCGCTTTGTTCGGCGGGTGGGCGGCCTTCTTCTACGGCTGGATCGGAGCAGTCGTCGGCACGACGCTCACCTTCCTGATCGTTCGCTACCTCGCGCACGACTACGTGCAGCGGATCGTAGGAGGCCGCTCGGCGCGCTTCCGGCGCGTCGACGAGCGCTTCGCGCAGGACGGGTTCCGCTGGATGATCGTGCTGCGTGTCGTGATGGGCCTTGCGCCGCCGCTGAACTGGGCCGTCGGCGCGATGAGCATTCCGCTTCCGAGCTACGTCGCGGGCACCGCGGTCGGTGTGATCCCGAGCGTCGCCTTGTTCGCCTACTTCGGGGGCGCGATCGCCAGGGCGATGGAGACGGGCGACTGGCTCCGGCCGAACGTCTTGATCCCGGCGGCTCTGATCGGGCTCCTCTTCGTCGGGGCCGTGGTCCTCGGACGCCGTCTCCTCGCCGCCGACCGTTGAGCGTTCCGCGGAGGGCCGTGGTATCAGCACCGGGTCTCCGCCGCCCCGGCGGAGCGGTTCGAATCGCCGGCGTCCCTTCGCCGGCCCCAGCGAGGAGCGGAATCATGGCATCGGAGAGACGAAAGGAGCTCGACCGGCGGCGTCGTCGCCGCGAGAAGCGGCTCAAGCTTCGCAAGAAGGAGGCGATCGCCGCGGCCTCTTCCGGCAAGAAGAAGCGGCCCGCGAGCTAGGATCAGGCTTCGTCCTTTGCGCAAACGATGAAGCTCAGCGAGCAGCTTTTCGCGCGAAAGTCGATCGAGGTGCTCCTCGCCGAGACGGAGGGCGAGCACGGACTTCGCAAGGTCCTCGGCCCCGTCGCCCTGACGGCGCTCGGTGTCGGCTGCATCATCGGCGCCGGCATCTTCGTCCTGACCGGGCTCGCGGCGAACCAGTACGCCGGACCGGCGCTGACGCTCTCGTTCGTCGTCGCGGGGCTCGGCTGTACGCTCGCGGCGCTCTGCTACGCGGAGTTCGCTTCGACGGTGCCCGTCGCCGGGAGCGCCTACACCTACGCCTACGCGACGCTCGGCGAGCTCCTCGCGTGGATCATCGGGTGGGACCTCGTGCTCGAGTACGCGGTCGCCTCGAGCACGGTGGCGCACGGCTGGTCGCACTACTTCGTTTTGTTCCTCGGCATCTTCGGCATCGAGCTGCCGCACATGTGGGTCGGGAACCCGTTCGACTACGACCCCGCGACGGGGAGCTGGGTCGCGACGGGAGCGATCATGAACCTCCCGGCGTTTCTCGTCGTGATGCTCGTCACGGCGATCCTCGTCCTCGGGATTCGCGAGAGCGCGCGGTTCAATGCGGCGATGGTGATCCTCAAGGTTGCCGTCGTGCTCTTCGTCATCGTCGTCGGCGCGGGCTACGTCGACACGGCAAACTGGGATCCGTACATGCCGTACGGCTTCTCGGGTGTCCTCAAGGGAGCCGCCTACATCTTCTTCGCGTACATCGGGTTCGACTCGGTCTCGACGCACGCGGAGGAGGCGAAGAACCCGCAGCGCGACGTACCGATCGGAATCATCGTCTCGCTGCTCCTCTGCACGATCTTGTACATCCTCGTGGCGGCGGTGCTGACGGGAATGGTTCCCTACAAGTCGATCCATCTCGACGCCCCGGTCGCGGAGGCCTTCGGCGCGCGCGGACTCGCGGCGGCCCAGCTCCTCGTCGCGGCGGGAGCCGTCGTCGGAATCACGAGCGTCCTTCTGGTGCTGCTGCTGAGCCAGGCGAGAATCCTTCTCGCGCTCGCACGAGACGGGCTCATCTCGCGGAGCTTCTTCGGCGCGGTGCATCCGCGTTTTCGCACGCCGCACAAGGCGACGATCCTGACCGGCATCCTCGTCGGCCTCGCCGGAGCGCTCCTCCCTTTGAAGCTCCTCGCCGACCTCGTGAACATCGGGACGCTGATGGCGTTCGTGGTGGTGTGCGGCGCGGTGATGGTGATGCGGCGCACGCACCCGGACCTGCATCGCCCCTTCCGCACGCCGCTCATGCCGTGGGTGCCGATCGGCGGCATCGTCGTGAACCTCGCGATGATGCTCTCGCTCGGCTGGGAGAACTGGCTCCGTCTCGCGGTGTGGCTCGGGATCGGCCTCGCGATCTACTTCGTCTACGGCCGCCGCCACTCGAAGCTCGCCCACCCCTAACGGGGTCCGGTTCGTTCGGCTGCATCTGCACCCAGCCTCATTCGCAGCCTGGGTGCAGATGCGCCCGAACGAACCGGACCCCCTTTGGTCAGAGCACCCGACCTGTGGCAAAATTCCGACAGGGGAGGGCGGCGCGGCTTCCTGACTCGCCGAGCCGTCGCTCGCAGAATTTTTTAGTGAATCCAGGGGGAATCGTCCCTCTCCGGATTGGAACGGAACTCGCTCCCCGTCGCCCCCGCGGTCGCTTCGGCGGCCGTAAGGGGGGGGACGATGCGGGCTACGGTCAACGAAGGGGAGGTCTCGGGATCCGGTGCGGCGCGCCGCGTGCGCCCCGTGCCGACGGCGCCGCAGCGGGTGCCCGGCACGAAGCGGTTCGGCCCGGCAGGCGCTTCGGGGCAGCGACGCTCGCGCGGCTTCCAGGACGCGGATGTCAAGACCCATCTCGCCCTCGTTCGGCAGGTTGTCCAGCGCATGATGCCGCGCAAGCCGCCCGAGATCCCGACCGAAGACCTGATCAGCTGGGGCACCGTCGGCCTGCTCGACGCGATGCGGAAGTACGACTCGACGCGCGAAGCGTCGTTCGCGACCTACGCGCAGTACCGCATCCGCGGCTCGATCCTCGATTACCTGCGCCGCTGCGACTGGCTGCCACGCAGCATCCGCCAGAAGTCGCACGACGTGGAGGAGGCGACGATCCGGCTCGAGCGCCGCTTCGGCCGCCCGCCCGCGGACGACGAAGTCGCGAAGGAGATGAATCTTTCGCTGGACGAGTACGCGCGCACCGTCGCGGCGCTCGGCGCCCAGTCGATGGTCCCGACGGCGGACCTCGCGTGCGGCCGCGGGGAAGAGATCCTGACCGAGGACCACGAGTACTCGGACGCGGGCGACCGCGGTCCGATGAAGAACGTGCTCCAGAAGGAGCGTGTCGAGATCCTCGCGCGCGCCATCGAGGCGCTGCCGGAGAAGGAGCGGATCGTCGTCTCCTTCTACTACTACGAGGGTCTGACGATGCGGGAGATGGCGGACGCGATGCACCTCACCGAGGGACGCATCTCGCAGCTCCACAGCCAGGCGATGGCCCGGCTGCGCACCGAGCTCGCGGAGACGCGGGCGGAGATCGCCTTCGACTGCTGAAAGCGCCGGCGAAGGCCCGGCGAGAGGGAGTTGAACGTGAGCGCAGCCGAGAGGCCGTCACACCCGATCCGGACGGCGGCGACGCGCGCTTGCGCGATCGCGTCCGCCTCGATGCTCGTCGGCTGCGGCTGGATGGCATCGGCCGGGAATCTCGTCGGAGACGCGATCCCCGGGGTCGCTTCGATGCACGCTCCCGAGGTTGCGGAGACGGCTTCGAACGAGCCGTCGACGACCCCGTCTGAGGCGCAGGAAGTCGCCGTGACCGCGGCGAAGAACCTTCCTCCCGCGACGCGCGTCGAGGACGTCACCATCGAGCCCGGAGCCGACGCGACGCGCGTCGTGGTCCAGCTCGACGGATTCGCCGATCCCGAAGTCTCGCTGTGGGCGAACCGGCTCTTGATCCTGGATCTCCCGGGCGCCGCGTGCGCGGCGGAGCAGGACGAGATCGAGATCGAGACCGAGACCGAAGATGCGGTTCTCGAGCGCGTCCGAACCTGCGCCTCCGCGCAGCCCGATCGTGAGACGAGGCTCGTCCTCGAGCTTCGCCGCCGCGTCGACTTCACGATCCGCAGCGAAGGCGACCGCGTGATCGTCGGGCTCGCGAACGCGGCCGACGCCGCACCCGAGACGACGTCGCCTCCGGTGCCGGAGGAGGTCGCTCTCGCGGTGCCGGCGCAGAAGGCCGAGGCGGTGATGCCCAAGGTCGTGCACGCTTCGTCGGGAACGGGTCGTACGTCGCCGAAGACGTCTCGCGCGAGGTCGAGAACCGCCGCCAAGCGGGAGCTCGCGGCAGCGACTTTCGGTTTGCGTCCGGCGCCGACCGCATCGGCGCCCACGAGTACCGAGCCTTCGCTCGCGACGGCGACGGAAGCCTCGACGATCGCGCCTTCGTCCCCCGCCGAAGCCACGCAGGCGCTCGCGGCATTGGGAGGTGCGGAGGGCACCGTCACGCCGGGATCGGCCGTCCTGCCGGTCATCGCCAGGTCGATTCCCGCTCCCGAGGAGGTCGCGCCCGTGCCGGAGGAACCGTCGCCCGCTCCCGCGAACGAGGCGCGCGACAAGCGCGTCTCGGTCGACTTCGCGAACACCGACGTGCGCACGGTGATCGATCTCCTCGCAAGCGCGGGTGGATACCGGGCCATCTTCACTCCCGACGTCGTCGGGCGCGTCTCGGTCCAGGTCTTCGAGCGCCCCTGGGAGGAAGCGCTCGCACGAGTCCTGCGCACGAAGCGGCTGCGCGAAGTGCGTCACGACGACCTCATGCTCGTCACGACCAATTAGTCGACGGGAGGCGAGCCGCCCCTCTTCTCTTCTCGCCCCGGCAACTTCTGCCGGGGCCGGATCTTCGTTCCCCGCACGCGAGAGAGAAAGCCCCGCCGCTCGGTGTCTCCTCGCGGCATCCCGCTTGCGTGAGCGAAGGCGCAATGGTGCCGCGCATCGTCCAGGTGCAGATCCTGCGCCCGTCTTCCGCGAGCGAGCCCGCGCATCGTCTGCGCCCGCTGCCGTGGCGCCGTGACGTATCCGCGTTCTTCGCGCAGCTCGACGCCTCGCGCGCTCGCCGGGCGACGGAGCCTCGGCGCAGCGACGAAACGAAGAGTGCGCCCGACGAAGTCCCGAGCGCGGACGCCTCGGAGCGTCTGTCCCCCTGGCTCCGGACCCCGTCCCGCCGCGCGCTCGCGGCCGAGATCACACGCGCATCGAACCACGCCGGGCTCGAGCCGGATCTCTCGCTGGCGGTCGCGGTCGCCGAGTCGAGCCTCGATCCGACCGCGCGCAGCTCCGACGGGCTCAGCACGGGTACGTTTCAGGTCACCGAGCCGACGGAGGCGGACGTCCGCCGTCGCTTCGCGCGAGGGGAGCTCGTCCGGCCGCCGGGAACCGACGACGTGGCGATCGGCGTCGCGCACCTTCGCTACCTCGACGACCTGTTCGAGCGCGACGCATCCCTGGGGCGCTCGCTCCGCACGGTCGCCGTCGACGACCCGGCCGAGCGAATCCGATTCGCCGTCGCCGCATACAACGCCGGCGAGGGACGCGTCGCGGCAGCACAGGAACGAGCAGAGCGGCTGCGAAGCGACCCGACGCGATACGAAAGCATTCGCGCGTTCTTACCGAAGATCACGCAGCAATACGTCGACCGCGTGATGCACTACGCCGGCCGCGCACGGGAAGGCTTGCGGGCCGCGAGCGAACGGAGGGTCTGGTCGTGAACGATCGTGCGAACGGAAGCGACAGCAACGGAGCACCGATGCTCGGGCGTGCGCTTTGCGGAAGGCGCGAGATCCGGGTGAAGAGCGCGATCCTCGGCGCGCTGTGCGCCACCTTCATCGGCAGCTCCGTCGCGCAGGCTCTGACCGCCGACGAGGTGCTGAAGCTCAAGAAGGCGGGTGTGAGCGACGCGACCATACAGCAGATGCTCGAGAACGACCGTCTCGAGCAGGAGCAGCAGGACAAGAACGACGGCGCGACGGCGGCACAGCAGGAGCAGAAGTTCGCCAACGACAACATCGGCACCTGGAACACGAGCGACGGACGAACCGTGCTCTCGACGGGCGCGGCGAACCCGAGCAGGGACGTCTTCGATCCGAGCGTGCCGGGGACCGGCGCCGCCGCGTACCCGATGAACATCTATCCGTACGTCTTCCCTTCGGCCCCGATGGGGCCCGGGGCGGGACCGGGGGCGGGCCCCGCACCGGGCCCCGCACCGGTCGTCGAAGCGGGCGGGCGCTGAGCGCGCGCGCCTCCACTTCGCACGGCAGATGCGCGCAACGGCGCAACGGTTCGCGCGACGAGCGGGCCGTCTCTCAGCTTTGCAAGGCTCGTTCTCTTTGAACCTCTCGCCGCGGCTCGGTTTCTCGCCGCCCGCTCGGCATCACGGTTGCATTCCGTCTGGCGCATGGTCGTCAGAATTCTGCTGCTCGCCGAGGAGACCTCTTCGCTCGAGGCGGTGCAGGTGTCTCGTACCGTCGAGCTCGACGTCGACGGTCCGGCGTGGGAGGACGCGCTCGTGAGCGCCGTCGGCCGGCACGCCCGCGAGACGGCGCGCTGCCTCGCCGGTCAGCTCGCGCCGGCGATCCCGCCGACGACTCCGGCGACGACTTCGACCTTCGTTCCGCTCGCGCAGGTCCTTCCCGTCTGCGGCTGAGCGGCCGGCGCCAACGCCGACGCTCTAGCGCCCTCCCGGTCGCGAGCCTCCCTCTCGCAGGAGGCATTTTTTCGACATTCGCCTCTCAACACCGGCGAAGTCGGAGCCGACTAGCGGGTGGTCATGTTCACCGCGATCGGCCTCGTAGTGGTCTTTGCGTCGGTCATGGGCGGGTTCGCCATGGTCGGTGGCAACTTCGCCATCCTGATTCAGCCGAGCGAGCTCGTCGTCATCGGCGGAGCCGCACTCGGGGCGCTGATCGTCTCCGCGCCCGGTCAGATCCGAGGTCAAGTCTTCCGGGCCTTCGGCGCGGCGTTCTCGGCCACGATGCCGTCGAAGGAAGACTACGTGCAGCTTCTCAAGCTGCAATACGAGCTCTACTCGTTCATCCGGAAGAGCGGCGCCGTCGCGCTCGACGAGCACGTGAACGACATGGAGAAGAGCTCGATCTTCTCGAAGTATCCGAGCTTCCTCAAGAACCACCATGCCGTGGAATTCTTTCGCGACGCGCTGAAGCAGATCGTCAACGGCACCGCGTCTCCGGAAGAGCTGAACATTCTGCTCGACAACGAGATCGAGACGCATCACGAAGAAGCGCACGTTCCGATCAGCCTCATCCGCACGACCAGCGACGCTCTTCCCGGTCTCGGCATCGTCGCCGCGGTGCTCGGCATCATCGTCACGATGGGGCACCTCGACGGCGGCCCGGAGGTGATCGGACACCACGTCGCGGCCGCGCTCGTCGGAACGTTCCTCGGCATTCTGCTCTCGTACGGGCTCCTGTCGCCGCTCGCGACGACGATCGAGGTCCAGACGAACATGGCCACCCGTTACCTGCGTTGCATCAAGGAAGGCGTCGTCGCTTCCCTCCGCGGAGCCGCGCCGATCGTTGCCATCGAGTTCGCGCGAAAATCGATCTTCTCGGCGAACCGTCCGACGAGCGAGGAGACGGACGCGGCTTGTCGCGAGGTCAAGGCGGGCGGGAGCTGAGAGGATGCCGAAGGAAGCCGAGACCGTCCGGATCGTCATCAAGAAGAAGGCCGCTCATGCGGCTCACCACGGCGGAGCGTGGAAGGTCGCCTACGCCGACTTCGTGACGGCGATGATGGCGCTCTTCATGGTGCTCTGGCTGCTGACGCAGGCCGACGTGAAGCTCCGCTCGCAGATCGCGCAGTACTTCCGCGATCCCGGGATCCTGCCGGGCGGCAGCGTGGTCAGCGACGAGAAGAGCGCAGCGCACCGGCTCGAGCAAAGCCTGATCGAGAACGACATGGTCCTCGTCCGGACGGGCGTGCCCAAGAAGCAGGAGTCCGCCGATTCCAAGGCTTCGCAAGAGCAAGAGGCTCTCGAGAGCCATGCCAAGGCGCTCGAGGACGCGATCCAGCGGGCCGGTGCGAAGGATCCTTCGCTCGAGAAGCTGCGCGACCAGGTCATCATCGAGGTCCGCGACTCCGGGCTCAGCATCCAGGTGATCGACCAGGCGCGCGACCCGACGCTGCTCTTCGATCTCTCGTCGTCCGACCTGAAGCCGCCTCTCGTCTCGCTCTTGAAAAAGGTCGCGGGCGTTCTGGGCGAGCTTCCGAATCCGGTCCAGGTCGGCGGCCACACCGACTCTCGCCCGTATCCGGCGGCTTCCGGCAAGACGAACTGGGAGCTCTCGTTCGAGCGCGCCGACAACGCTCGTCTCGTTCTCGAGACGAGCGGGCTCCGTCCGAAGCAGGTGAAGCGCGTGCTCTCGTACGCCGACAGCGAGCCGCTCGATCCCGGCGCGCCGCTCGCCCACGAGAATCGCCGTCTGTCGATCCTCGCCGAGCGGACAGAGGGGGCCAAGGCGGGCTCGAGCGGAGAGAAGCAGGAAGGCCCGATCGTGCTTCCCAGGGACGAGATCCCCGTCGCCGCGACACCGCGGGAAGCGAACGGAACGGGGGTCACCGGGTGAACACGAGCGAAGCGGTCTCCTCACAGGCCACCCGACCGACCGCGAAGGAGCCGCTCGCCCTCGTGGGTGAAGCGCTCTCCGCACGGTTCGCCGGGGGCGAGGTCGAGCTCCCGCTCTTGCCGCGGGTCGCGACGGAGGTCTTCACGCTCGCGCGCGACGAGGAGCAGGGCGCGAACAGTATCGCACGCCTGCTCCAGCAAGATCCGGCTCTCGCGGGACACGTGCTGCGCATCGCGAACTCGCCTGCCTACATGCCCCGGTCCCCGATCGTTTCCCTGCAGCAGGCGATCACCCGGCTCGGGGTCCGCTTGCTGGGAGAGATCGCTTTGATCGCTTCGCTGCAGAGCGGAGTCTTCGACGTGCGCGGTCGTCGGGTGGAGCTGCGCGCGATCTGGCGCCACGCGCTCGCATCCGCGGCGTTCGGTCGCGAGATCGCGCGGGCGCTGCGCTGCAACGTCGAGAGCGCGTTCTTGTGCGGGCTTCTCCACACGATCGGAAAGCCGCTCGTGCTGCAGGCCGCCGTCGACCTCGAAGCGAGCCTGCGCGCTCCCCTTCGAGACGACGAGCTCGCTTCGCTGCTCGAGGAGTTCCACGTGACGGCAGGAGGTCTTCTCGCGGAGAAGTGGTCTCTTACGGCCGCGGTTCGGAGCTGCATCGAGTCGTACGCGACGTACGACTCTCACGAGATCCTTGCGCAGGAGCCCGTGATCACGGGCCTCGCCGATCATCTCGCCCGTCACCTTCTCTCGGAAACGCTGGACGACGACCTCGTGCGGAGTCACCGCGGCTGGGCGGACTTGAACCTCTATCCCGACGACGCCGAAGCCGTGCTCGCGAAGCACGAGGCCGTTTCCGCGGCGTTACGGACGATGGTCCTATGAGCACGAGCGAACGTTTCGATCTGGTCGTCATCGGGAGCGGTCCGGCGGGCCAGAAGGCCGCGATCCAGGCGGCGAAGGCAGGCCGCACGGTTGCGCTCGTGGAGCGCGAGGCCTTCGTCGGAGGTGCCTGCGTCCGCCGCGGTACGATCCCGAGCAAGACCCTGCGGGACTCGGCGCTTCACACGACGATCGATTGGGCCGGCGACGGCGACCGCATCGCCGCCGACGTCGAGGTCGGAAGCCTCACCGGACGGCTCGATCAGGTCGTCCGCGCGCACGCCGTCTACATGGAGCGGCAGATCCAACGGAACGGCATCCAGTGGATCCAGGGCAAGGTGCGCTTCACGTCGCCGGAGCGGGTCGAGATCCAGTTCCGCGACGGCAAACGAAGATCGCTCTGCGCCGAGTTCTTCGTGATCGCGACGGGCTCCCGGCCGCGCGCGCCGTCGGACATTCCGGTCGACCACGAGAACATCCTGGACAGCGACTCGATCCTGTCGATGATCTACCTGCCGCGCTCGCTGACCGTCCTCGGCGGCGGCGTCATCGCGAGCGAGTACGCTTCGATCTTCGCACGTCTCGGCGTGCAGGTGACGATGATCGACTCGTCACCGCGTCCTCTCCGATTCGTCGACGAGGAGATCGTCGAGCGCTTCGTCGCGGGCTTCGCCATGCACGGCGGGCGCTACATCGGCGGGCAGCGCATCGAGTCGGTCCGCTGGGACGGGCTGGCCTCGGCACGAACGAGGCTCGCGAACGGCACCGAGATCGCGAGCGAGAAGATGCTCGTGGCTCTCGGGCGCGTCGCGAACGTCGAGGACCTCGGCCTCGAAGCGGCCGGGCTCCAGCTGAACGATAGAGGCGTGATGGCCGTCGACGAGAACTGCCGCACCGCACGACCGAACATCTACGCGGTGGGGGACGTGATCGGGCCTCCCGCGCTCGCGGCGACTTCGATGGAGCAGGGCCGTCGCGCGGTCTGCCACGCCCTCGGTCTCGAGCCCGGACATCCTCCGGAGCTCTCGCCGATCGGGATCTACACGATCCCGGAGATCGCGACGGTCGGCTTGAGCGAGGGCGACGCGACCAAGCGGTACGGATCGGTCCTGATCGGCCGGTCGCGCTTCGACGAGGTCGCGCGCGGACAGATCGGCGGCATCACCGACGGCTTGCTGAAGCTCGTCTCCGACCCGAGCGGAAGGAAGCTCCTCGGGGCGCAGATCGTCGGCGAGGGTGCGACGGAGCTGATCCACGTCGCGCAGCTCGCGATCCTCTCGGGGCTCGAGGTCGACGCCTTCATCGAGAACATCTTCAACTTCCCGACCCTCGCGGAGGCGTACCGCGTCGCGGCGTTCGACGTCGCACGCCAGCGGCCGACCACGCGGGCCGGACTCTGCTCCGCGCCCGGTCGAGCCGCCTGAAGCTCGGGGAGCACGAGCTCCCTCAGGAGAGGGGCGAGAGGCGGATCTCGATGCGGCGGTTGCGCGCGCGGCCTCGAGCTTCGTCGTTCGCGGCGACCGGTCGCTGCTCGCCGTAGCCGGAAGCGAACACGCGCTCCGCGATCCCCGGCTCCGCCGCCACGAGGTCGCGAGCGATGCGCGAGGCGCGCGCGAGGGACAGCTCGAGGTTCGACGCGTACGCCGTCGTGTGGATGGGTCGGTCGTCGGTATGCCCCGCGACCTCGATGGAGACGTCCGGCGAGGCGCCGGCGAGCGTGCCGATTTCCGCGAGGAGAGGGCGCATCGCAGGCGACGGCTCGGCACTTCCCGAGGCGAAGCCGTCCGCGACCGCGACGACGACGGCGCCGTCGGTCCGTTCGACGGTGGCGACGAGCGCATCGTCCTGCGAGGGCAGAAGCTCTTCGAGGTAACGGACGAGCGCCGTCAGGCGGGCGCTCTGCGGCACGACGCCCGGCGGCGGAATGCCGGCGGGCTTCGGCAAAGCAGCGGCGACCGCGGTCTCGGCAGCGATCACGGCGGCGGGCTCGGCGGGCTCGGCGGGCTCGGCGGGCTTGGCGGGCTCGAGCTTGGGCTCGGGCGTGGGCATGCGGTCGCGATCCTCGGCCACCTCGGCCTCGCGCAGACTCGACGACGCGCTCGAAGCGATCTCGATTGCGCTCCCGCTCGCCGCGAGCTCGACCGATGCTGCGGCCGAGCTCTCCTCGAGGGCGACGTCGTTCGCGACAGGCGCTCGGTGGCTCGCGACCTGGCCCGCGCCGATCACCATGGCCACGATCGAGAACCCGAAGAGCTGCAGCACGAGATCGCTGAAGGTGACCAGCCACGACCAGGAATCCTGGTCGTCCCCCTGCGGAGCGGCGGCGGGCAGGCTCGCGACGTCAGGCAGCACGGTCGGTCAGGAGAGTGACTTCCGTCGGAGGCAGCGTTGCCAGCCCGCCGAAGGAGCGCAGCGAGCGCTCGACCTCGGTCGGGTACGCGCGCCGGTGCAGGAGCTCGGCTCCGAGGACGATCATCTGCAGGACGAGAGCACGTCGTGCGAGCGCCGACTGCAGCTTCGTCGCGATCGGCAGCACGACGACGTTCGAGAGCACGGCGCCGTAGAGCGTCGTCAAGATCGAAAGACCGAGGCTCGGCCCTGCCGCCGCGACGTCTCCGGCGCCGACCGCCGGCAGGAGGATCGCGAGGCCGATCAGCGTTCCGATCAAGCCGAAGGCCGGGAGGAGCTTGCCGAGCGTCAGCAGCACGGCGCGCGCCGCTTCTCCCTCGTTCACCAGACGGCGCACGTCGCCGAGCAGCGAGTCGCGTAGCTCGTCGACGTCCGCGCATTCGAGCGTTCGCTCGACAGCGGTCCGGAGGAAGACGTCGCGCTCGCGGCCGGCGGCCCGTTCGAGAGCCGGTCCACCCTCGACGCGGTAGATGCGGGCCAGTCGCTTCAGGGAGGCGATCACCGCTTCGCCGTCCTCGTCGCCCGTGGGCCTCTCCCGCAAGAGAGCGACGACGTGCTTCCACGCGCTCTCGAGACGCGCGCGAGAGAAGGTGAGCCACGTCACGCCGAGGCTGCCGCCGACCGTCAAGAGCAAAGCGACGGGCTCGAGCAGTCCCGAGAAGGCGGCCCCGCAGGCCGTCGCGACCAGCAACGAGAGTGGGGCGAGCGCTCGCAGCGTGCGCGCTCGCATCCGGGGCGGCTCGAGCTTCATGACCGTGGAAGCTGCAGCAACCGTGCCGTCCGGGAGCCGTGAATCGGCGGGGCCGCGAGCGTTCCGGACGAGACCGGGAGCGCCGGAGACGCGCAAACCCTGCCGGAGGCGGAACTTTCTTCCTCCCCCCTCGGGGACGGGACGGAGCCTCCGTCGCGAAGCAGTCGTTCGTCGATCGATCGAGCGCGGTGGCACTCGCCTTGCTCGCCACGCGGCGAAGGCCAGCTCCAGCTCTCGTGCGCCGCGTCGGCCGGCCGGAGGAGACATGTACAGCCATCCCATCGGTGCGCTCAGCCGGAGCGCGGTTCTCGACGTGGGCCTGAAGTGCACTCACTCGTGCCGCTTCTGCTACTACAGCCACCTCGATCAGAGCGACGATCAGTTCCGCGGCATGCGCCGAGCGAAGTTTCGCTCGCTCGACGAGTGCAAGGAAATCCTCTTCCGGCTGAAGGAAGCGGGCTTCCTCCACTTCGACTACACGGGCGGCGAGCCGAGCCTGCATCCCGACATCGTCGAGATCACGCGCTACGCGCATCGCGAGCTCGGCCTCGCGGGCCGCATGATCACGCTCGCGCAATTCCTGATGCGGAAGATGCCCAATTGCGCGACCGAGCGGCTCGTCGACGACCTGCTCGAAGCCGGAATCGTCAACTTCCTGCTCTCGGTGCACGCCGTCGACGAGGAGCTCTTCCACCGCATCACCGGCGAGAGCTTCGAACGGCTCCGCTCGGCGATGGACCACCTCGACGGACGGGGCTTCCAGTACTGCTCGAACACGACGGTGTTCGAGTGGAACTTCCGCCATCTGCCGGAGATCGCCCGCGAGGTTCTCCGGCATCGCGTCTACCTCCACAACTTCATCATCATGAACGCGTACTACGAGTGGAACCGCGACGGGCGCGCGTTCGGCGTCCAGGCGCGCTACTCGGACATCCGACCGCATCTCGAGGAGGCGATCACGATCCTCGAGGAGGGCGGCGTCGCCGTGAACGTTCGGTACGCGCCGCTCTGCACGGTGCGCGGCTTCGAGAAGAACCTCGTCGGCGTCGTGGGCGTCCGCTACGACCCCTACGAGTGGATGAACGAGGCCGGCCATTTCGGCGGGTCTCCGGAGATCTGCGCGCGGCCGCTTCCTCTCGCGCGCGGACAGATCGACGCCGCGTTCGAAGCACGTCCGGCGGACGAGCTCCTGCCGAACGGCGTTCGCATCGTCGGGATGCGCGGGGAGCGACGCAAGCTCTTCGCCTCGAAGTGCTCGGGCTGCGCCGCTCGCCCGGCGTGCGACGGAGTCGATCCCAACTACCTCGCGCTCTACGGCGAGGACGAGCTTCGTCCGTACGACGCGGGAGACTGGACGGCGCCGGTGCACGGCCCGCGCGGGCGCTACGGCGCACCGTTCCTCGTGAAGACGAGCCCGGAGGAGGACATGCGCGCGGCGGTCGCGCCGCTCCTCGTCGACCGCAGCGCACCTGCGCTCGCCCCGCCTGCGATGGCGATCGAGAAGGCACCGCGCATCTCGGTCGTGATCCCATGCCACAACTACGCGCGCTATCTCCCGGAAGCGGTCGGCAGCGTCCTCTGCCAGACGGTGCGCGAGGTCGAGGTCGTGATCGTCGACGACGGAAGCACGGACGAGACGCCGGCGGTCGTCGCCGAGCTTCTCGAGCGTCATCCGCACCGCACGATTCGATCGATCCGCCAGGAGAACTCGGGCCAGCCGGCGATCTCGAGGAACCGCGGCATCGCGGAGGCCCGCGGCGAGTACGTCCTCTGCCTCGACGCGGACGACCTGATCGCGCCGACGATGCTCGAGCGCTGCCTCGAGGTGCTCGAGTCCGATCCGACGATCGCGATCGCGTACACGGATCGGCGCGACTTCGACGGCGTCGAGCAGGTGGTGCTCGCGGGCGACTACGACTTCGCCCGCCTTCGCTTCGCGAACCACATCTCGTACTGCGCGCTCTTCCGGCGCGCGGTCTGGGAGGCCGTCGGCGGCTACCGGACGAACGTGAAGGGCTGCGAGGACTGGGACTTCTGGGTCGCCGCCGGTGCGCGCGGCTTCCACGGCCGCCGCATCCCCGAGCCGCTGTTCTGCTATCGCCGCCACGACACCGGCTTGTTCCAGGAGGTCCTCGCGAACTTCGACGCGCTCGCCGCGCGCATCGTCCTCAACAACTGGCAGGCGTACGACGACGCTTCGATCGGCGCGGCGGCGCGCCTGGCGCTGGCGAGCGGGCAAGCGGTCGCAGCGGCGCGAGAAGACGCGGCTTTGGTGGAGCACGCATGAGCGCGGTGGCCCTCTCTTCCGATCCGCTCGCCGTTCCGGAAGCCTCGCGCGCGGAGCGCGACCCCGATCTGATCGTCGAGCTGCTCCTCGAAGGCGCGACGCGGCTCGAGGAGCGCGGCGCGCTTCGCGAAGCCCGTGGCGTGCTCGCGACGATCCTCGACATCCATCCCACGCACGCGCAAGCGATCCTCCAGAGCGCGCGGGTCGCGAAGCACCTCGGCGACGTCGAAGCCGCCGAAGAATCGCTCGGGCGGCTCCTCGAGCTGCGACCGGACGATACCGAGGCCACGCTCGCGCGGTTCCTGCAGCGCATGGAGCGCGGCGAGATCGCGGGCTCGCTCGGTGACGTCGAGGAGGCGATGTGTCGCGACGTCGACGTCGGGGAAAGGCTTTTCGAGTGCTGCGTGGCGCTTCTCGGCCACCTCGAAGCGCTGGAGAGCCAGCCCGGCGCGACGATCCGCGTCGGCCCGGGGTGGCCGGTGGTCGTGTCGGACCGCTTCGTCGAGGACGTCAAGGCGCTCTACTTCTTCCTGCCCTCCGTCTTCAACTCGACGCGGTTCACGGATCGCTACTTCGTGAACCAGGCGAAGTTCATGCAGTACAACGGCGCGCGTCTCGAGAAGCTCCTCGAGACCGTCGTGTCGCAGGTCTCCTTTTCGCGTGGCGCGCGCGTGTTCGACGCGGGCTGCGGCAACGGGTGGGTGCTCCAGAAGCTCGTCGAGCGCTTCGCGGTCGTTCCGTTCGCGCAGGACAACTCGTCGACGCTGCGTGCGATCGTCGAGGCGAGCGTGCCCGGCGTCGACTTCCAGGTGGGCGAGATCACGGCGATCGCGCGGGCGAGCGCGTCCTTCGACGTCGTGCTCTGCACGGACGTCCTCGAGCACGTCGATCGGCCGGAGGCGGCACTCGCCGAGCTCGTCCGCGTGGCGCGTCCGGGAGGCTCGGTGTTCCTGTCCGTTCCCGACGGGCGGCGTGACGCCGGCTCGGGTCACGTCAACTTCTTCGCGCCCGAAGGCCTTCGCCGGCTGTGCGCGTCGTACCCGACGGAGCCCATCCGGATCCATCCGGGCGGCTTGTCCGTCGTCATCCGGCCGGATCGCTCGGCCTCGGAAGGGCGGGGAGTATGATCGCCGAAGCATCGACGACCCGCGGGCAGCCGCTCGTCTCCGTGATCGTGCCGACGTTCGAGCGCCCGGAGTGGCTCGAGCGTGCCCTCCGGAGCGTACTGGCGCAGACGCATCCGCACGTCGAGGTGATCGTCGTGAACGACGGCGGAGCGCCGGTCGAGCACGTCGTCCGCAAGGTCGCCGCCGCTGCTTCCGCCTCCGCCTTTGATCGTGACGTCCACTACGTGCGCCTCGCGCGCAACCTGAATCGCTCGGCGGCGCGGAACGCCGGCCTCCGGCTCGCGCGCGGGAAGTACGTCGCCTATCTCGACGACGACGACTGGTACCTGCCGCGGCATCTCGAGCTGCTGGTCGCCGCCCTCGAGAGAGAAGGCGCCGCCGTCGCGTACGGTTTCGCGCAGCGCGTGCACGAGCAGCGGCGGGGAGAGACCTGGGTCCAGTCGCCGCCGGAGCCGATCTACTGCGCTCCGTTCCGGCGCGACGTCCTCCTGGTCGAGAACTTCATCCCGCTCCCGTGCTTGATGCACCGCCGCGACTGCATCGACGCGGTCGGCGGCTTCGACGAGGACATGTTCACGCACGAGGACTGGGACCTCCTGATCCGTCTCGCCGAGCGTCACGACTTCGTGCAGGTGCAGGAGGTGACGTGCAGCTTCAGCTGGCGCACCGACGGGAGCTCGACGTCGAGCCGTCACCGCGACGACTTCGTCCGTACGCTCGCGCTCGTGCACGGGCGCTACGCGCACCTCGCCGCGGGAGCGCCCGGGGTCGTCGAGGCCCAGCGGCGTGCGCGCGAGAGACACGCTTCACAGCCGACTTCGTACGAGTGCTCGATCGTGATCCCGCTCTTCAATCGCGCCGAGCTCACGCGGCAGTGCTTGATGGAGCTCGCCCGCGTCACCGAGGACGTCCACTACGAGGTGGTTCTCGTCGACAACGCCTCCACCGACGGGACCGCGGCTTTGCTCGCGAAGCTCGGCGGAGACGTGCAGATCGTCCGCAACACCGAGAACCTCGGCTTCGCGCGCGCTTGCAACCAAGGAGCGCAAGCGGCGCGCGGGAAGCATCTCGTGTTCCTCAACAACGACACGATCCCCCTCGCGGGCTGGCTGCGCGCGATGATCGACGTCGTCGAGCGGCGGGCCGAGGTCGCCGTCGTCGGCAGCAAGCTGCTCTATCCGGACGGTACGATCCAGCACGCGGGCGTCGTCTTCGATCCCGACGACCGGCCGTATCATCTCTATGCGAGGTGCCCCGGTGACTTCGCCGCGGCGAACCGGCCTCGCGATCTGCAGGCCGTGACGGCTGCGTGCATGCTCGTGCGCCGCGAAGCGTTCTCCGCCGTCGGCGGCTTCGACGAGGGCTTCCGCAACTCGTTCGAAGACGTCGACCTCTGCCTCCGGATCGGCGCGCGAGGGGCGCGCGTGGCGTACGCGCCGGAGAGCGTGCTGTTCCACCTCGAGAGCCAGACCGCCGGGCGCCACGATCACGACGCGCAGAACGGAGCGCGTCTCCGCGCACGCTGGTCGGAGCGCTCGTTCACGGACGAGCTCACGCAGATGCTCTCCGACGGGTGGATCGTCCGCTCGAGCGAGCTCGACGGGGCGACGAGGCGCGTCGTCGCGGGCGTCGATCGGGCGGAAGTCGATGCTTGGGAGAGGGTTCGGGAGGCGGAGGCGCGTGCGAGCGCGGGCTTCGCGGGTCTGGAAGAGCTGCTGGACGATCCCGACCGCTGGCCTGCCGACGCAGGCGTCCTTCGCTTCGGCGCAAAGCTCTGCGCTCGCGCCGGTGTTCCCGGGCGCGCGCTCGCCTTCTGGCGTCGGCTGCTCGAGCTCGAGGAGAACGCCGAGGCGCGTTGCGCGCTGGCGACGGAGGCCGTCGAGCACGGCGACCTGTCTGGAGCCGAGCGCGACGTCGACGCGCTTCTCGCGCACGCGCCGGAGCATGCGCGTGGCTGGCTCCTCCGGGGGGTGATCGAGCTGCAGCTCGCCGGCTGGGACCGGGCCGCCGAAGCGTTCCGGACGAGCGAGAGATACGGAGGCGAGCGTCGCAAGGCGCATCTCGGTCTCGGCATGGCTCTCCTCGGGCAGGGCGACGCGAAGAGTGCGTGGACCGTGTTCGCGGAGCTCGCGCGCGAGTGGCCCGAC
Source organism: Deltaproteobacteria bacterium (assembly GCA_016874795.1). Taxonomy (GTDB): domain Bacteria; phylum Desulfobacterota; class Binatia; order UBA12015; family UBA12015; genus VGTG01. The sequence continues at coordinate 28,256 of VGTG01000009.1, read as the reverse complement.
GACGCGGAGGTCCTGCACTGGCTCCTCCGTGCGGGCTCCGCGCTCGAGCGCTGGGATCGCCTTCGCGCGATCCTCGCTGCCTACGTCGAGCGAAACCAAGAGGACGCTTCGATGCGCTTCGCGCTCGCGGGCGTGTACGTGCGGCTGTCGCAGCTCGACGGGGCTCGCGCGGAGTACGAGCGCTTGCGTAGCGTGGCTCCGACGCTGAACGGGCTGGATCAGCTGGCGGAAGCAATCGGCGGCTCGCGCGCCGCGGCACCGGCCCCGGCGTAGCGGTCCGTCGTTGCCGCAGCGTCGCCAGCGAGCATTCTGCCATCGCGCTCGGCTTCGATCGATCCGCGATCTTGCTGACGTCGTGGCTCGTCGGAGAAGAAGGCCTCCTCGAGAAAAACCGATGGTTGATGGTCTCTCTTCAAGGCCTCGGCGGCGGTCCTATTCGCTTCTTCGGCGAGATGGATCTGACGCCTGATGGCAAAGCCTTGGTAGATCGAGATGGCTGTTAGGACGAACGTGAACAACACGATCAGCCCTTCGAACACGAGCTGAATACTCGGCGTGTACCCCCGAAGCCTCGCGCGGTACTGGCGAAGGGCGCTGCGGCGTGTCGAGCTTCGACGTGCAGGCTGTTGTGGTTTGGTAGATGGTGCGGAGGGTGGCTGGGGGTTTTGCGGTGAGCCGCCGTCTTCCTTCTCGTTCAAGGCGTTCTTGACCCCTCGATCGGACCACGAGCCCTGCGTCCTATAGTACGATTGCCAAGCTCGGCACGATCGCGACCGAGCCAGGATCGGGCTCGGCCCTCGCCTGGACCGGGTACGCCACCCGGGTCGATGAGGCCGTGGAGTCGCCAGCCCGAGCGGGCGAGCCACGTGCGCGCGGACGCGACATCGGGACTGCCGCGCACGTCGGCTCCAGGAACGTCCCTCGACCAGCCACGGAACCAGCGGCCTGAAGACGCTTCGTCGATCCGCACCGGCGGAGCCGTGCCGAATCGCTTCGCCCAGTGACGGCGCGCATTGAGAAGCACGTAGGCGAGAGCGTGGCGGACCTCCCGCGGCGTCCGGAGGAGGTGCAGGTGATACCGGCCGTCGAGGACTTTGCCGACTCGCTCGAACACGCGATTCACGGCGCGCGCGAGCCTCGCCGCGATCGATTTCATGCCGCGTGCGAGGGACTCGGTGCCGTCCGCTTCGACGAGGAAGTGCGCATGATCCCGCTGGAGGGAGAAGTGGAGAACGCGAAACTCGCTCCGCTCACAGGCGACTGCGAGGCTCCGCCGGAACTCGCGCACGAGCTTGCGAGAGCGGAGGCTCGGTAGGCCGCGCCGCAGCCGAATCGTCACGTGCGCGGGGCACGTTCCCGAGAAGTCGGCCCTGGGGCGATGGCGCACACGTGGACGCGCACCCGCCGGTCTTCCTGCTCCGGACCTCGGTCCGCCTCGGCCCGTGCGACGGCGGAAGTCATCGAAGGAGAGTTGCTCGCGTGAGCCTCTCTTCACACCGCGAAGGTACCAGAGACTCGCGCGCTGCGCAAGAAAAAAATTGGTGTGAAACGTCGAGTTGCGACGCGAATGCGAGTGATTGAATAGGGCGCTGTTCCTCGGCTGGCCGGTTCCCCATTCGGGATCTCACGCCATCATCCAAGCGAACAAGCGAACGCGACGAGGAGACCGCCTCCGGTAGCGTTTCGGTCTGATTCACGGCGCCGGCGCCGCGCCGGTTCGAGCCCTCTACGCTCGCGCTATCCTCCGTGCACGTCATGCGTGTGGCGACGGCGAGATCGAGGACGAGGTGCGAAGGGTCATCTGTGCCGAGTGCGTCACCCGGCTCTCGGAATCAAACCAGGACGCTACCCGCCTCCGAACGACGCTGCGCTACGCGGCAGTCCCAGCGTACTGCAGCGCGCCGGACGGCCCACGAGGCGCCCTACGCGAGCGGCACCCGGTGCGCCGGGTCCAGGCTCCCGTCCTCGAGCACCATCTGCAGCCCTCGCGCGCTTCTCAGATCCACCGCGATCGGTGCCAGGAGGTTCAAGAAGATCTCCTTCGGCTCCTTCGGGATCGTCACGAGCACGAACAGCGCGACGTCCTCGGCCTCGCACGACAGCACCGCTGCGGCGCGCTCGGTCGGGCAGACGTAGCCCGGGACGCACTCCACCGGGTCCGTCACCACGAAGCCGAGCTCCGGTTGATCGAGGCACACCATCCACTTGAACGGCGACCCGGCGTCCCGATCGAGAAGGACGAAGCGATGCGCTCCGGGGAAGCCGACCAGCCCCGGGTCGAGAGTGAACACCGCCGAGAGAGGGACCTCGGCGCTGCCGAATCGCCGCGACTCGAGCCGAACGGTGCCCGCATCCGCGGCTTTCGCAAGCTCGACGTCGCACGACTCCGCGAGGCTACTTCTTCGTGCTTCCATATTCCTTCCAGAGGCTCGCCAACCGGCCGACGTGGTCGACGTCGTCCAGAGCCGCCTTCCGGTTCTCTCGCTCGATCGCGACCGAGACCTCCTCCCGCAAGAGACGCACGTCCTTCGGCGCGATGAAGCCGAGGCTCACCTGTCCACCGCGCACTCCGAGAACGCGGACCGTGACCCCATCGCCGATGCGGACCTGCTCACCGACCTTTCGCGTCAGAACCAGCACGATGCCCTCCATGGCACTCGGCCGTCGCCAAAGACGTCAAAACCAACGAACTCGGAAAGACTCGAAGACCTCAGAACCGGATGTGGTCCAAGATCGAGGACTGCAGAACGCGACCCGATTCGAGCGTCGCCTGCAGCGCCGCCTGGAGTCGCGTCAGCTCCGTGACCACTTCGGTCACCTCCGCCTCCTCGATCGCCGCGATGCGCTCGGCGGCTCGCAGGAGCGTGGACTGCACGTCGACCACTCCTTCCTCCACGCGCCGGGCCCGTGCACCGATGCTCGCCCTCTCCGCGGTCAGCACGTCGGTCGCCTGGTCGAGCGCTTCGAAGCTCGACGCCGGCACGCCGCCGGCGGCGAGAGTCGCGCGAAGCTCGTCGATCGCGGCGATCGCCGGCCCGAAGACCAGGTCGCCGGGAGTGGTGAGGCGCATCGTCTCGTCCGTCGCGGCGCGCAGCGCGAAGCTCTGGCTCGGCCCCGAGTACGGATCGAGCGGATCGAATCCCGGATCGTCGAGCTGCAGGAACGGGGGCGTCGGTCCCGATGTCAGCCCGGCGAAGACGTATCGTCCGTCGAACGAGGTGTTCGCGAGCGTCAGCAGCGCACGCTCGATGTCCGCGACCTCGATCGCGACCTGCTGGCGCGCGTCCGTCGTGGAGAGGCCGCTCGCATGCTGCGCGGCGATCTCCTGCGCCCGCGAGAGAAGGCCCTCGGCCTGATCGAGGGTCGCATCCTGCAACCCGAGCACGGACGTCGCGAACGAGAAGCTCTCTCGCAGAGCGGCCAGCTCGCGGCTCTCCACGCGGAGACGGCTTGCGCGCTCGACGCCCGAAGGATCGTCGCTCGGCTCGCGAACGTGCTTCCCGCTGCTCAGGTCGCCCTGCGCGTCGGCGATCCTCTTCTCGAGGCGGCCGAGGCCGCGGAGAAGGTCGCGTACGAAGCTCCCCTGTGTCACCCGGGAGATCATCAGCGGCGAAGGACGAGGAGCTCGTCGAGGAGGCGATCGGCAACCGCGATCAGCTGTGCCGCCGCCTGGAAGCCGCGCTCGAAGCGGATCAGGTCGGTGAACTCCTCCTCGAGGCTCACGCCCGAGACGTTCTCGCGCTGCGCTGCGACCGCGTCCGCGAGCGTTCGCTCGACGGTCACCTGCTCTTCCGCCTCGCGAGCCAGGCCGCCGATGCGGGCCTGAAGGCTCCCGAAGTAGTCATTGAAGGTCGCACCGTCGAGCGCAGCGACGGAGGTCTTCTGAAGCGCAACGAGAGCGAGTGCGTTCGCATTGTCGCCGGTGCTGCTGCTCTGGGCCGCGGCGATGCCGCGCGGATCCGTCAGCGCGACTTCGAGATCCAGTGCGCCGGTGCCCGCGAAGAGAGCGGTGCCGACGACGCCGTCGAGATCCCGCCCCGCCGGGTCGGTCTGTACCGCGTTCACCTCGTCGCGAAGCGTCGTTGCGAGGAGGTCGAGATCCGCGGAGAGCGTCGCGAGCGTGCCGTCGCGAAGTGCGAGGTGCGCGCCGAGCTCGCCTCCCGGATCGTCGCCGAGCGGGATCAAGCTTCCGTCCGGTGCGACCATCCCGATCTCGTGCAGCGATCGCCCGTCGACGCCGGTCGCGCTTCCCGGCCGCGCCTCGAGTCGCGCCGCGTTCGTCCCGGTCACGAGCGCGATTCCGGAACGAGCGAGGACGTCGACGCTGCCGTCCTCGCGCGCGACGGTGCGGACTCCGATCACCCGGGCGAGCTCGTCGAGTGCTCCGCGACGCTGATCGCGCAGCTCGTTCGCGTTCTCTCCGAGAGCCTGCGCGCGCGCGATCGTCGCGTTGAGCGCGGCGACGCGGTCGAGCAGCCGATTCACCTCGGGGACGGCGCCGGCCGCGCGTTCGTCCGCTTCGCGCTGCAGGCTCGCGATGCCGCCGGCGGCGCTGCGGATTCGCGCCGCGACCGTCTCGGCGCGGGCGAGGAAGTCGCTTCGCACGCCGATCTCGGCGGGATGGGTCGAGAGCGCGCTCGCGGCCGCGAAGAGCTCCGAAAGAGCGCTGCCGATCGAGGCCGTGCCGATGGGAAGGTTTCCTTCCGCGACGTCGAGGAGCTCGCGGCGCGCTTCGGCCTCGCCGAGCGAGGTTGCCTGCAGGAGCGCGCGCCCCTCGAGGAGCTCGTCGACGATCTGCTCGACCCCGGCGACGCGTACGCCGGAGCCGTTGCCCGCGGCGACCGAGTCGAGCACGGTCCGCTGCCGGCTGAAGCCGGGGGTGTTGACGTTGGCGACGTTGTTTCCCGTCGTCGTCAAGGCGCGCTGGTGAGCGAGCAGCGACGACCGTCCGATGCTGAGAAGGTCGAGGATCGCCATCGTTCCTCCGCTCAGGCGCGCCAGCCGGCGCGCGACGCCGACGGAACCGGGGCCTGCAACGCGGCGTGATCGTCGTAGCGGCTGCCGGGCTGATTGCGGCGCAGCGCGGCGAGAAGCTCGACGGCGTGCGCGAGCGCACCTTGCACGACCGCCGCATTGATTCGCTGTGCCCGGCGGAGGTCGGCCGCCTCTCGGCGGGCGCGGGCCAGAAGTGGCGCGATCGCGGAGTGATTCACGAGCTTCGCCGCGACGACGTGGTCGGCAAGGCACGCGGCGCGCGACTTCGAAGCGCGCTGCCAGCGCGCCTGCACGATTTCGCGCTCGTTCACGGCTTCGAGAAGCGCCGCGACGTCGTGGCGCGCCACTGCGGTCCGCTCGGCATCCACGACCCGGAAGAGCCGCACGCAGCAGTCGTGCTCGATCTCCAGGAGCCGAGCCAGCGAGGTGGCCTCGCGATCCATGGACCTTCAGGGTTTGCGATTCGCTGCGAGCTCGCGCAGGAGAGCGCTCGCGACGTCGCGAGCCGAGGGCTGGTAGCTTCCCGCCTCGAGGGCGGCACGCAGCTCGGCGACGCGCTTCTCGTCGATCGTCGTCGCGTCTCCGAGCTCGCCGCGCAGGGTCTGCAGGGCCCGGGCGAGCGGAGAGAGGGCGACGGTCTCCTCTTGCGGAGTTTGCGGAGTCGGGGTGACGCCGACCGTCCGATCCTCCCGTCCCGCGACCTTGGTCCGGCCGGCAGCGACGGTCGAGGGGGAGACGTGGTCCGGTGGCTGTCCGACGACCTTCATCGCAGAGCTCGGTGGCTGAAATCCACGCACCCCTATCGGGTCGGCCGAGGGGAAACTTTAGGAAATTTTTTCAGCCCCCAGCGGCTTCCTCCATCCGCTGGGACCGCGCCAGAGGGTCTCCGGGTCGACGGCCCTTCCGTCGTGCTCGACGGAGAAATGGAGATGCGGTCCGGTCGTCCGGCCCGTCGTCCCGACCGATCCGAGGACCTCTCCGGCTCCGAGCGTCTCGCCCACGTCCACGTGGATCTCGTGCAGGTGGGCGTAGCTCGTCTTGGCGCCGTCCGGGTGGCGGATCTCGACGAGGTTCCCTGCCGAGCCGCGCCGGCCGCTGAAGACCACCTCGCCCGCCGCGGCGGCCTGCACCGGCGTCCCGGCCGGTGCGGCGAGATCGACTCCGGCATGGAACGCGGGCTCGCCCGTGATCGGGTCGAGGCGCTCGCCATAGGGCGAGCTGACCTCTGCGGTGACCGGCCCCAGGAGCGGTCCCCGGAGCGGTCCCAGGAGCGGTCCCCGGAGCGGTCCCCGGAGCGGTCCCAGGAGCGGCTCCGAGATCGGCTCGGCGGCTTCGAACGCAGCCGCGGGCACGCGCGCTTCGAGCTGCGTCGTGAGCTGGCGCGCCAATCCCAGATCCGTTCCCTTCAGCACGCTTCGGGCGAGCTCGAGGTCGAAGAAGCCGTCGAGCATGCGCCGCTCGGGCGAGGCCGAGAGCAGGCCCGAGTCACCGACGCTCTTTCGCATCGCGCCGATCATCTGCGCGACGAGCATCGCCTCGAACTCGCGCGCGACTTCGGGAAGCGGCTTGTGCCGCAGGTCCTCGACCGCGTCGTTGCCGAGAGGAGTCGTCAGACCCGCCGTGAGCGCGTTCACCGGGGTCGTCACATGATCACCAGCTCGGCTTGCAGGGCGCCCGCGGCCTGGATCGCCTCGAGGACGGCGATCAGGTCCTGCGGCGTCACGCCGAGTGCATTGAGGCCGCTGACGAGCTGTCCGAGCGTCACTCCCGTTCGCAGCACGCTCAGGCTCTGCTTCTGTCCCTCGGAGGCGACGATCTGGCTGTCGGGCACGACCACGGTCTGTCCGTCGGAGAACGGTGCCGGCTGCGAGACGCCGTACTCCGTCTTCACCTCGACCTGGAGCGCGCCGTGCGCGATCGCGACCGGCGAGATGCGCACGTCCTGGCCCATGATGACCGTTCCCGTGCGCTCGTTCACGAGGACGCGTGCCGCCGTGTCGGTCGCGATCTGGAGGCCCTCGATGACCGCGAGCGCGTTCATCGCCTCGATCGGCCCGTTGCCGGCGAGCTCGACCTGTACCGTCTTCGGATCGATCGCGAGCGCTTCGGCGCGCGTGTTGACGTTGATCGCGTCGGCGACGCGGTTCGCGGTCGTCACGTCGGGCGAATGCAGGCTGAGAAAGAGCTTCCCTTCGTTGCCGAGGTCGACCGGCAGCTCGCGCTCGACGAGGCCGCCGTCGGGGACGATGCCGACCGTCGGATGCCCGCTCGTCTCCGAAGCGCCCGGGGCCGAGAGAGAGAAGCCTCCGCCGAGCGAGACGGCGCCCTGCGCGACGACGTACACCTGCTGATCTCCGCCGGTGAGCGGCGTCATGATCAGCGTGCCGCCACGCAGCGACTTGGCGTCGCCGATCGACGACACCTGAACGTCGAGCTTGTCGCCCGAGCGCGCGAACGGCGGCAGGCTCGCGGTCACGAACACGGCGGCCGCGTTCTTGACGCGGATCTGCCGCGGGTCGACGCTGATCAGAACGCCGCGCCGCCGCAACGCGTTCAGGATGCTCTGGATCGTGAACAGCGCCTGCTGCCCGTCTCCGGTACCCTGCAAGCCGACGACGACGCCGTAGCCGGAGAGCTGGTTCGGACGAATGCCCTCGACCTGCGCGATGTCCTTGATGCGCGCCGAGAGCGCCGCGCGCGGCTCGGCGAGACCGAGTCCGACGACCACGGCCAGCAGAAGAACGATCCGCAGGTGGGAGCTCAGAACGGCCATACCCAATCCAGGACGACCATGCCCCAACCGGCGCGTTGCTGCCGTCCGACCTCGCCGATCCCGTAGTAGTCGATCCGCGCGTCGGCGAGACGCGTCGACTCGACCTCGTTGCGCGCGTTGATGTCGACCGGGCGCACCCAGCCGGAGAGGACCACGTGCTGGTCTTCGTTGTTCACCGCGACGATCTTGTCGCCCTGCACCCAGAGGTTGCCGGTCGGCCCGATCGCCTTGACCTCGACCGTCATGCGCGCCTGCAGCCTTCCCTTGCGCACGGTCGCGCCCGAGCCTTCCCAGGTGCGCTCCGAGTCCGCCTGGATGAGCGCCGCCGGATCGATGTCGGGGTTCTTCTTCTGGAGCTGCTGCGGAAGCCCGAAGAACTGCGAGATGCCCTCGAGCACGCTCGCCGTGCTCTCGGTGTCGGTCGCGGCTTCCTTCGCACCCGAGTCGTCCTCGAGGACGACCACGGTGAGGAGATCGCCCGGCAGGCCCGCGCGGACGTCGGTGAACGGGTAGTTGGCGCTGACGTTGTTGCGCCAGAGCGAGCCGGTGCTCCGCTCGAGCGGCGTCGGCGGCGGAATGAGCACCTCGCCTCCGAGCACGGGAACCGGATCCCGCTCGAAGAACGAGAGGCAGCCGGAAAGCCCGAGGCTCGCGAGGCCGACCGCCACCGCGAATCGACGAAGCTCAGTACGCGACCAGAACCGTTCCATGATCGATCACTCGTCCGGTCAGCTCGCGACCCGAGCTGGAGTTGACGACGCGCACGCGCTCGCCGGCGCCGGCATTGTCGAGAGCCTCCGCGGAAGCGCTGAGGCGGAGATGGTCGTGCTCGACGATGACGCGCACCACGTCTCCGCGGCGGATCAACGAGGCGTTCGCGAGGGCCTGGTTCGTGAGAGCGCGTCCCGCCGCGAGCGCGACGCGCGCTTGCTTGCCGACGACCTCGTCGACGTCCGCGACGACCGCTCCCGGCAGGTCGTCGAGACGCCGCTCCTCGATGCGGAGGTCCTCCGCGCGAAGCACCGCACCGCGCTCGACCGGTTGCCGCATCACGACGACCGGACCGAACGTCGCGATCTTCACTCGTGCCGTCGCGGTCGTCACCTCGCCGTCGTCCTGGACGACGCGCAGCTCGAGGCTCCGGTAGCCCGCGCCCGTGCGGTGATCTCCGAGCTCGCCGACCTCGACCCGGTAGGAGCCGAGCGGGATGCGCATGGGCTTCGCGAGCTCGAATCCTTCCAGCCGATCGCCGGGAGCGAGCCGCTCGCCGAGCCGCGCCTCGACCTCCGGCTGGAGATCGGCTTCGCCGAGAGGCTGGAACGCTCGCGTCACCGTGACCGCCGCGGGGATCGTGTACGCGATCGAGTCGTCGAGACCGGCGTCGCGCAAGCGTCCGAGCAGCATCTGACCGCCGATGCGACGCGCTTCACCGGGTGCGAGGCCGGTCGCGAGCTCGACTTCCGCGAGCTTCGCCGCGTCCCCTTCGGGCGCCGCGAGATCGGAGAGCCTCGCCGTGGAGTCGACGACGGTCGCGTGCGGCACGACCTGGATGCGGCCCGCTGACGTCGCCGAAGCCGGATCGAGAGGCACGAGAGAGGCGACCGCGGCGAGGGCGATCGCGAGCGCGAGCCGCCCTGCGCACTTCGAAGCGTGGCGCGTGGTCATGGGCCTACCGGACGATCGCGGCGGACGTGCGCAGCATCTCGTCGGCGGCCGAAACCGCGCGCGAGTTGATCTCGTAGGCGCGCTGTCCCGTGATCATCGCCACGAGCTCCTCGACGACGCTCACGTTCGAGCTCTCGAGGAATCCCTGCGTCAGCTCGCCGAATCCTTCCTGTCCCGGCGTGCCGAGCTGCGGCGTGCCGGAGGTCTCCGTCTCGGTGAAGAGGTTGCGACCTTCCGCGCGCAGGCCGGCGGGATTGGCGAAGCGCACCGTCTGGATCTGGCCGATCTGCGTCGGCGTCGTTTGACCGGGGATCTGCACGGTCACGGTGCCGTCGGTGCCAATCGAGATCGCTTCGCTCTCGGCGGGGATGGTGATCGCCGGCGTGATCGGGTCGCCGTCGGAGGTGACGAACGATCCGGTCGAATCGAGCTTGAAGGCGCCGGAGCGCGTGTAGGCGAGGCTGCCGTCGGGCAGCGTGATCTGGAAGAGCCCGTCGCCGCGGACCGCGACGTCGAGCGGGTTCGCCGTCTGCGTGAAGTCACCCTGCAGGTAGACGCGCTGGATCGCCGCCGGCTTCGCGCCGAGACCGACCTGGATCCCGGTCGAGAACTGCGTCGTTCCCGTCGCCGCGCTGCCGGGCTCGCGCAGCGTGTTGTAGAGCAGGTCCTGGAAGTCGGCGCGGCTCCGCTTGAAGCCCGTCGTGCTGACGTTCGCCAGGTTGTTGGCGATGACGTCGATGTTGAGCTGCTGCGCTTCCATGCCGGTCGCAGCGGTGAAGAGGGCACGAATCATCGTCGCTTCTCCCGTTCGATCAAGTACGCGCCACGTCGTTGATCGTGCGCTCGTTCACCTGGTCGATGCGCGTCGTCGCGGTCATGTACGCCTCGAAGCCGCGCATCGTCTCGATCAAGGCGACCAGATTGGTGATGGGCGTCGCGTTGGAGCTTTCGAGAGCTCCTTGCCGGACGTGGAACGTTCCGTCGGCGGCGTCGCTGATCGTCTGTCCGTTCGGCGCGAACACGGCGGAGCCCTCGCGCACGAGGCTCTGCGGATCGGCGACCGTCGCGACGCGCACGCGTCCGAGCCGGTTCTCGCCCGCCTGGATCGTTCCGTCCGGCGAGATCTCGATCGTCCCGTCGGTCGCGGCGTCGCCGAGGGCGACGTTGCCTCCGTCCCCCTGCACGCGCATGCCGTCGCTCGTCACGAGGAAGCCCTGCTCGTCGAGCGAGAAGCTGCCGCGACGCGTGAGGCGCTCGCCTGTCGGCCCGTCGACGACGAAGAAGCCCTCGCCGGAGAGTGCGAGATGGAACGCGTCCCCGTCGGGCACGATCGATCCCTGGGAGAAGTCGGTTTCGACCCGGCTCCGGTTGATCGGCGTGGAGACCGAAGGGCCCTTCCCCTGGGCGTGCTGGATCGGGTGCGCGCCCTGCACCACGAGCTGTGCCTTGAACCCGGGCGTGCTCGCGTTCGCGAGGTTGTGCGTGATCGCATCGAGCCGGTCGAGCGCCGACAGGCTTCCCGAGGCCGTCGAGTAGATCGCGTGATTCACTGGGTTGTCTCCGTCACCGAATCCGTCACCGTCGAGCGGAATCGAGCTCGCAACGGGCATGCCACCGGGTCACGCCGCGTGGCGTGCGGGACTCGTGCATGCTCCCGCCCGAGGGGCAGAACCTGCCCGGCAGTTTCTGCCGCCTCAGGCATGACCATCGCCGGCGCGGGCGGCGAGGCCCGTCAGGACGCGCGCCTCCGCGACCGACAGCTCGAGCGTGCGCGCGATCTCGGTGATCGGCATCCGCGCCGCGACGAGCCGACGTGCGCGCTCCGCGAGCGGCGCTTCCGTCGTGCTCGACCGGATCTCCCGTGCGCGCGGCTCCGGCGGTGGATATGGCTCGGCGGCGCGGTCGAGCTGCTCCGCGTAGGCGGCGAGTCTCTTGTCGAGCGCGCGCGCTTCTCCTTCGGCTTGCGCGACGAGAAGGCGCAAGTTCTCCTGCAGCTCGCGCAGGCGCGCCTCGTACTCGCTCCACGCCTTCGTCGGGTCGCCGCGGAAGCGCCACAGCACCACGGCGAGCGCGACGATCACCGCGACGTCGCCGAGGAGCCCACTCGAGGAGACGATCGCTTGCCAGTTCATCTTCCCTCCGAACGGAAATGCCGGTTGAGCCGGCCGCCCAGGCGGAGCAGGGCCTGCGAATGGAGCTGCGAGACGCGCGACTCGGTCACGCCCATCACGGCGGCGACCTCGCGCATCGTGATCTCTTCCCGATAGTAGAGCGCGATCACCGTCCGCTCGCGCTCGGGCAGCGCCTGGATCGCGTCGGAGACGATCTGCACGCGCTCGCGCGAGAGGAGGACGTCGAGCGGATCGGCGCGGCTCGGGTCGACGATCTCCTCGATCGCGGGCGTCTCCGCCGCGAGAGGCACGCCGAGGTCCTCGATCCCGACGGCACCGCTCTGTCCGATCGAGACGAGGAGCTCGTGCAGCTCGGCGACCTCGATCTGCAGCTCGGCGGCGATCTCTTCTTCGGTCGCGGGTCTGCCGAGGCGCGCCTCGACGACCTCGTACGTGCGCTCGAGCCGCTTCGCCTTGCGTCGCAGACCGCGCGCCATGAAGTCCGTCGCGCGCAGGCGATCGAGGATCGCGCCGCGGATACGCGGACGCGCGTACGCTTGGAAGGCGACGCCCCGGCTCGGATCGTAGCGCTGCAGCGCGGTGAGGAGGCCGTCGAGCCCCCAGTTCATCAGCTCCTCGGCCTCGATGTGCGGAGGCTTGCGCAGGAGAAGCCGTCGCACGACGCTGCGGACGAGCGGCAGATGCGCGCGCAACGCCGCTTCGACGGCTGCCGGATCCTGCTCCGCAAGGCCGCCCGGGCGAGGGGAATACAGATCCTCTGCAGAGGTCGTCGTCATCGGACCTGTTCCGCCGAGCTCGCCATCGGACGCTGCGTGGAAGGCTCGGCGCGAAGGCGAGCCGCGACGTCGTCGATCGCGAGGCTGATCGGTGCGCGTGGCGCGACCGAGAGGAGGGGCTGCTGTCGCCGGATCGCCTCGGGCACCGTCGGATCCCAGGGGAGGCAGCCGCGATAGTCGGGTGTGAAGCCGAGGAAGCGCGTCGTGACGCGCGCGAGGTGCTCGAAGGCGCGCAGCGCGTCCGCGCGATTGCGCACCATGTTCATGAGGACGCCGAAGGTCCGCTCGCCGTAGCGCGTCGAGAGGATCTTCATCACCGCGTACGCGTCGGTGAGGGACGTCGGCTCGGGCGTGGCGACGACCAGCCTCTCGCTCGCGGCGAGCGTGAAGCACAGGACCGCCGGCGAGATTCCGGCGCTCGTGTCGATGAGCACGGCGTCGAAGCTCTGGGAGAGCCGATCGATCTCTCCCAGCAGATCGACGAACGGTGCGCCGCCTGGCCGAGACATGTCCTCGAAGCCGCTCGCGGCGGGTACGACCTTGATCCCGTGGGGACCGTCGAGGAGAACCTCCTCCAGGCCGCACTCCCCTTGCAGGACCTGCCGCAGCGTGGTGTCCGCGTGCAGGCCGAGCATCGTGTCGACGTTGGCGAGACCGAGATCGGCGTCGATCACGAGCACGCGGCTTCCCTGCCGCGCGAGAGCGACGGCGAGGTTCGCCGTGAGGCACGTCTTGCCGACGCCGCCCTTTCCGCTGGTCACGGCGATCGTGCGCGTCCGTCCCACCAGCGGCACGAACGCCGTCGGCTCGAAGCCGTCCACGGCGAAGCTCCCTGCTGCCCCGAGCGCGCTCACGCGGCCACCAGCCAGCGGGCGAGACCCGCTGCGCTCGCCGGTACGATGTCGTCCGGAACGCGTTGCCCGGTTCCGAGCCACGAGAGAGGCAACCCGACCTCCGAGAGCCACGTGCAGGCCGTTCCCGGATCGCCGCATTCGTCGAGCCTCGTGACGACACAGCTCTCCGCCCGCAGCTGCGCGAGCTGCGGCCACACTCGCTCGAGCGATCGCGACGAGCAGGACGCGCTGACGACCGCCGACACGTGCATCTCTCTGCCTCCAGGTGCGAGAAGCGCCTTCACCTCGGCGCAGCCGGCGGGATCGCTCGACAGGGCGGCGGTGTCGACGAGGACCATCTTGCGATCGGCGAGGGAGGCGAGCGCCGTACGCATCTCGTCCACGTCGCGTGCGACGTGCAGCGGCGCCGAGAGCAGCCGCGCATACGCGCCGAGCTGCTCCACGGCACCGATGCGCTGATTGTCCGCGACGACGAGCCCGGGCGGCTCGCCGCCCTCGAGCACGCGTCGCGCGGCGACCTTGGCGATCGTCGTCGTCTTGCCGCTGCCGGTCGGGCCGACGAAGGCCACGAGACGGCGACGGTCGACCTCGGGTGCGACCGCCACGTGCTCCGCGAGGCTCGCGTGGAGCGCCTCGCTGCGCGACGCGAGAAGCGTCAGCTCGCGCTCGTAGCTGTGTGCGATGCGGTCGGCGAGCCGCCGGCCGAGACCGCTCGAGAGAAGACGCTTCACGAGATCGCGTGCCTCGGCCCCGAGCGTGGGGTCGGCTTCCTCGCGATCGACGAGGACGTCGTGCATCTGGTGCATCCGCTGCCCGAGCTGGTCGAGCTGCGTCCGGATCATCGCCAGGTCGAGACCGAGCAGCGGGTCGCTCCGCGAAGCGCCGATCGCCTGCGGGTCCGGCGCGCTGCCGACCGAGGCGCTCCCGACCGACGCGCCGAGCGCTTCGAGAGCGCCCGGGTCGTCGTCGACGGCGGCCGTGATGACGACGCCGCCCGCCGGCTCGCTCTCGGTCGAAAGCACGAGGACGTCGTCGCCGAGCGTCTCCCGGAGCCGGCGCAGCGCCTCTTCCGTGCTCGCCGCGCTGAATCGGCGATAGATCATCAGAGCGCTCCTCCTGCGGCGGCGATCGCTTCTCGCCGCGGTACGCTGAACACGGCCTGGACGCCGTCGCTTCCTTCGCCTTCGTCGAGGCGCACGATCCCGAGCGACTGGATCCGCACGTTCGGCGGGATCTCGCCCGGTGCGAGCAGCGCGACGCTCGGCAGCAGGCGCTCGAGGAAGCGCCGCAGAGGCCCGCGGATCGTGCCCGAGCACAGCAGCACCGGTTGCTTCCCCTGAAGCGCGAAGGGCTCGGCGACCTCGGCGAGCTTCGTCAGGAGGCGATGCGCCGTCGTCGGTTCGAGCGCGAGCGTCGTTCCGTCCTCGCCCCGGTGGAGCGCGTCTCCGATCGCCCGCTCGAGCGCGGGCGCGAGCGTCATCACGTGCAGGACGCGCTCCGGGTCGAGGAAGCGCTGCACGATCGAGCGTGAGAGCGCATGGCGCGCGCGCTCGGTCAGGAGCTGCGGGTCCTTCGTCGTCGAGGCGTGATCGGCGAGCGATTCCACGATGCTCAGCAGGTCGCGGACGCTCACGTTCTCGCGCAGCAGGGCCTGGAGCACCTTCTGGACGCCGCCGACCGTGAGGAGCTGGGGCACGAGCTCTTCGACGGCCTTCGCGTGCGTCTTCGCGAGAGCGTCGAGCAGCGACTGCACCTCCTGACGGCCGATCAGCTCGTGCGCGTGGGTCCGGATCACCTCCGTCAAGTGCGTCACGACGACCGTCGAGACGTCGACGACGGTGTAGCCCGAGATCTGCGCGCGCTCGCGGTCGGCGACGGGGATCCAGAGCGCGTCGAGCCCGAATGCGGGCTCCTTGCACGGGATGCCGCCGATCGCGGGATCGGCACCTCCGGGGCTGATCGCCAGGGCGTAGCCGACCCGCGTTTCGGCGCGCGCGATCTCGACCCCCTTCAGGAGGAACGCGTACTCGCCCGGCTTGAGCTGCAGGTTGTCGCGGATGTGGACCGGCGGGATCGCGATGCCGAGGTCCTGGCCGAGCTGCGAGCGCATCGTCCGGATCCGCTCGATCAGCTCGCCGCCCTGACGTCCGTCGACGAGCGGCACGAGCTCGTAGCCCACCTCGAGCTCGAGGACGTCGAGCGGGGTCGGCAGCATCGCGCGCGCGGTGCCGTCGCTGCGCTCGCCCGAGGCCGGCTCGCCGGCCGGAGCGGCTTCGCCCTTGGCGGCCGGTGCGGCTGAATCCTGTTTCGCCACGCGGGCGAGCGCCGCCATGCCACCCGAGAGGACCAGAAACGGAAGCATCGGCAGGCCCGGCGTGATCGCGAAGCCGAGCAGGATCAACGAGACGGTGCCGAGCACGCGCGGGTTCAGGAAGAGCTGCGAAGTGACCTCGCTTCCGAGGTCGGTTCCGGAAGCAGCGCGTGTGACGATGATGCCCGCCGCCGTCGAGGTGAGGAGAGCGGGCACCTGCGAGACGAGGCCGTCGCCGATCGTCAGCGTCGTGTAGATCTCGGCCGCTTCGCGCAGTCCGAGGTCTCCCTGGACGACGCCGATCGCGAGGCCGCCGATGATGTTGATCGCCGCGATGAGCAATCCGGCGATCGCGTCACCGCGCACGAACTTGCTCGCGCCGTCCATCGCGCCGTAGAAGTCCGCCTCCGCTTCGATGCTGCGGCGCCGCTCGCGTGCCTCGCGCTCCGAAAGCAAGCCGGCGTTCAGCTCCGCATCGACGGCGAGCTGCTTTCCGGGCATGGCGTCGAGAGTGAACCGCGCGGCGACCTCGGCGATTCGTCCCGCGCCCTTCGTGATCACCACGAAGTTGATCACGAGCAGGATCAGGAAGATCACCAGGCCGACGACGTAGCTGCCGCCGACGACGAAGGTGCCGAAGGTCTGGATCACGCTTCCCGCGGCGGCGTCGCCTTCGCTTCCGTGGCCCAGGATCAGCCGCGTCGTGGCGACGTTGAGCGCCAGACGGAACAGCGTCAGGACGAGCAGGACGGAGGGAAACGTCGAGAACTCGAGAGGCTTCGTCGAGTAGATCGCGAGCAGCAGCGTCATCAACGAGAGCGAGATGCTGAGCGCGAGGAAGAGATCGAGGAGGGCGGTCGGGATCGGCACGACCATCAGCATGACGACGACGACGAAGCCGATCGGCAGGAGTGCCTCGCCGCCCGAGAGGAGGCCTCGCAGCCCGCCCGTGTTCACGGTCGGCATCGCTCAGCCCGCCTTCCTCTCGGACAGGCCGTAGATGTAGGCGAGGACCTCGGCGACGGCGCGGTACAGCGTCGACGGGATCTCGCTCCCGACCTTGACGCTGCGGAACAGCGCTCGCGCGAGCGCGCGCCGCTCGATGATCGGTACGCCGTTCGCGCGCGCGAGCTGCTTGATGCGCTCGCAGACCTCGTCGGCGCCCTTGGCCACGACGCGCGGCGCGCCGTTCTCGTTCGTGCGGTAGCGAAGTGCGACCGCGACGTGCGTCGGGTTCGTGATCACGACGTCGGCTTGCGCGACGTCGCTCAGCATCCGATTGCTGGTCAGGTCGCGGAATGCGCGCTTCATGCGCTGGCGGAGCTTCGGATCGCCTTCGGACTGGCGCAGCTCCTCCTTCACCTCCTGCCGCGTCATCCGGAGGCTGCGCTGGTGGTTGAAGCGTTGCCACCCGTAGTCGAGCGCGGCGAGCGCGGCGAGCGTCGTGGCGACCCAGCCGAGCATCCGCATCAGGTCGGCGGCGCCGATGGCGAGGATCTCGTTCGGCGATTGGAGGCCGATCGCGGGAAGCTGCATCTGTGTCGAGAGGAGGAGCTTCCAGGCGACCCAGGAGACGAGGCCGATCTTCAGGACCGACTTCAGGAGATCGACGGCGCCCTTGCTCGAGAAGATGCGCTTGATGCCGTTGCCCGGCGAGAGGCGCGTCGGATTCGGCAGCAGCAGCTTCGGGTAGAAGCCGAGGCCGACCTGCGCGATGCTGGTCGCCACTCCGGCGAGCGCCATCGCGAGAGCGACTGGAGCCGCGGCCGCGAGGATCGTGCTGCCCGCGCTCACCAGCACTTGCGCGGCGTGCGCCGGCGTCAGGTCCGCCGTGGCGAGATACGTGAGCTCCCGCTGCATCATGTCGCGCACGGTCCCGAACGTGTCGCCCCCGGTCTGCGACATCACGATGATGCCCGTGAGAAGGACCGCTGCCGCGTTCAGGTCCGGCGAGCGTGCGACCTGGCCTTCTTCCTGGGCCTTCTCGCGTCGCCGGGGAGTCGGTTCTTCGGTTTTGCTCCCGAGATCTTCTTCGGCCATCGCTCAGGCCAGACTTTCGATCACCAGGCCGAGAGCTCGACTCACGTCGGAGAAGGCGCCGGTGAGCAGTCGGAGCGTGAAGGGCTCCGCTGCAGCCAGGATGAAGAAGCCCGCCGCGACGTTGATCGGGAACCCGACCACCATCACGTTGAGCTGCGGGATCAGCTTCGCGAGGGCGCCGAGGCCGCCGTTCACGAGAAGGAGCAGGATCAGCACGGGCGCCGCGACCTTCAGCGCCAGGACGAACATCCCGGCGGCGAACGCGAGCGTCATCTGCAAGCTCTCGGCGGTGAGACCCGCCGTTCCGGCGGGGACGCGGCGGAAGCTCTCCGCGAGAGCCTCGATCAGCATGTGATGTCCATCGACGGCGAGGAAGAGCAGGAGCGCGAAGAGGTTCTGCCACTGGCCGAGGACGGCGAGCCGGTCCTCATATTGTGGGTCGATGAGGCTCGCGAGGCCGAGGCCCATCTGGATTCCCGAGAGCTCTCCCGCCATCTGCACGGCGCCGAAGACGAGCTGCACGATCAGGCCGAGCAGGAAGCCGACGGACGCCTCGACCGCGATGGCGAGCGTCAGGCCGAGCGCCGAGTCGAGCTCGGGCGCCGGCAGCGGGGCCCGCGAGGCGATCGGCAGCATCGCGACCGCGAGCACGAAGGCGCAAGCAGCTCGCACGCGGACCGGCACCATCCGTGCGCCGAAGATCGGGGCGTTCGCCACGAGACCGACTGCGCGCGCGAGCACGAGCATGAAGGCGACCAGGCGAGCCGGCTCGAGGGCCGCGCCGACGGAGCTCATCGCGTCACGCCCGGAATCGATTCGAAGAGCGCCGTCGTGTAGTTGATCATCTTCTGCAGCATCCAGGGCCCGAAGAGCGCGATGGCGAGCACCGTCGCGGCGATCTTCGGGATGAAGATCAGCGTCATCTCGTTGACCTGCGTCAGCGCCTGGAACACCGCGACGATCAGGCCGGCGACGAGGCCGAAGAGCAGCACCGGCCCGGCGAGGATCAACGTGATCTCGAGCGCGTTCCGTCCGAGCTGCAGGACCATTTCGGGCGTCATCGAGCGGTCCTCAGTGGAAGCTCTTGACGAGCGCGCCGACGAGCAGGTTCCAGCCGTCGACCAGCACGAAGATCATGAGCTTGAAGGGGAGGGAGACGAGCACCGGCGGCAGCGTGATCATGCCCATCGAGGTGAGGATCGACGCGACGACCATGTCGAGGACGAGGAAGGGGATGTAGACCAGGAAGCTGATCTGGAACGCGCTCTTCAGCTCGGAGATCAGGAACGCCGGCACGATCACGTCGGCCGGCAGGTCCGCCGGCGTCTTCGGCCGCTCTCCTCCGTTGATGTCGAGGAAGAGGCCGAGATCCTTCTCGCGCGTCTGGCGCAGCATGAACGCTCGAAGGGGCGCGAAGCCACGCTCCATCGCCTCGGAAGGACCGACGTCCTCCTCGAGGTAGGGGACGACGGCGACCTGGTTGATCTCCCGGAAGGTCGGCATCATCACGAAGAACGTCAAGAATAGAGCGAGCGCGAGGATCACCTGGTTCGGAGGCATCTGCTGCGTGCCGACCGCCTGGCGGACGAAGGCGAGGACGATCACGACGCGGACGAAGGCCGAGAGGCCGATCAGCAGAGCGGGTGCGAACGACAGAAGCGAAAAGAGGATGACGAGCTGGATTCCCGTGCTGAGCTGATCGCCGTCACCACTCCCGCCGAGGTCGAGCGAGAACGTGGGACCGCTCGCCGCGACCGCGGGCGTCGCCGCCACGAGAGTCACGAGAGTCACGAGCGCGACCGTCGCGAGCCCGACGCCGTCGCGCGATCTCAAGCGCTCTGCTCGAGCCATGTCTGAACGTCCCCGGGCGGACCGTCCGAGGCCCTGTCGCGGTGGTCGACGCGGGCGAGACAGGAGATTCGATCGTCCGTGAGACCGAGCAGGAAGCGCTCGTGCTCGACCTCGACGAGAGCCAGCAGACGTTTGCCGCCCATGGCACGCACGGCGAGAAGCTGGATCGAGTCGCCGCCGGTGCGCGTGCCGCGCGTTCTCTGCCACCACGCGAGCCCCACGGCGCAGGCCGCGACCAGCGCGATCAGCAGCACCGCGGAGAACTGGGCGTCGGTCGCCTCCGAGATCATCGCAGCCGCTCGACGCGCTCGTTCGGGCTCACGACCTCGGTGAGGCGAACGCCGAAGCGCTCGTTCACGATCACGGCTTCGCCGCGCGCCACCGCCTTTCCGTTGATCAGGACGTCGAGCGGCTCGCCGGCGTTCTTGGCGAGCTCGATCACGGCGCCGGCGGAGAGGCTCAGGAGCTGGCGCACGGGCATCTTGATGCGGCCGAGCTCGACGGTCACCGAGAGCGGTACGTCGAGAAGGAGGTCCAGGTTCCTCCGTCCTTCTTCGCCAGGATCCGGCAGCGCGGACGTCGCGAGCTTTTCCGACACGTTCATCCCTCCACGCCGACGTCGGCGTCCCTCTCGAGGACGCGCACCGCATTCCTGCCTCGGCTCACTCCCGCGAGCCCGGAGAGCAACGGCGTTCCCTCGACCCGCACGACGAGCGCGTCCTCGGCGCGGGTCGGCAGGTGGAGCACGTCGCCCGGGCGCAGCGCGAGGACGTCTCGCGCAGAGAGATCGAGGCGACCGAGATCGGCCGTCAGCAGCACGTCGGTCTGAACGACGGCCGATCGGAGAGCATCGAGCCACGTGCGATCGAGATGCGCCGGAGCCGGCTTGTTCTCGTTCATCTTCGCCCGGAGCGGTTCGAGGCCGGTCCGCGGGAGGGCGATCAGCACCGAGGCGTCGCCGTTGCCGAGATCGCACGCGGTCTCGAAGACGATGAACTCGGCATCCGCATCGAACGTCACCAGCATCGGGTTCGACTCGCTTCGCACGAGCTTGGTCTCGAGCCGCAGGAGAGAGGCCCACGCTCCCGCGAACGCGGTCAGCATGTGCGCGGCGATCCCTTCGACGGTGCGCAGGGCGATCGGCGACAGCGGCCGCTCCGCGAGCTCCGGCGGAACCCGACCGGGCCCTCCGAAGAGGCGATCGACCATCTCGCAGCCGAGCGGAGGAGGCAGCAGGAGGAGTCCCTGACCGACGAGCGGCGCCGCGCTGAAGAGGCTCATCAACGAGCCCGGCACGAGGCGATTTCGCAGCGTCGAGGAGTCGAGCGTCGAGAGCTCGCGCCGGTCGACCGCGGGATCGCTCTCGAAGATCGTCCCGAGCGTTTGCTCGAGTCCGCGCGCGAAGCGCTCGTGCACGATCGAGAGCACGGGGAATCGTCGCGCCGGGCTCTCGTCCTGCGCGGCGGTGAGCGAGATGGTCGTCGCGACTCCGGGCGAGGCTTCGTCCCCGTCCATCACGACGTCGCCGTCCGACATGCCCTTCAGAAGGGCGTCGACTTCGTCCTTGGAAAGCGTATCCGCCACGGCGCGTGCTACTGGACGATGAAGTCGGTGAAGTAGATCGACTTGACCGTGGACTGGCCCACGACGTGATTGATGCGGTCGATGACCTCCTCGCGCATCCGCTCCTTGCCCTCGGGCGTGCGGATGTCCGCGAATGTCTTGCTGGTGATGAGCGTCAGGATCACGTCGCGGACTTGCGGCATCCGCGCATCGAACGCCGGAGGCTCGGAGGCCGCGAACTCGACCTGGAGCGTGATTTTCAGGTAGCGGCTTTCCCGGTCGGCGAGGTTCGCGACGAACGGCTCGAGGGCGCGCATCGGGCCGACGTCGGGGCCGTGCGTCGGTTTGGCACCGTGGTCCGAGGCGGCAGCCGCTTCCGGAGCCGCATGCTCGGGAGCCGCTTCTCCGGCCTGTCCGTGTGGGATCAAGCCAAGAAACCAAGCTGCGGCGCCGGCCCCGACGACGACGAGGAGAAGCAGCAGGAGGAGGAGCAGCAGCAGGGACTTCTTGCTCTTCTTGCTCTCCGGCGCAGCAACCTCGACCCCGTCAACGCTTTCCGCTGCAGTCGCCATCCTGGCTCCCCCTTTTTACGAGACCGCTCCAGATGCCTCGGAGCGCTCGCTGCGTTCGAGCAAGGGATGTGCCGCCAGGCGGGGCTGACACACGCGCCTTTGCGAGCGGACGTCCGCGATTTCGCGACGAAAGTCGCGCTCACGACACGGGGAAGATTCTGCCGCCGTTCAGGAACCGCGACAGTGCTGTCAGGAGTCTGACGAATCAGCGGACGATGTTGATCAAGTCGTTGAGCAAGCCGTCGCTCGTCGTGATCACTCGCGCGTTCGCCTGAAAGCTCCTCTGGAGCGAGATCAGGTCGACGAACTCCTGCGCGAGATCGACGTTCGAGCGCTCGACCGCTTGGCCGACGATGCGGCCGAGCCCGTCGGTGCCCGCCGTCGAGATCGCGGCCGCGCCCGAGGCGGACGTCTCTCGATACAGCCCGGATCCCAGGCTCGAGAGCTCCTCCGGCGCGGCAAAGTCCGCGAGCGCGAGCCGGAAGAGGGCACGGCTCTGGCCGTTCTCGAAGATCGCGGTCAGGAGGCCTTCGTCCGAGAGCTCGATCCCTGCGAGCTGGCCCGCGCCATAGCCGTTCGAGACGCCGGCGACGTTCGAAGCGCTGCCGAACTGCGTGAGCCCGTCGAGGCCCTCGCCGGGTGTCGGCGTCGTGTTCGGCGTGCCGAAGTTGAGCTGGATCGTCTGCGCCGCGGCGCCGCTGAACGTCACCGCAGCGAGGTCGGTGGGCACCGGATCGCTGAGCGAGCCGTCCGTATTGAAGGTGATCGCTTGCGTGCCGATGATGTTCAGGTCGCCCGGAGTGCCGCCGAGCTCGCCGTCGTCGACGCCGACGGCGAGCGACCAGGCGTTGGGTCCCGTGCGCGTGAAGAAGAGCGTCAGCTCGTGCGCCTCACCGAGCGAATCGTGGACCTGAACCGAGGTCGTCACGTTCGACGTCGCGTAGGCGGACTCGTAATCGGTGCCGTCGAACGCACCGAGAAGCGGCGAGCCCGCATCGAGGTTGTTCTTGAAGTCGATCCGCGTCGTCGGAGACGGCGCCCCCGCCGCGCCGCCGAAATCGATGTCGACGAGGGGGCCGATCGCGTTGCCTGCGGCGTCCACGGCGAAGCCCTGGAGCTGTTGTCCCTGCTGCGTCTGCAGCACCTCGTCGAGGCTGAGGCTGAAGTTCCCCTGACGCGTGTAGAAGAGGCCGTCGAGGCCCCGGACGACGAAGAAGCCGTTTCCTTCGATCGCGATGTCGGTCGCGCGCCCGGTCGCCTCGATGCTCCCCTGCGTGAAGCTCGGGCTCACGCCCGAGAGGCGCGTGCCCAGCCCGACCTCGCCGCCGACGCCGCCGGCGAACAGGTCGGCGAACTCCGAGCGACTTCCCTTGAACGCGATGGTGTTGACGTTCGCGATGTTGTTGCTCGTCACGCCGAGCGCTTCGCCGGTGGCGATGAGACCGCTACGGGCGATGGACAATGCTCCCAGAATGGCCATGGCTGTATTCCTTCCCGTTCCTAGACTGCCGAGCCGTTACCGTCAGACTCACCCGATTCGGCGAGCCAGCGTTCGTATTTCGCCTGGACGTACGGATTCGACGCCCACCTCTCGAGGTCGGAATGCGACAGCTCGATGCTGCCCTCCGTCCACGCGTTGCCTTCGGCGAGCGCCTGGAACCTCTGCTCCTGCACCGAGGGGCCGTCGGGCGGACCCGCAGGCTCGTGGTCGTCGACGTAGTCGGGGCGAACCGGCGGCGTGTGCCCCGTGCCGCCGTATTGATTGAGCGTGTAGACGCGCATTCCGGGGCCGTAGCCTTCGTCCTGCGAGCCCCAGTTGACGTCGTAGAAGAGCTGGACCCAGTTGCCGCGCTCCTCGTCCCAGATCGGGCCGCCGCGCGGATCGTAGGCGGGCGACCACTCCTTCGCGGGAGGCGGACGATCCGGCGAAGGCTCGGGAGCAGGAGGTGCCGCCATCGCTTCCTGCAGGCGCACGTACCAGCCCTCTTCGACGTCGGACGAGGCGTTGCCCGACGAGCCCGAAGGACGTCCTGCGGCCGACGACTCCTCGCCGGTTCTCGGCGTGACGAGCCCGGAGAACTCCGAGCGCTCCTGCGCCTGCCCCTCGCGGTCGCGCTCGATCGTGCGACCGACGGTGACGCGAGCATCGCGATCGTCGCGTGCCTCCCGAGCCGCGAAGAGGCTGCGGCGCGAGATCGACAAGTCTCCCGAGATGGCCATGATCGTTCCTTTTCCGTTTCTATGCGTCGTTCGAATCGCCGGCGGTGGGACGGCGCACCTCGCGAACGTCGGTGAGAGGGATCTCGAGCGGGCCGATCCGCAGCACGGGTGAGGTGCCGTCGAGATCGACACCCGTGACGAGGCCCTCGACGCGCGTCGCGATCTCCTTCGTGCCGCCGTCGGCGCCTTGCACGGTCAGCCGGACGGAGTAGACGCCGTCGGCCAGCGCGCCGATCGCGGGAACTCGCGCGAGATCGAGCCGCTGCTCGCCGGCGCTCTGCGAGCCGAGCACCGCGCTCTTGACGACGTTTCCTTCCGCGTCGCTGATCTCGATCGAAACCTGTCCCGCCGTCTCGAGCGTATAGGCGAGCCCGGAGGCCACGCCCGACTCGACCGCGACCGACGAGCCGACGGCGGTCACCTCGCGACCGAGGAGAGCGACGGGATCGATCGGGCCGCTCGAGCCGTCCTCCCCCAGGTTCTCGAGCCGCTGATTGATCTGCATGAGCTGCTCGAGGCTCGAGAACTGCGCGAGCTGGGCGGAGAAGTCGGCGCTGTCGAGCGGGTTCAGCGGATCCTGGTTCTGCAGCTGCGTGACGAGCAGGGTCAGGAACTCCTGCTGGCCGATCACGTCGTTGCGATCGGCGGCCGAATCGCTCGTCAGCGAAGAGACGACGTCGAGAGCCGTCGAAGCCGCCGAGGCGGCGAGAGCAGGGGAGATCATCGGACTCAGGCCCTCACGCTGAGAAGTCGGGCGAGCGGTGCGACGTGGAGCTCGGGCTCGTCCGCGCTTTCCGCCTCACCGGCGAGAAGCGACGAGCCGAGGAGGAATTCGTCTTCCAGTGGATGTCGGGATCTCTGCCGGTCGTCGCTCGACAGGCCGAGGTCGACGAGAAAGCTCGCGAGACGGACCTCGTTGCGCTCGAGCGAGGCCGCGAGCGCGGGCTGCTGGTTCGCGATCAGCGTGCGCGCGTCCTCGTGCTCGGCGTGGATCCGCGCGTGCAGTCCCTCGCGCCCGAAGCTCAGGCGAACCTCGATGCGACCGAGATCGCGCGGCTCAAGCTCGAAGTGGATGACGCTGCTGCCGCGCTCGAGCGCGTGCCTCGTCGCCGAGACGCGCTCGATCCAGCTCGGCAGCTCGGCCGTGCCGCTCGGGGTCGCGGCGGCGCGCCACGTGCTCGTGCGCTGCGAAGCGGCCTCGTAGCGGTTCGTCTCGTTCGAGCGGACGTGGCGATCGGACGGCTCGAGCGCTTCGGTGCGGGCCGACACTTCGAGCCGTGTGTCGAAGGACGCGTCGCCGCGCGTCGTCGCCGCATCCGTCGCGCTCGCCGGTGAAGCGGGCGTACGGCCGGCGCTCGCGGCGCTCGCGGAGGGAGTCCGCTCCCCGGTGGGCGACGCCTTCTCGGGAGCGTCGTCGCGCTCGGATCCGGTGGCGTCGCTGCTCGCGACGTTCCCGACGGTCGCGGTGTGCTCCTCCGTCGGTGAAGCATCCGAGCGGGCAGCCCCTCCGTCGCTCCCGGGCACGTCGGCGACGCGCGCTTTCTCCGGAAGAGACGTGCTCTCGGCCGGCGTGTCCGGCACCGCATCCGATGCAGCGTGCCCTGATGCACGTTTTTCCTTGGAAGATGTCGCCGCGTCGTCGTCGATCGGCGGAGTTTCCGAGCGCGTCGCCGCCGGCGCAGCGCTCTCGTTTGCGGACGGGACGGGCGAGGCGGGTGCGCGAGAGGTCGCCGAGCCCGCCGCCGCGCGCGCCGCGTGAGCGGTCGTGCGCGTCGCCGGCTCGTCGACGTTCGTCGGCACGACCGGAGCCGATCCGGCGATCGGCGGCTCGGCGCCGTCCGACGGCGCGGAGGTCGCGCCAGCTCTCGCCGGGCTTTGTCCCACGGTTGCCGCCGGGCTTTGTCCCGCGGTTGCCGCCGGGCTTTGTCCCGCGATTGCCGTCGGGCTCTGTCCCGCGGCTCCGGTCGGAACCTGCCCCGCGGCTCCCGCTGGACTGCGGCCGGCGGCGCCCGTTGCGCTCTGGTCGGCGGCTACCGCGATGTCGGGTGAAGGCACGACCGTCGCGGCGGACTCCGGTGTCGCAACGTTCGCGATCGCTCCGTCGAGCGTGGCGATGCTCCCCTGCGCGCCTTCCTCGGCAGACGGCCGGCGCAAGAGGTCCAGGAACGCGACGAGCTCGAGGAACGTCGTTCCCGGAGGGGCCTCGCCGGCTTCGCCTTCCCCGGCCGGCTCCCGCACCGCGGGCGCGCCGGCCACCGGCGCGGCGGCAATCGCTCGTACACGCATGGGCGTGGGAGCACATTGCAAACGGGGTGCCGTCCGCCGGGCGCGCGGTGCGGCGGCGATTTCGCAGCGATTCCCGGTTGATCGCCGCGAGCTCGCGCAGGCGCCGAGCGTCGGGGAGCGGAAGGAAGCTCCCGTCCTGGGAAGAACCTACCCGCGTGGCGCGTCGGGCTTCGGCGGCATCACGCGCCCGGCGAGGGAGCGCGTGAGCACGACCGCGCGGGCCCGGTTCATGAGCGGCAGGACCTCGCCGACCTGCTTCTCCTTCATCTGGGTCAGGATGCGGAGCGCCGTGGCTTCGTCGAGCTCGTCGAGGAGAGGCGCCGCCGCGGCCGGCTTCATCGCGCCATAGACCTTCGCGAGCGATTGCGCCGCCTGGTCCGACTCGGCCCGCACGCGCCGCGTCTCCTCCTTCAGCTTGCGAGCGAGCTCCTCGAGCCGCGCGATCTTCTCCGTCACGTCGCGATCGTAGAGAGCGAGTGTCTCGTCGCGAGCCGCGAGAGTGCGCTCGCGCTCGTCGAGCTCGGTCTGACGCCGGCCGACGGCGTCGAGAAGGGCGGTGACGTCGTTCGGATCCGACGGGGCAGGGGCGGCGGCGCCTCCCGTCGCGGTGGCGCTCGTCGGCGAGGTGGCGGGCAGCGTGGCGGGAGAACCGGAGACGGCGCCCTCCTGGGCGATCGCGGACCCGCGTCCCGCGTTCGGCGGCACGAGCACGACCGCGAGCAGCAGCACCTTGGCCCCGAGGGCGACCGCGAGGGTCCACTTTACCCGGTTCCATCTCTTTGCTCGACGCGCGGCCGTTTCGAGCTCGTTCGAGCGAGCCGTTCTCTCCTCAGCGTCCACCTTTGCCCTCCGCGCCGTCTCGTACGTGTCGTGCCAGCGCGAGCTCGTCGATCAGCCGCTCGGCTTCGGTCGCCGCTGCCGCCTCGAGCTTTGCGCGATGTTGCTGCGCCAGGTGCTCGAGCTTGCGCTCCTCGCGGCGCTCGTGGGCGATCTCGGTGCGCTTCCCTTCGAGGAGCACTGCCAGCTGGGCGAGCTCGGACTTCGCCGTCGTCTCCCGCTCGTACAGCACGTCGTCGTAGCTTCGCAGCAATCCGAACACCGCGCCTTCCACTCCGCCGGCGACGGTCGTCGTGGCGCGTGCGAGCACGTCGGCGCGCTCGTCGTGCAGCTCGGTGCACCGGTCGGCGGTGCGCTGCTGCTCCCAGCGGATGCGTGCCGCTTCGAGCTGGCGAAGGTGCCGCATGCGAGAGCGAAGGCGGAGGACGCGGGCGAGTCGGAACGGCTGCATGCTCAGGCTCCCGTCAGCGAGTCGAGCATCGCGACGCTTTCATTGGCGCTGGGCCGCTCGTCGAGGCCCTGGCGAAGAAACGTCGCGATGTGGTTCCGGCGCGCGATGGCCTCGTCGATCTGCGGGTTGGTGCCGGCCGTGTAGGCGCCGATGTGGATGAGGTCTTCCGTGTCTCGGTACGTCGCGAGCCAGCCGCGCAGGCGCTGGGCCGCGGCGCGTTGCTCGGGCGAGACGATGTCGTTCATCAGCCGCGAGATGCTGCGCAGGACGTCGATCGACGGGAAGTGCCCCTCGTCTGCGAGAGCGCGCGAGAGAACGACGTGGCCGTCGAGAAGGCCGCGCGTCGCGTCCGCGATCGGCTCGTTCATGTCGTCGCCGTCGACGAGCACCGTGTACAACCCGGTGATGCTGCCCTTCTCGGTGGCGCCGGCGCGCTCGAGCAGCTTCGGGAGCAGGGTGAAGACCGAAGGCGTGTAGCCGCGCGCCGAAGGAGGCTCGCCGATGGACAGCCCGACCTCGCGCTGCGCCATCGCGAGGCGCGTGAGCGAGTCCATCATCAGCATCACGTCCATCCTGCGATCGCGGAAGAACTCGGCGACCGCGGTGGCGAGAAAGGCGCCGCGGATGCGGACGAGCGGCGGCTGGTCCGACGTCGCGACGACGACGACGGAACGGGCGAGGCCCTCGGGCCCGAGATCGCGCTCGATGAACTCGCGCACCTCGCGGCCGCGCTCGCCGATCAAGGCGACGACGTTCACCTGTGCACGCGTCGCGCGCGCGATCATGCCGAGGAGCGAGCTCTTCCCGACGCCCGAGCCTGCGAAGATTCCCATGCGCTGGCCGCGCCCGCAGGTGAGGAGCGCGTCGAGGGCGCGGACTCCGAGCTGCAGCGGCTCGCGGATCGGCCGTCGCTCGAGCGGATTGATCGGC
>VGTG01000008.1 GCA_016874795.1 Deltaproteobacteria bacterium | reverse complement strand
TCGACCTCGAACGCCTTGATCGCGTACTCGTCGTACGCCGTCGCGAAGATGACGTGCGGCGGATCCTTCAGCGCGCGGATGACGCTGAACCCGTCGCCGCCGGGCATCTGCACGTCGAGCAGCACCAGGTCGGGGTTCTCGCGCTCGATCGTCTCGATCGCGGAGCGTCCGTCCTCCGCTTCGCCGACGAGCTGGACGTCGGCGATCTTCGCGAGGAAGCCCTTCACCCGCTCGCGGGCGAGCTTCTCGTCGTCGACCACCACGAGCCTGACCATATTCTACGCGAGGGGCGCCGCCCCTCGCCCCCGTCGGGCGAAGCCCGTCGGGGCCCCCACTCCCCGCTCGCTTCGCTCGGCCGCGCGCTTCGCGCGCGGAGATTCGAGTCGCATCGTCACTAGCCTGACCATATTCTACGCGAGGGGCGCCGCCCCTCGCCCCCGTCGGGCGAAGCCCGTCGGGGCCCCCACTCCCCGCTCGCTTCGCTCGGCCGCGCGCTTCGCGCGCGGAGATTCGAGTCGCATCGTCACTAGTGTACCATCGCGGAGCCGAGGCCGTCCGGCAGGCGGGGCACGCGAACGGTGACGGCCGTGCCCTCGCCGGGGTGGCTGTCGATGCGCGGCGCGTACGCCTCGCCGAAGAGGTGCACGAGGCGATCGTGGACGTTCCGCAGCCCGACGCCGTTCGAGGTCGCGTTCTCGACGCCCTGCCCGATGCCGACGCCCGTGTCCCGGACCACGACCTGCAGATCGTCGCCCTGGAGCGCCGCCTCGATGCTCACCCTCCCTCCGCCGATCTTCCGGGAGACGCCGTGCCGCACCGCGTTCTCGATCAGCGGCTGCAGGATCAGCGTGGGAACGAAGCGGTTGCGCGCCTCGTCGTCGACGACGAAGTCGACCGCGAGCCGGTCTCCGAAGCGCGCTCTCTCGATGTCGAGGTACGCGTCCGCGATGTCGAGCTCGTCGGCGAGCGTCACGAACGAGCGGTTCTCGCTCTTCAGCAGGTAGCGGAAGATCTCCGCGAGACGCTCGACGCACTCTTCGGCACGGCACGGATCGGACGAGATGAGCTGTGCGATCGAGTTCAAGCTGTTGAAGAGGAAGTGCGGATTGATCTGCGCGCGGAGCGCGTCGAGCTGCGCCAGGGCCGCCATCTCGCGGGCGTGGTGCTCGCTCCGCTGCAGCATGAAGATCTGCCACCAGCTCTGATTGAAGCCGACGACCGCGGCGAGCGCCGCCGGGACGATCGGGAACGCAAAGTAGATGTACGGGCTCCACGCGATCACCGAGGCTTCGATGTCGACGGTGACGTCGCCGCCCGTGTACGGCGAGAACATCCAGCGTCCCGAGCCGAGCCACATCAACCCGTTGACGACGACGAACGACGTCGCCGCCATCGCGAGGAGAGCGGCCAGTGCCTGCACGAGCGGGCGCTTCGAGCCGGCCGACGTTCGGAGGCGCGGGAACACGCGCTGCCACAGGAACAGCGTGACCGCGCCGAACACGAGGCTCGCGAGCACCGAGATCCAGATCGAGGACGGCCGGCGCAGGAGGTACGCCTGCAGCAGCCCGATCTGGAGCCCCGTCGCGATCGCCGAGCCGAAGACCAGCTTGGCCTGGCTGGCAAACCCGTTCTCCGGCTGATCTCGGATGGTCGACATGGGGTATCGGGACGGAGGGTGCATGCTTACCACCGAGGTCGGGACGAGAGCAGTCGGCCGAAGTCGACTCTTTGCCCAACCGCCCCAGAACCCGCGCGACCGGATCGATTCCCGGCCTCGCCGGATCGCGCCGCGGAAGCCATCTCTCGACGGCTAGCCTACCGCGAAGGCGGCTCGCGGAGAAGCAGAGAGCACGGCACGAGCGAGGGGCGGTAGGCCGCCGCGGGGGCGGTCCGGCCTGCTACCCCTCGCCCCTCCGCCGGGGGAGATCCTCAGGCGACGGCTGCGCCGGCTGCGACGGCAGCGACGCGGAGCGGCTCCCCGAAACGATCGACGAGACCGATCGGAGGCTCGCCTTCGGGCAACACGACCTCGTCGAACTTCACCTCGGAGAAGAGCCCGCGGAAGAAATCGTTGGTGAGAGTGTACGACGCCAAGCGGAAATCGTGGCAGAGGATCTCGTGCTCGGCGCCGTTCAGCTTCGTGTAGCGAGCCGTGACGCCGGTCGAGCGGAAGCCCATCGCCTCGTACATCCAGACGCGCTCGGGCTTCGAGCAGATGATCTCGCACGTCGCGCCCATCGCGAGGACGAACTCGTAGCAGAGCCTGAAGAGCCCGAGCGAAACGCTCGGCACGGCCGCGTGCGTCTCGCGGTGGTTCCGCCGGATCGCGAAGCGGGAGATCTCCATCACCTCGTGCCCGGCGAGGGCGGCGGGAAGGCAGAAGTACTCCTCGGCCTCGAGCGGGCCGAAGCGACGCGGCGTGATCCGCATCGTTCCGACGATCTCGCCGTCGGCAGCCGACTCGGCGACGAACAGCCAGGAGCGGCGGTCGTACTCGTCGGGAACCGGGACGTCGTAGCCGAAGTCGTCGCGGTAGACGGCGCGCCGGACCTCGAGGGCCTCGGCGAAGGTCTCCGGGTCCTCGGCGACGCGGAAGCGGTAACTGGCCAGGATCTCGGCGCGGGAAAGGTCCAGTCCGTTCAGGGCGGCGACCGAATCGGGTGCGGCTGTCGTGTGCATGGCGGAACCTCCGCGGCCACCTATGGCAACGGTCATGCCACGCGCATCGGCGTCGAAAATGCCGGAAAACATAGGGATTCATGAGGAGATGGGAGACCGGGGCCGGAACGCCGGTTCCGCTGCGAAGGACCGGGCGGTCCACCCGTTCCGCCCCGCCCGGGGCCGGGAAACGAGTCCGGGCAGCCTCACATCCCGAGGCGGCGCATCTTCTTCGCGAGGCCGCGTGCCGTGAGACCGAGCTCCTCCGCCGCCCGGGTCTTCACCCCGCCGGCGCGCTGGAGGGCGGCGGTGATCTCGTCCCGTTCGAACCCCTCGGTGCGGTCGTGAAGTAGCCCCTGACCCTCCCCCGAGGCGGCCTCCTGGATGTGCTCGGAGAGGAGATCGTCGGTGAGCGGTGCGCCCGGCTCGCACAGGATCACCGCGCGCTCGATCTCGTTCGCGAGCTCACGGACGTTTCCCTGGAAGAGATGGGCCTGGAGCATCGCGATCGCCTCGTCGGTCGGCGGGCCGACCGGCTTCTTCAGCTGCGTCGCGACGCGGCCGACGAGGTGGCGCGCGAGCGCCGGGATGTCCTCGCGCCGATCGCGAAGCGGCGGCACGCGGATCGGGAACACGCGGAGTCGATAGTAGAGGTCCTCGCGGAACCGTCCGGCCGCGACCTCGTCCGCGAGGCGGCGATTCGTCGCCGCGATCACGCGCACGTCGACCGCGTGCGCGCGGTCGTCGCCGACGGGGCGCACCTCGCCCTCCTGCAAGACCCGCAGCAGCTTCGCCTGCAGGGTCGTCGAGGTCTCGGAGATCTCGTCGAGGAAGAGCGTTCCGCCGTTCGCGACGTCGAAGAGGCCTTTCCGATCCGCGTGCGCACCCGTGAACGAGCCGCGCCGGTGGCCGAAGAGCTCGCTCTCGAGGATGCCCTCCGACAGCGAAGCGCAGTTCACGGGGACGAAGAGATCGTCGCGTCGCGGGCTCGCCACGTGGATCGCGCGCGCGACGAGCTCCTTGCCGGTCCCGGTCTCCCCCTCGATCAGGACGGTCGTCGGCATCGCCGCGACCTTTCCGATCAGGCTCAGCACCTCGCGGATCGCCGGGCTCTCGCCGACGATCGTCTCCACCTCCCCGCCTGCGGCCGTACGGAGGTAGGCGTTCTGCATGGTCAACCGCTGGTTCGCGTCGCGGAGCTCGTGCACGAGCCGCGCGTTCTCGCGGTACAGGTGGAACACCTCGACGGCACGCCGCAGCGTGACGCGCAGCTCGTCGTCCACCCAGGGCTTCGTCACGTAGCGGTAGATCCGGCTGCTGTTGACGGCCCGGATCAGCGCTTCGATGTCCGTGTAGCCCGTGAGGACGATGCGCACCGCGTCGGGACGGACGTCCATCGAGCGCGCCAGGAACTCGGTGCCGCTCATCACCGGCATGCGCTGATCGGCGACGATGACCGAGACGTCGGTGTTCTCGAGGAGCTGGAGGCCTTTCGCGGCGTCGTCCGCCGTCAGGATCTCGAACTCGTCTCCGTAGCCGTAACGAAACAGGTTCAGGATGTCGGGCTCGTCGTCCACGACCAGCAACGGATGCCGGCGGTAATCGAGCTCCATCGCGAACCTATCGGCTTCCACGCGCGACGGTGTCAAGGGAAGTGGACACCGTCGGAAGGATCAGCGTGAAAGTCGCTCCTTCGCCGGGCGCGCTCTTCACCTCGATTCGTCCACCGTGCGCGGTGACGATGCCGTGGCTGATCGAGAGACCGAGGCCGGTCCCAGCGCCGACGTCCTTCGTCGTGAAGAACGGATCGAAGATGCGCTGCTGGATCTCCGCGGGAATGCCCGGACCGTCGTCGCGGATCGCCACCTCGACCGCGTTGCCGTTCGCTCGCGTCGTCACCCAGACGTCGGAGGTCGCCGCCTCGCAGGCGTTGCCGAGGACGTTCACGAAGACTTGATTGATCTGGCCGGGATCGCACTCGACGAGCGGCAGCTCGCCGTAGTCGCGGTGGATCGTGATGCGGTCGCGCCAGCGGTGCTCGAGGAGACGCAAGCTCACCTCGAGCCCCTCCGAGAGATCGACCGCCTTCCGCGTCGCCTCGTCGAGGCGCGAGAAGCTCCGCAGGTCCTTGACGATCGCGGCGGCGCGCTCGGCGCCCTTCGCCATGATGCCGACGAGGTCCTCCGCTTCGCGAAGAACGGTCTCGGACTCCGCCGCACCCGCCTCCTTCGCCTTGGCGAGACGCCTCAGGAGCGGGGCGACGCTGTTCGCGATGAAGCTCACGGGGTTGTTGATCTCGTGTGCGACGCCCGCGACGAGACGTCCGAGCGAAGCCATCTTCTCGGAGTGGACGAGCTGCGCTTCGGCGGTCTGGAGCTCGCGGAGAGCCTGGCCGAGGTCGCGGTTCGCCGTCTCGAGCTCCGCGGTGCGCGTCCGGACCCACTCCTCGAGGCTCTCGTTCAGCTCCATGAGAGCATCGTAGGCCGCCGCGTGCTGTAGTGCGATCGCCGTCTGCTGCGCGAGAGCGCGCAGCAAGCTCGCATCGTCGGCGCTGTAGAACTGTCCCGAGCGCCTCGGTCCCGCCGTCAGAGCGCCGACGAGAGCGCCGTGCGCTTGCATCGGCACCGCGATCGCCGCGCCGACGGAATCGAGCGCCGCCCGCGTCGCTTCGTAGCTCGCCGCGTCGGGATAGCTCTCGGGAGGATCGAACGGCGTCAGCACGCGGCCGGAGGCGAGGCGCGCCGCGGCTGCCGTCGACACGACGCCCCGGCCGCCGAGCTCGCGCAGGACCACGCCGTTCTGCTCCGCGACGAAGACGCGCGTGCCGTCGTTCGGCAGCGTCCGGGTGATGCAGTCGCGCACGAGCTGCGCGATCCGGTCGCGCTGCAGCGCGTCGGAGAGCTCGTTCCCGACCTCGGCGAGGACACGTCCGCCGTCGTAGTCCGTCCCGAAGAAGACGCGATCGACGAAGCCCTGCACTCTCGCTCGAAGCGGATTGAACAGAAGGAGGACGGCGAGCGTGAAGAGCACCGGGAACGCCGTCGAGTCGGTGACGGCGTTCGCGCGCAGCCCGTAGTTGAAGGCGAGCACCGCGACGACGTACGCGAGGCTGACCATGCCGGTCAGCGTCAGATAGTACGCACCGCGCTTGACCATCGCGTCGATCTCGAAGAGGTCGTGCTTGACGACCGCGTAGGCGAGCGCGAGCGCGAACAGGAACGGCGTCAGCGCGGCGATGTTCATCGAGACGTCGCCGGCCATCAGCGCCGCGAGCGTCAGCACGATCGCGGGAACGGCGAAGCCGAACAGCGCACCGAGGAGGATCACGCGCACGCGCTGGCGAACGAGCTGCGATTCGCTCCGGACGTAGCTCTCGACGAGCCGGGCGCAGAAGAAGACCGCGACGAGCCCGAGGTAGAGCATGTTGCTCGTCAAGATCCGCGAGTACGCGGACGGCGAGTAGAGAGCGAGCTCGTACGCGAGCGCGATCACGAGCGACAGCGCGTAGCCCGCGGGGCGAAAGGCCGCCCAGCGGTGGCGCTCCGGGAACACGAGCGCGAAGTGCAGCATCGTCGCGGGCACCATCGACTCGGCGAGGACGTGCAGCCGGAAGAACGAGGCCGGACCGTAGAGGTCCATCGCGGTGAACAGGAAGATCGCGATCGAGCCGCCGCCGCCGAGAAACGCCCGCGCCGCGGGAGACTCCGCGCGAAGGACGAACGTCGAGAGACTCGCGGCGAGAAAGACGAGGCCGTTCAGCAAAAAGACGCCGTAGAGGAAGAACCAGTCGCTGACGCCGAAGATCTGGCTTCGGACGTCGACCTTCCGCTCGACGTCGCCGCGCCGGAGCAGGTAGCGGATCACGGTGCCCGCGGGTTTCGCCTCGACGGCCGCGTAGACCGTCGGCGTGGACGCGACGGCACGTCCGTCCACGGCGAGCACCTCGCTCTGATAGAGGTCGGGCACGGTCGTCCCGCTCCAGGGCGCGAGCCCGACGGACGCGATGACTCGGTTGTCGAGGAGCACGAAGCCCGGAAAGACGCGGCCGACTCGCTCGAGGCTCGTCATCGTCGTGCGGAGCGCGAGCGCGCCGGTCGCGAGCGCGATCGCCGAAGCAATCGCCAGGACGACCGTCCGCATGCGGAACGCGCTCGGCGTGGCCGGGGTCATGCTGCGACGAAGCCCGAGCGCCGGGGTGCGGTCAAGCGCCTTGCCTCGACGCCTCCGCGGCCGTGGGCTACCCAAGCGGCGATGGAGCTCCGCGCCGGCGAGATCGCGAACCTCTGCGGCGGCCGCCTGCGCTCCGGCGACCCCGAGCATCGCTTCACAGTCATCTCGTTCGACTCGCGCCGCGTGACGAAGGGCTCGCTCTTCGCGGCGATCCCGGGAGAGCGTGTCGACGGCCACGACTTCGTCGCCTCGGCGCTCGCGGCCGGTGCTTCGGGAGCGCTCGTCATGCGGCCGGTCGCGCTCGGCGGAGCGGATCCGGCCGCGGTCGTGATCGAGGTCGCGGACACGACGCGTGCCCTGCAGGACCTCGCCTCGGACTGGCGGAAGCGCTTGACCGCCCGCGTGATCGGCGTCGCCGGCAGCAACGGAAAGACCTCGACCAAGGACACGCTCGCCGCCGTGCTCGGCGAGGCCGGACCGACGTGGGCGACGCCGGGCAACGAGAACAGCCAGATCGGGGCACCTCTCGCCGTCCTCGGTGCTCCGCTCGACAGCGAGTTCGTCGTACTCGAGCTCGGTACGAGCGCGCCGGGCGAGCTCGAGAGGCTCGCGAAGATGGCGCGTCCCGACCACGCCGTCGTGACGGCCGCGTTTGCCGAGCACCTCGAGTGGCTCGGCAGCATCGCGGGCGTGATCGAGGCGGAAACCGAGATCCTCGACGGTCTTCCGGCGGGGGGCATCGCGCTCATCGGCTCGGCGGAGCCCGGTCTCGTCGCGGCGGCGCGACGCCGCTCGCACGTCGGCGTGCGCGCGCTCGGACTCCGCGGCGAGGACGACTGGCGGCTCGACGACATCCGGCTCGGACGCGGCGGCACGACGTTCACGCTCGCGCGCGCGGATGCTCCTACGGGCACGAGCGAGCGACGCACCTGGCACACGCCGCTTCTCGGCGCACCGGCCGCCTGGGCCGGAGGCTTCGCCGCGGCCCTCGCGACCGAGCTCGGCGTCGATCCCGAAACGATCCAGCGCGGCCTCGACCGCGTACGGCCGGCGGCGCACCGCCTCGTCGCGCGCGAAGCGCGCGGCGGAGCGCTCCTGATCCTCGACGACTGCTACAACTCGAATCCCGCTTCGTGCATCGCCGCGCTCGACAGCGCCGAAGCGCTCGCCGGAAACGACGAGCGGCTCGTCCTCGTCGTCGGCGACATGCTCGAGCTCGGCGAGGCGAGCGAAGCGGCCCACCGCGAGGTCGGCGAAGCGATCGCGCAGCGCGCGTCTCGCGTCGACCTCCTCGTCGCCGTCGGTCCGGAGAGCCGACGCATCGCCGACGCCGGCGTCGCGGCGGGCATTGCAACGCGCGCCGTCGCCGGCGCGGACGAAGCGCTCGCGGCCGTCGAGGCGGAGCTCGCGGACGGCCGTCCGACGGTGCTCCTCGCGAAGGCCTCGCGCGGGATCGGGCTCGATCGACTCGTCGCCGCAATTGCGGACTGACTCCGCGGCGGGCCGACCTCGTAGATCATCGTGTGGGCCTTGCCCTCCCCATCGTCGACGACGTGACGAAGCTCGAGCGCGATGCCTTCCTCGCTCGCGACTCGCTGGACCACCGCCAGACAGCCCTTGCAGATCGCGACCTCGGGCGCGTGAGCCAGCAGAATCGAACCGGGGACGAGAAGCTCGCGTGCGCGCTCGGGGTACCGCTCGCTCGGCTCAGGTCGAGACTCGTGCCCTTCGATGACGTGGAGCCGAAGCGACGTGAGAAAGTCGATGCTCTTCCCGAAGCCCCACCCGAGCGCGACGACGCGGCGAGAGGCGTACTGCTCCTCGAGGATCTTCGCGGTGCGGTAGATCGCGTCGGACCACTGCCCGCGCCCCCCCGTGCGATCGAAGAAGCGCAACAACTCCAGATTGGTCGTCACGTGGCTTGCGAGCAGCGTCGCAAGCAGGCCGATCCCCAACACACCCGTCGCCCCTCGGACCATCCCGCCTCGCGATCGATCGCATGCGGTCGCAATCGCGTCGCCGAGCATCACTGCGACGAGAAGCCAGACCAACGGCACGATCAAGAAGACGTAGGTGGAGGAGACGACGCTCGTCGTAATCGTGCTCTGCGGCAGGACGGTCAACGGCACCGCCACGAGGAGCGTTCGAGCGGCAAGCTCTCCGCGTTGCTTCGAAAGGCGCGGTGAAGAGCGCCCGGAAGACCGCGAGCACGCCGTAGAGAATCGCCGCGACGAATGCGATTCTCCCGCACGGCTGCCCGAAGAACGGCGCACTCATGAGGACTTCGCCGTCGAGCATCCAGAGGAAGTGGCGACGGCAAACACGAGGTTTCCGACGAAATTGCGATTGTCGTGCCCCCACGCCGTGGTCGAGGAGTTCCGCCAAACGTGGTCGAGCGTATTCGGTTCGGGGAGGTTGTGCGCGATGAGCGGTGCCAGTCCGAGCCCGAAGGCCGCGAGCGCGACTGCAATCGTCGATGGTTTCGTCGACCGAAGCGCGCGTGAGATCTCCCCTGCCCCGATCGCGAGGAGGCCGACGACCAGCAGCGGCAAAGCAAGCCACACGAAGAGGATCTTCGTCGTGATTCCGAGCCCGAAGAGAAACGAAGCCAGAATCAGCGCCGCCCCGCCTCGGCGTTCCCACCAGCGGCTCAAGGCAAGCAGCCCACCGAGCGCGAGCGGCAGCATGGGAACCGTCCAGTTCGCCCCACCGCGGCTCCACCACACGAATGCAGGGGCGCTTCCACAAAGGAGCACCGCGAGCGCCGCGGCTCGAGGACCGAACCAGTCGTATCCGAGAAGGAAGAGCAGGAAGAGCGCGACTCCTCCCACGACGAGCTGGCTCGAGCGCAGGCTTTCCACGGAGGGACCCGATACGGCGAAGGCCGCGAGGCTCGTGTACACGGTCGTCGGACCGATGTGCGGATGCACCATCAGCGGTAGATCCGGCCCGAACAACCGTGTGGAATCCGCGCAGGACGGCGTTTTCCGTTGAAGCACCTCGAGCGCGTGGACGGCGTCGAACGCTTCATCGTACTGCAGGCCGGGTTGGCGCAAGGAGTGCGTGCCCACGCCGAAGTAGAAGACGAGGCCGGCCGACAACGAAAGCCAGGCGAGAACGTCACTCCAGCTCTTCGGCCGCAGTCTCAACTGGTTCTCATCGTCCGGAGACGGGCGCCACATTCCGCGTTGCAGCCGAAATGGACGACCGACGCGGTCGCTGTTGTCGGACGACACGCCGTCCGAGAGCAACTTGGCATTGGCGGTCCGCCCGCAAGATGGCGATCTCAGTGCGGGATCAAGAAGAACGCGAGCAGGAAGAGGCCGAACACGATGCGGTACCAGCCGAAGGGCCGCAGCGAGTTCGTCTGCACGAAGCGCAGGAACGCGCGGATCACGATCAGCGAGCTCACGTAGGCCGCGAGGAGCCCGACGAGCATCCCGAGCCCGAGCTCGTCCGCAAGACGGTCGCGCGCCTTCCACACGGTGTAGAGCCCGGCCGCGTACATCGTCGGCAGCGCGAGGAAGAACGAGAACTCCGTCGCCGCGGCGCGCGACAAGCCGGCGACGAGCCCCGTGAGGATCGTCGCACCCGAACGCGACACGCCCGGCAAGAGCGAGAGGCACTGCCCGATCCCGATGGCGATCGCCTGCGCGAAGCTCATGTGCTCGACGTCGGCGATGCCGCCGCGCCGGTTCGGGCCGTCGATCAGCAGGATCAGCACGCCGCCGACGACGAGCATCAGCGCGACGAACGAGGGACGGAACAGGTACGTCTCGACGAGGTCGTGCATCAGAAATCCCACGAGCGCCGCGGGCAGGAACGCGACGAGGACACGCGCCAGAAACGCGCGACCCTCCGGCCGCATTCCGAGA
This sequence comes from Deltaproteobacteria bacterium, assembly GCA_016874795.1. Classification (GTDB taxonomy): domain Bacteria; phylum Desulfobacterota; class Binatia; order UBA12015; family UBA12015; genus VGTG01. Next base: position 65,966 of record VGTG01000008.1, on the reverse strand, counting down.
CCGCCCGAGAATCGCACGCCCGACAGCTCGAGGATCCGCTCCTTGGTGCACCAGGTGAGCGCGAACATCGCGCCGAGCTGGATGATGATCTCGAACTCGGGCGAGCCGTAGCCGAGGAAATGGCTCGCCACGATCAGATGCCCGGTCGAGGAGACCGGTACGAACTCGGTCAGCCCCTCCAGGATTCCCAGAAAAGCGGGCTTCCAGAGTGTCGCGAGGCTCTCCATCGGGACGCAACGTCGATTGCGTCCTCATATGGCATCGGGTAGCTTCGATGGAAAGCGCATGAACCGTAAGTCCAAGTTCTTCCTCGGCTCCCTCGTCATCGTGGTCGCCGTGGCGGCGCTGATCTACACCGCAGCCCGAGAAACCTCGGCCTACTTCCTCACGATGGACGAGTACGCGGCCGACGCCGCAGCGCACTCGGGGAAGCCGCTTCGCCTCGCCGGACGCGTGAGCGACGGCAGCATCCGCTGGGATCCGAAGACTCTCGATCTCGAGTTCGCGATGCAGCCGATTCCGCCGAATAAGGCGAAGGGCGCCGAAGCGGTCGCCGCGGAAGTCGCACCGCCTCCCCCGCCGGGCGCGATCCTCGCAGTCAAGTACAACGGCATCCTCCCGGACATGTTCGCGGAAGGTCGCGACGTGATCGTCGAAGGACGCGTCACGAATCAGGTGTTCGAGGCGGACACGCTCCTCACGACCTGCCCTTCGAAGTACGAAGCCGAGCAGACCGACCCCACGCAAGCGGGGGCCGAGCCGGAGCGCAGCGCCGAGCTCGCAGCCGGCTGAGCCCGGCGCAGCGAGCCGGGTCGAGGTCGGCATGGGCGAGATCGGACGTCTGGCGATCGTCCTCGGCTTTCTCGTTGCCCTCTGGGGCATCGGAGCGAGCGTCGTCGGGGGCCTGCGGCGAAATCAGGGCTTGATCGCGAGTGGGATGCACGCGGCGTACGCATTCTCGGCGCTGACCGGGATCGCCGTGCTCGCTCTGCTGCAGCTCCTCCTCGCGCGCGACTTCAACGTCGAGTACGTCGCGTCCTACAGCTCCTCGACGCTGCCGCTGCAGTACACGATCGCCGCCCTCTGGGGCGGGATGAAGGGCTCGCTCCTCTGGTGGACCTTCATACTCGCGACGTTCAACGCGATCGTCCAGCTCCAGAACAGGCGCAAGAACCGCGATCAGATGCCGTACGTCACGGCGACGCTGCTCGCGACGGGCGCGTTCTTCCTCTCGCTCCTCGTGTTCGTCACCGATCCCTTCGAGCGGCTGCCGTTCACGCCGACCGAGGGCTCGGATCTGAATCCGCTCCTGCAGAACTACTGGATGACGATCCATCCGCCGTCGCTCTACCTCGGCTTCGTCTCGACGACGGTCCCCTTCGCGTTCGCCGTCGCGGCGCTCGTCACCGGCAAGCTCGGCGACGCGTGGATCCGCACGACGCGGCGCTGGGCGCTCTTCTCCTGGTTCTTCCTCTCCCTCGGCAACCTCTTCGGCGCCGCGTGGGCGTACGTGGTGCTCGGCTGGGGAGGCTACTGGGCGTGGGACCCCGTCGAGAACGCCGCCTTCATGCCCTGGCTCACCGCCACCGCGTACCTCCACTCGGTGATGATCCAGGAGAAGAAGGACATGCTGAAGGTCTGGAACATGGTCCTCGTGATCCTGACCTTCTCCTTGACGATCTTCGGGACGTTCCTGACGCGCTCGGGCGTGATCTCGTCCGTGCATTCCTTCACGCAGTCCGGCCTCGGACCGTTCTTCCTGATCTTTCTCGGCATCGCCCTCGCGATCTCGCTCGGGCTGCTCTTCTGGCGGCTGCCGCTCTTGAAGAGCCGGAACGAGCTCGAGTCGATCTTCTCGCGCGAGGCGGCGTTCCTCCTGAACAACCTGATCCTCGTCGGCATCGCGTTCACGGTGTTCTGGGGAACGGTGTTCCCGGTCCTCTCCGAGTGGGTGCGCGGCGTCAAGATCACCGTCGGTCCTCCGTTCTTCAATCGCGTGAACGCGCCACTCGGGATCGCGCTGGTCTTCCTGATGGGCGTCGGACCCGTGATCGCGTGGCGGCGCGCGAGCTGGACGAGCCTGCAGCGGAGCTTCATCGGACCCGTCGGCGCGGGCGTCGGCACCGGGCTCGCGGCGCTGCTGCTCGGCGCCGGGAACTTCTACGCGATCGTCGCGTTCTCCGTCTCCGCGTTCGCTCTCGCGACGGTCGGCAGCGAGTTCTGGCGCGGGATGCGCGTCCGCCAGCAGATGATGGGCGAGGCGCCCTGGACCGCGCTGTCGCGGCTCATCGGCAAGAACCGCCGGCGCTACGGCGGCTACGTGATCCACGTCGGCGTCGTGATGGTCTTCATCGGCATCGTCGCTTCGTCCGTCTTCCGGATCGAGATCCAGAAGGGTCTCACCGCGGGCCAGGCCGTCGAGGTCGGCGATTACACGCTCCGCTTCGAGGGCGTGTTCGACGAGAGCGATTCGCACGTCGACATCCGGAAGGCGCGCCTCTCCGTGTGGGAGGACGGAAAGCAGCTCGGCGAGGTGCTCCCCGAGAAGCGCTTCTATCGGAAGCCCGAGCAACCGACGACGGAGGTCTCGATCTGGTCGACGCTCGGCGCGGATCTCTACGTCGTGCTCGGCAGCTACGACACGAAGTCGGGTACTGGAGTCTTCCAGGTCTTCCTGAACCCGATGATCTCGTGGATGTGGATCGGCGGCTTCGTCCTCGTGATCGGAACCGTGATCTGCATGTGGCCCTCGTATGCGGAGCGGACCGCCGAGGCGACGTCGCGGGTGCCGGCGGGCTCGCGGACGGCCACTTGAGGCTTCCGGGAGCGCTCGCTCTCGCGGCTCTCCTGATTCTCGTCGGGAGCTGCGGCTCCGCTCCGGAGACGTCCGCGACGCCGACGCAGGTCGAGGCGGAGACCGCTCTCACCTGCCAATGCGGCTGCGGCTTGACGGTGCACTCGTGCAACCACCTGAACTGCAGCTCGGCGATGCCGCTCAAGGCGGAGATCGCGGAGCAGATCGCGCAGGGACGCTCGCTGCAGCAGATCCTCGAGCACTTCGAAGGCACGTACGGCGAGAAGATCCTGTCCTCGCCGACGACGCGCGGCTTCAACATCGCCGCGTGGACGGTGCCGTTCATCGCGATCGGGCTGGGCGGGATTCTCGTCGGGTTCGTGCTGTGGCGCTGGCGGCGCGGCAGCGCGGCTTCGCCTGCGGGTCCGGCGGTCGTGCGCTCCGATGCGGATCCGCTCGCTCCCGAGCTGCGCGAGCGCCTCGAGCGCGAGCTTCGCGAGCTCGACCGATGAAAAGGACGAGGAGCACCGCGTGCTGATCACGCTCGTCGGACTCGTCCTCGTCGTCCTCGCCGCCGTGTACGTCGCGTGGCCGCTCCTCGCGGGAACGCCGCCCGAAGAGGCCGTCGAGCCGGTTCTCGAGGCGAGCGACCTCGAGAAGGAGAAGGACGCCGCGCTCCTCGCGATCCGCGACACGGATTTCGATCACAGCGTCGGCAAGCTGTCGGACGGCGATCACGCCGCGCTTCGAGCGGAGCTCGAGCAGCGGGCGCTGCGAGCGATCGCCGCTCTCGATGCCGCGAGCGGACGCGATGCCGCCGGTCGCGAGGCGGGCGCGGAGCCCGGGTTGCGCGCCGTCCGTGGACACGGCGGCGGCACGCCGGAAGCCGCTAGCGGGGGCTTCTGTCCGAGCTGCGGCCATCGCTTCGGCCGTTCGGCGACGTTCTGCGCGGGCTGCGGCAAGAAGCTTCCGAGCGGCGGACGCCCCACGGGGCGTCGTCGGGCGACGTCCTGAACACGACGATTCCGATCCCGATTCGAGATTCGAACGGCAGCGAGGTTCCCATGGAGCAGATCACGATCGACGACTTCGCCCGCATCGACCTCCGCGTCGGCACGATCCGCAAGGCCGAGGCTCATCCCGACGCGGACCGCCTCGTCGTCCTGTCGGTCGACGTCGGCGAGGAGCAGGAGCGCCAGCTCGTCGCCGGGATCCGCGCGGCCTACGATCCCGCTTCCCTCGTCGGTCAGCAGATCGTCGTCGTCGCGAACCTGAAGCCGACGCGCCTGCGCGGCGTCGAGAGCCAGGGCATGCTCCTCGCGGCGAAGGACGAAGCCGGGCTCGCGCTGCTGCAGCCGAAGAGCGAGATCAAGCCGGGCTCTCGCGTCAGCTAGCTGATCCGCACCCGCTGGCGACGAGCGTCACGACCACCAGCAACGCGACCGCGATCACGCGGTGGATGCCGACCCGCTCGAGGCCCTTCGAGATCGGCGTCAGGATGAAGGCGACCAGGCCCGCGAGCGCGACCGGAACGAGAAACGCCGGCCCGTGCGAGACGAGCGTCACGGCTCACCATGGCGTCACTTCGGGGCCGCGATACACCGCGGTCGGCCGGATCAATCGATTGTCGTGCGCTTGCTCGATCACGTGCGAAGCCCAGCCTGCAGCACGTGCCACGGCGAACGTCGACGTGAAGAGCTCACGAGGAACGCCGACGCGCTCGAGCACGATCGCCGCCCAGAACTCGACGTTCGTGTACAGCGCTCGATCCGGCTTCGCCGCGCGCAGCCGCCGCAAGGCCTCTTCCTCGACGAGCCGCGCGAGCTCGATGCGATCGCCGCCGAGCTCGACGGCGGTCTCGCGTAGACACGCCGCGCGCGGGTCCTCCGCGCGATAGACGCGGTGACCGAAGCCCATGATCCGGCGCTTTCCACGAAGTGCTTCGTCGAGCCAATCGGGCGCGCGCTCCGGCTTCTCGATCTCGTCCAGCATGTCGAGGACGAGCGAGGGAGCGCCTCCGTGCAGCGGCCCCGCGAACGCACCCGCGGCGCCGGCGAACGCCGCCGCCACGTCCGCCCCGGTCGAGGCGATCACGCGCGCCGTGAACGTCGAGGCGTTCATGCCGTGCTCGGCCGCGAGGACGAGGTAGCGATCGAGCGCGCGCACCTCCGCGCCGCCCGCGGACACGCCGTGCAACATGCGGAGGTAGTCGGCAGCGTGCCCGAGCGACGCATCCGCTGGTACGGGCTCGAGACCGCGCCCGAGCCGCCACAGCGCGGCCACGAGCGCCGGAACGATCGCGCCGATGCGGAGAGCTTCCTCCGCGAGCTCGTCGGGTTCGCGCTCGTACCAGGGACGGAGAGTCCACGCCGCACCGGTTCCGGCGATCGCCGCCTGAAGCTGCGCCATCGGCGCGCCCGGCCGTCGCGCGAGCGCGACGAGCAGGTCGACCGCGAGGGGCTCCGCTCGAAGACGCGCCACCCGCCGCGCGAACGCTTCTCCCTCGGGGAGGGCACCGTCGTGCAGCAGACCCCACACGTCCTCGAACGAGCGATCGCGCGCGAGCACGGTCGCGTCGTACCCCGAGAGGACGAGCTGCCCGCGCGCGCCGTCGATGTGCGAAAGCCGCGTCTCGCCGACGACCACGTTCTCGAGGCCGCGGCTGCTTCCGGGTGTCCACGGATCGACCTTCCCGACGCTCGCCGCGCGGACGAGACGCCGGAGCGAGACGATCCCGACGAGCCGCTCGCCGTCGCACACGGGAATGTGCCGGAAGTGGCAGCCGAGCATGCGGTCGATCGCCTCCGTCGGGTCGTCGGCGGGTGACATCGTGAGCGGTGCCGCCGTCATCCAGCTCGAGACCGGAACGTCCGCCGGACGGACACCCGCTGCGGCGGCGCGTGCGAGATCGCGCTCGGTGAGGATGCCGGCGACGCTCGGACCGTCGACGACGACCGCGGCGCCGACGCCGCGCGACTGCATCGCCGCCGCTGCGGCGGCCAGCGAGCCTTCCGGTGCCACCACTAGCGGCTCGCGGTTCATGATCTCCTCGAGGTGCTCTTCCACGTGCTCCTCCCTTCGCTGGCTCGTTCGGACGGAGGAACGTTGACAGACCGCCCTATATTGATCAATTTTGACGCATGATCAATGTCGAGGTGGATCGGGCGTCATCCTCGCCATCCGCACCGGCGCGGACCCGGCTGTCGGCCGCCGAGGCCTCGGCGCGTCTCGGCATCAAGCGCGAGACGCTCTACGCGTACGTCAGCCGCGGGCTCCTCACCCGCGAGCGCGCGAGCGGCGTCCGCGGGAGCACCTTCGATCCCGTCGAGGTCGATCGGCTCGCTGGGCGCGGTCGCGTTCCCGATCGCTCCGGCCGGGAGGTCCGGATCGAGTCGGCGGTGACGACGATCGAGGGCGGCCGGTACTACTATCGCGGCCGCGATCCGATCGCGCTCGCGAGAAAGCACACCTTCGAGCAGGTCGCGGAATTCCTCTGGACGGGCGAGCTCGCGAAGCCGCCGCCGTGGCGGCCGGACCCCGCCGGCGTGACCCTCGGGCGCGCCGTGCAATGCGTTCTTCCGGCTCGGACGCTCGCGTTCGATCGCGTTCGCGTCGTGGTCGCGGCACTCGCGGGCACCGATCCGTTCCGGCACGACCTGCGCCGCGAAGCGGTCGCCGGTGCGGCGCGGCGTCTCCTCGCGACTCTCGTCGAGTGCTTGCCGCGGCGGCGCGGCGGTGGACGCGAAGAGCGACGACGCGAGCCCGCGAGCTTCGCCTCGCGCGTCTGGGATCGCGTCTCCGCGCGGCCCGCGGCGGGACGCCAGCTCGAAGCGCTCGACGGCGCGCTCGTTCTCCTCGCCGATCACGAGCTCGCGGCTTCGACCTTCGCCGTGCGCATCGCGGCGGCGTTTCGCGCCGATCCGTACGGCGCGCTCGGGGCCGGTCTCGGCGTGCTCGGCGGCGCGCGGCACGGCGCGGTCTCGGTCGCGGCGGAAGCTCTTCTCGCGGAGATCGAGGACGCGGGCGACGTCGCTCCCGTGATCGATCGCTACCTGCGAGGCGGCGAGAAGCTGCCGGGGATCGGCCACGCGATCTATCCCGAAGGAGATCCGCGGGCTCGTGCGCTGCTGGTGCTGGTCCGCGAGGCCGCGCGCGACGCGAAGCGCCTCGGCGAGGTCGAGGCGTTCCTCGAGGCGGCTTCGAAGCGTGGGCTCCCGGCGCCGAACGTCGATCTCGGCATCGCCGCGCTGACGCACGCGTTCCGCTTGCCGCGCGGCACGGGCGAGCTCCTCTTTGCGCTCGCACGGATGTCGGGCTGGATCGCGCACGCGATCGAGGAGTACGAGCAGCCCTCGGAGCTGCGCCCGCGCGCCGTCTACACGGGGTCGCGTCCCGACCCGTCCCGGCAGCGCACGAGCTGAGCCCTTCCGCGATCCGCCGTGCGGGTATAGGACTCGACTCGAACCGAAGACGAGGAGGTGGTCATGGGACTTCTCGACGATCTCCTGGGGGCTAGCGACGCGACGCTGGCTACGCGCGTGATCGCGTCAGCATGCGGTAGCCGAACAGCAGCAGGATCGTGACGATGATCCCGCCGGGGTCGTCACCCGGCATGACGAGCTTGGCCACCGCCCCGATGATCAATCCCAGGACGATCATCGCGAGAAAGCCGCCCATGTGGACCTCCTTTGAGGCGCCTTCGCGGGCGCCCGACGCGATCCCATGCTGCTCGAAGCGGGCGCGACCATAGCACGGATCGTGGAGAAGGAAGATGCCGCACGAAGCCGAACAGCGAAACGGGGAAGAACCCGATGAAGAACGGCACGCCGACGAACAGCGCGAGCCCGTACAGCGGAAGGACGATCGCGTGCGAGGAGGCCCACAGGGAGACGCCGACCGTCAGCAGGACGATCGCGACGGCGAAGCCTCGACCCCGCGAGGGAGCTCGTGGCGGGACGCCCCGGATCGATCAACCCCCCGATTCGCAGAACTCCGAAGGCGTCACCGTGCCGCAGAACGCCGGCGGGGAACCGCAGTTCGACGGCGCGGCGTCGCCGGCGAGCCGCGCCCGCTCCCACGCGAGGATGTCGGGGAAGGCGACGCTCGGGACGGACGTGTGCGTCGCGCCCGGGTACAGCGTGAACTGGATCGAGACGTCCTGCGGACACGCGACGTTCTCGAAGTAGTCGCAGTTCATGCCGACCGGCAGCGTCGTGTCCGCCGTTCCCTGCACCATCAAGACGGGCGACGGCATCGGCACGTTCCCGACGTCGTTCTGACAGAGCCGGTCGACCCACACCCTCGGCAGCGGGAAGTTCACGTAGGCCGACGCCTTCGTGCCGATCTCGGACATCAGCAGGAACGGCGCGACCGCTGTCTCGAGGCAGTTCTGCGAAGCGATCGGCACCGCGTTCGTGCCGCAGGGCTTGCTCTCCTCCGGCGTGCAGGTCGTGAGGATCTGGTCGAGGCTCAGGTCGGGATACGTCTCCGCGTAGGAGATCGCCGCGAACAGGAGGAACGCCGCCGCCTCGCCGGGCTGCGGGATCGGATCGTCGTCGATCACGTCCTGCATCACGTCGCGCAGGAGCGTCGCCGGCGCGACGAGGATCGTGCCGAGGAGCCGGAACGGCACGCTCCGGTTGGAGAGCATCTCCGCCGCGAACGCCGCCGAGTGTCCGCCCTGCGAGTGGCCCCAGAAGAACGTGTCCTGCGACAGCTGTCCGCCCGCGAGCTGGTGCGCCGCGATCGCCGCGTCGATCACGTTCTGCGCCTCGACGCGGCCGACGAGATACGACGGCGGGCCGGCGACGCCGAGCCCTTGATAGTCGGGCGCGACGACGGCGAAGCCCGCTTCGACGTACGGCTGGAACTGGTCGTACTGCGGCTCGTTCCCGAACGCCGCGAGCTGCGTGTACGGCTGCACGGAGACGCCGCACGTGCGGCCAAGCCCGGCCGTGCCGTGCGCCATCACCATCAGCGGAAAGCCGCCGGGAGGCGGAGCGCCCTCGGGCAGAACGAAGAGCGCCGAGGTCGCGATGTCGCGGCCGTCGTCGGTGCGCGAGTGGTAGAGGATCCGGCGCGCGTTGCCGCCGCCGGGCGGCGTGCCCGTGGACTCCGTGCGGATCACCTGGCCCGGTGCGCCCTCGGGAAGCGGATCGGGCGCCGCGTAGAACGTTCCGGGAATCCGCTCCGTGTCCTGGCCGCACGCCGCCATGAGCGCCGCGACGAAGATCGCAGCCGCGCCGCCGCCGATACGGACCGCGCGGAGACCGAGTCGCCGATACTCCTTCGCGTCTCTCATGACCCGCTCTCCTCCGAGACGAACGGCAATCCTTCCCACGGAACGTGCTCCCAGTTGTAGGTGAACTGGAGCCCGAAGACGTCCGCCGAGGTCTCGAACGTCCCCTGGATGTTGCTCGCGTCGAGCGTCTCGTTCGTCTCGTTGGCCGTACCGTCGCCGATGAAGAAGTGCGCGTACCCGAAGTCGACGAACGTCTGCTCCCAGATGCGGTAGCCGAAGCCGAGCGCGAGCTGCACGCGGTTCCCGTCCGGCAGCCGCATGGTGCGATTCGCATTGTAGACCGGCGATTGGTCGAAGCCGGAGCCGAAGCGGATCGTCCAGCGGTCGTCGGGGAAGATCTGCGCGCCGACGGTGCCACGCCAGGTGTCGCGGAAGCCCTCGTAGATCGAGTCCTTCGTCGGAAGGAGCGCCGCGAGCGGACCGAGGGTCTGCGACACGCTCGCGGGATAGGAGAGGCCGACGGAGAGCTGCTTGAACGCGCTCCAGTTCGTCCACTGCGCGTCCGCGAGAACCTGCAGCCAACCTGCCGGTTGCCACGCACCGCTCATCGTCACCGACTGCGGCACCGTGAAGCCCGCGCGCGACTCGACGGGTACGGACCCGCCGTTCGGCAGCACGATCGGCACCACCGGCAGGATCAGGCTTCCGGTGCCCGTCAGCGTGTGATGGATCGCGGAGCGGTAGCCGACGCCGAAGCGCAGGCTCGGATCGGCCTCCCACAGAACGCCGGCGTTCCAGCCGAACGCCCAGTCGTTCGACTCGAGGAGCGAGTTGATGTCGCCGATCGAGCGCCCGAAGAGCGTGTCGAACGGGATCGTCGGCACGGCGAGCTTCTGGTTGAAGTGCCCGCGCATGTGCTGCGCGTTGAAGCCCGCGCCGATCGAGACGTCGTACAGGGGACCGAACGCGACGGCGGGGTTGATGTTGATCGTCTTCAGCTGCGAGAGCGTCGCGACGTAGCGCGTGACGCCGGTGTCGGGATAGTCGGTGATGACGTCGACCGGGCTCGTCACGCCGAGATAGCCGACCCACTGATCGGCGAAGCGCTGCGCGAAGTGGAAGGTCGGCAGCGCGCCGGAGTCGCCGCCCTCGGCGTCGAGGCTGCCGTTCGGGCCCGTCACCGGCTGACCCCAGGTCGTCGCGGAGCTCGCCTCGAAGTCGATGTTCGCGTCGATCACGGTCGCCGTCGCGACGAGGCTCCCGCCGCGCAGGCGCGTCAGCCCGGCCGGGTTGAAGAACGCCATCGAGGCGTCCTCGGCGAGCGCCGCCGTTCCGGCGTACGCGGTGCCGGTGAGCCGCGGGCTCTGCTCGAGCACGGCGACGCCCGCGGCGCTGGCCGGCCGCGCTCCGGCGAGGAGCGTGCTCGCGAAACTCGCGGCTCCGCACCACGCGACGATTCTCGACCAGGTCGGATCCCGCATCCTCGCCTCCTCCCGATCACGGCCCGTCGGGCCGGTCCGCGGAGAAGGTCCAGGATTACGAGCGCGAGGTCAACGAGGAGGCGCTTCCTCGACCGACGTGCCCATCACCCAGTCCATCAGCGGCACCGTCACGTTCATGTTGTAGCGCTGCATGATGCGGGGATCATGATGGACGGCGTGATGGTGCGCGAGCTTCCGGATCACCGGATTCCGGGACACCGGATGATCGTGCGGCAGGTGATACGAGAAGTGCAGCCACTCGTAGCTCACCGCGTAGGCGATCGACGTCGCGACCCAGAGGCAAGCGACGTTCGGCTGCCCGAGCCACCAGAGCCCGGAGCTGACGACGACCTGCCCGAGGAAGATCAGCAGCAGGCCGTAACCCGGGATCAGAACGAGGCGATACTCGCGCTTCTCGCGCATCGCCATGTCGTCCGTCAAGTAGAGCATGTGATGGCGCGGCGTGTGCTGATCGTAGAGGACGGGCGCCAGCGGGTTCCGCCGGTGGAGCGCGTTCACGTGCACCCACCACTCGAAGGCGTTCGCGAGGAGGTAGACGGCCGGCACCGTCAGGAGCTCCGCGGGGTGCAGGTCCCGAATCCACGAGAGCGCCACGACGATCGCCGCGATCCCGATGCTCGAGGGAACGAAGAGGTGGACCCACGGCACGTACCAGCTCGGGATCTCCTCGAGCAGCTCCGCGCGGAGGGCTTCGCGTCGCTCGACCGAGAGCGGCGCCTCGCTCGGCTTCCGGAGGGCGGGGCGGGCCTTGCCCGCGATCCCGTCCGTCTGCGAGCGCGCGACGACCATGCAAAAGGTATAAGGGACAGCGCGCCTCACCGGCAAGATTCGACTCGCGATCGCCGAACCGCGAAAGGAAGCCTATGCGCAAGCGGTGGAGAAGCGCGTCGTCGGCTTCGTCATCCAGTCCGCGGCCTGCATCCTTCTCCTGATCCTCGCAGTCGTCGGTGTACTGATGGGCTAGCGGAGCCGTACTACGGGGGCCGTCATGCTGACGCTCTTCGACGACGTTTTCAGCCCCTATGCACGCAAGGTCCGGATCGCGCTCTACGAGAAGGACGTGCCGTTCGAGCGCGTGCGCGCGCTGCACGGCGACTGCAATCGAACGGACTTCCTCGACGTGAATCCGCGCGCCGAGGTGCCGGCCCTCGTCGAAGGGGACTTTTCACTCTACGACTCCACGGTCATCTGCGAATGGCTCGAGGACCGCTACCCCGAGCCCCCGCTTCTGCCCCGCGACCCCGAGCTTCGCGCGAAGTGCCGTCTCGTCGAGGACCTCGCGGACACCCAGCTCGATGCCGCCGCGTACGCCGTCACCGTCGTCGAGTTCGGACGCGGCGAATCGCATCCCGCGATGCACGAAGCGGCGAAGCGCGACCTCGAGCGCCTCTACGGAGAGCTCGAAACGCTGCTCGGTCGATCCGACTACTTCTGCGGCGAGTACTCGATCGCGGACATCGCCGTCGCTCCGCACCTGATCGCGGCGAGCTTCCTCGGCTTTCCTCTCGATCCCGTCCGTCATGCGGGGCTCGCCGCGTGGCTCGGCAGGCTCGGCGCACGACCGGCCATCGTCAAGGACAACGAGGACGTGATCGAAACCCTCGGAAGGCTTCAGTCCGAGAACCGCCCTGCGTTCGACCCGTACCGCGTGCAGTGGAGAGGCGACCGGCTCGAGTGGGTCATGAAGAACGGGTTCGCAGACTGGTTCGCGGAGGAGATGCGCGCCGGCCGCGCGTTCTTCCCGCTGCCGATCGACTCCGCTCGCAGGCCGTAGCTCCGTCGGCTTTCGCCCTGCTCATCACGCCCCGCCGTGGGCGGAGCAAAGACGAGCCTCGGAGCCGACTCGGGTCCACGTGGTCGTTCGGCCGAGGAACGTGAAGCCGACGTAGCCGCGGACGCGAAGGCGGTCCGGACCGTCGAGCGAAACGGCGCAGCGATAGGTCCGGCCGCTCGTCGGATCGTAGATGCTGCCGCACTCCCAGCTCTCGGCATCGCCCTCGGCCGCGGTCGCGGTCGATCGCAGCTCGTGCAGGATCTCGAGGCCGACGATCGGGCGCCCGCGAAGAGCCTCGTCCGGGTTCTCGCGGTCCGTCCACTCGCAGCCGTTCTCGTCGAACGGCGAGCGGAGCGAGACGATCCGGCCGCAGAGCGAGTCACCGCAGGGCTCGATCTCGACCTCCGCCGCTCCTCCCTCCCCACCCGCGGGAAACCGCCCCACGGCGTGCTATGGGCGTGGCCATGCACGGACCGACCCTTTCCACCGGCGCCCGGCCAGCGCCGCGAGTCTTCGAAGAAGAGGACGGGATCGAAGCGATTCCGTTCGAAAACGATGGCGATCGCGCGGTTCGCCGGGCTTCAGCCCACGGTAGTCGACCGCGCACCGGCACGTGAGCCGCGCCACAGCGCGGCGGCGCGCCGTCTTCCTCCTTCGCCACGCGAGTCTGGTCGCGCTCGCCGTCCTCGCGACGGCGACCGCCGCGCGAAGCGCCGCGTTCACCTTCGAGGACGTCGTCAAGATCGCGGAGGCGCGCTCGCACGAGGCCTTCCAGCGACCCGCACAGATCCCCGAGTTCCTGCGCGAGATCAGCTACGACCAGTGGCGCGACATTCGCTACCGCCCGGATGCAGCGGTTTGGCGCGACCGCGCCCTTCCCTTCCAGGTGCAGTTCTTCCACCCGGGCCTCTACTACGACCACACGATCAAGATGTACGTCGTCGACGCGGACGGCTCGCGGCCGATCGAGTTCTCGCCGAGCAAGTTCGACTACGGCCGGAACGAGTTCGCGAGCCAGGTGCCGCAGGACCTCGGGCCCGCGGGCTTCCGCCTCCACTATCCGATCAAGACGAAAAGCTACTGGGACGAGGTGATCGTCTTCCTCGGCGCGAGCTATTTCCGCGCCGTCGGCCGCGATCAGGGCTTCGGTCTCTCCGCGCGCGCTCTCGCGATCGACACCGCAGTGCAAACGGGCGAGGAGTTCCCCTACTTCGACACCTTCTGGCTCGTGCGTCCGACGAAGGATGCGAAGAGCATGACGATCTACGCGCTGCTCGAGAGCGCGAGCGTCTCGGGCGCGTACAAGTTCGTCGTGCATCCGGGGAAGGAAACCGCGGTCGACGTCGAAGCGCGACTGTTCTTCCGCAAGAGCGTCCAGAAGCTCGGCATCGCTCCGCTGACGTCGATGTTCTACTCCGGCGAGGGCAATCCGGCGCAGAAGCTCGACTACCGTCCCGAGGTGCACGATTCGGACGGACTCCTCGTGTCGCTCGCGAACGGCGAATGGCTGTGGCGTCCGCTCGGCAACCCGGAGCGGCTGCACGTCAGCAGCCTCCGCGCCGACGGGCTGGCGGGCTTCGGTCTCCTGCAGCGCGATCGCGACTTCGATCACTACCAGGACCTCGAGACGCGGCAGGACATCCGTCCGTCCGCCTGGATCATCCCGAAGGCCGGCCCGGTGTGGGAGAAGGGGCACGTCGAGCTCGTCGAGATCCCGACCGACGAGGAGATCAACGACAACATCGTCACCTACTGGGTTCCCGACGGTCTGCCGAAGGAGCAGAAGCCGCTCGAGCTCGCCTACCGCATCCTCTGGTACGGCGAGGAAGACCGCGCTCGCTCGCCGAACGGACGCGCGATCGACACGCGCCGCGACCATGGCCACGACGAGAACACGCACCGCTTCGTCGTCGAGTTCGACGGCGAGAAGCTGCGCAAGCTTCCTGCGGACGCGGTCCTGCGCGGCGTCGTCACGGTCGGCGACGGCGGCCAGGGCGAGCTCCTCGAGGACCAGGTCGTGAAGAACGTGGTCACCGGCGGCTGGCGGCTCGTCTTCGAGGTCCGGCCGAGCGGCAGCGAGCCGATCGAGCTCCGCGCCTATCTCGACCAGGGCGGTAGTGCACTTACGGAGACCTGGTCTTATGTTCTGGAGCCATGACGGCGAACCTCGAGGGCGCCGCGGCCGGGGACGGCGCCGAGGGGGAGAACGGCACGGTCCGCGTGCCGTTCGCGCGGCTGCGACAGAACTGGCAGGGGGCGTTCGACCGCGGTGAGGCGTACCTCGAGGCCTGCGGCGTCGGGCCCGAGGAGCGGACCGAGCTGGTCGAGCGCGCCGTCGAGCGCGCTCTCGGCCGGAACCGCTGGCAGCCCGACACCGGTGCCGTCGGCGAGACGATCCAGGCGCTGACCGAGACGCTCGCCGCGGAGTCGGAAGGGGGCGTCTGCCGGAACGGGATTCCCCCGGCGGGACCGCCGGTCGAGCGCAAGTCGATGCGTCCCGCGCCCCTCGCGAACGGCGGCCGTCGAAACGGCAAGGGCCATCCCGCAGACGACGGCGAGCAGGCCCGGCGCGAGCGGCGGAAGCGCGTCTGGGTCAAGACCGCTTCGCGACGTCGCGTGCTCCTCGGCCTCCTCGTCAGCGTCCCGACGATCATCGCCGCGGGCTTCATGTACCAGACGCTTCCGGATCGCGGCTGGCCCTCGCTCGAGGTGATCACGGCGCTCGTCTTCGGTCTCCTCTTCGGCTGGATCTCGGTCGGCATGTGGACCGCCGTCGCGGGCTTCTTCGTCCTCCTGCGGCGCGGCGATCGCTGGTCGATCACGCGCGTCGAGACGGAGGGCGAGCCGATGACCGGTCCGCCCGAGGGTCGGACCGCGGTCATCATGCCGATCTGCGAGGAGTCCGTGCCTCGCGTCTTCGCCGGCCTCGAGGTGATCTACCAATCGCTCGCGAAGACGGGCGCGCAGGGCGCGTTCGACTTCTTCATCCTGAGCGACACGAAGACGCCGGAGACGGGGATCGAAGAGGAAGCCGCGTGGGCCGAGCTCTGCCGCCGCGTCGGCGGCACCGGCCGCATCTTCTACCGTCGCCGCCGCTCGCGCCCGAAGCGGAAGAACGGCAACGTCGCCGAGTTCTGCCGGCGCTGGGGCTCCCGCTACAGCTACGCGTTCGTCCTCGACGCCGACAGCCTCGTCAACGGCGAGACGATCGTCCGTCTCGCGCGGCTGATGGACCGGCGGAGCGACGTCGGCCTGATCCAGACGGCGCCGAGGGTCGTCCGCGGCGCGACGCTCTTCGCACGTGCGCAGCAGTTCGCAAGCGGGCTCTACGGTCCGCTCTTCGCGGCCGGCCTCCACTTCTGGCAGCTCGGCGACGGCCAGTACTGGGGTCACAATGCGATCTTCCGGCTCGCCCCGTTCATGGAGCACTGCGGGCTGCCGCGCCTTCCGGGGAAGCCGCCGTTCGGCGGTGAGATCCTGAGCCACGACTTCGTCGAGTCGGCGCTCCTCGCGCGCGCGGGCTGGTCCGTGTGGCTCGCCTACGACGTCGGCGGGAGCTGGGAGGAGTCTCCGAACTCGCTCCTCGAGGAGCTCGCGCGCGATCGCCGCTGGTGCCAGGGAAACCTCCAGCACCTGCGCCTCCTCGTGACGCGCGGCTTCTACGGCGCGCACCGCACGCTCTTCGTGAACGGCGTGATGTCGTACGTCTCCGCCTTGCTGTGGCTCACGTTCATCGTGCTCGGCACCGCGCACGCGGCTCTCGCCGTGTTCTTCGAGCCCGACTACTTCCCGAAGGGACGTGCGCTCTTTCCCGAATGGCCGGTGTGGAATCCGGACTGGGCGATGGCGCTCTTCAGCGCGACGATGCTGATCCTGTTCCTGCCGAAGGCGCTCGCGGTCCTGTGGGCGATCCCGCAGCGGAAGGAGTTCGGCGGATTCTCCCGGCTCTGGGCGAGCGTGCTGATCGAGATCGTGTTCTCGAGCCTTCTCGCCCCGGTGCGCATGATGTTCCACACGAAGTTCGTCCTCTTCGTGCTGGCGCGACGAACCGTTTCCTGGCGCACGGAGCAGCGGCACGAGGACGAGACGACCTGGGGGAACGCGCTACGCCGGCACGGTCCCGACGGGCTCGTCGCGGTCGCGTGGGGCGCGGGGCTCTACTGGCTCGACTCGGACTTCTTCTGGTGGGTCGTGCCGGTCCTCGGCGCGCTCGCGATCTCGGTGCCGCTGTCGGTGCTCTCGAGCCGGCAGAGCGTGGGCGTCGGCTTCCGGCGGATGGGTCTCCTTCTCATTCCCGAGGAGGTGAAGCCGCCCGAGCTGATGCGGAACCTCGACGTCGTGCTCGAGCGGAAGCGACACGAGGCGAACGGCGACGGCGAGAGCCGCGACGGCTTCGTCCGCGCGATCGTCGACCCGTACGTGAACGCGGTCCACCGCTCGCTCCTGCGCGGACCGCGACAGCTCGCGCCGCCGATCGAGGAAGCGCGCCGCGAGCTCGCGGAGCGTGCGATCCGAAACGGTCCCGCCGTCCTCGACCGCCGCGAGCGCGCGCGGCTCCTGAACGACGCGCGGCTGCTCGAAGACCTGCACCTCCGCGTGTGGAGCCTCGGCGAGCCTTCCCGCTCGGGCCTCTGGGGCGTGCCGACGCGCGCGAGCCAGGCGCCGACGTTCGCCGATTCCTGACCTCGGGCGCGCGTCGATTTCGCTCGTCCCCGGTCGACCAGGGACAGAAAGGAGACGCGCCCGTGAAGTACCTCTGCCTGGCCTACTACGACGAGAAGAAGCTCGAGGCCCGGACCGCGGTCGAGATGGCCGCGATCGGTCGCGACTGCCGGCCGCTCGGCCAGGACCTGCAGCGGAGCGGTCACCTGCTCGAGGGGCGTGTGCCCCTCGTTAGAATTCAATGACGGAGCGGATGACCTCTCCGGCCTGCATGGCGCGGAACGCTCCGTTCACGTCGTCGACCTTGATGCGGCGGCTGATCATTCCCTCGAGGTCGAGCTTGCCCTGCCGCCAGAGGCGGAGGAGGCGGTCGAAGTCGACGCGCACGTTCGCGCTGCCGTACATCGATCCCTTCAGGTTCTTCTCGTGGAAGAAGAGCTCGAAGGCGCTGAACTGGACGACCTCCGTCAGGCGGCCGACGCCGACGATGACCGCCGTCCCGCCGCGGCGAGCCGCGTCGAAGGTCGCGCGGATCGTGTTCGGGTTGCCGATGCACTCGAGCGCGTAGTCGAAGCCCTCTCCGCGCGTCACCTCCTGCTGCACGCCCGGGAGGTCTTCCGGCTTCACCGCATGCGTCGCGCCGAAGCGCTTCGCCATCTCGAGCTTCGATTCGACCTTGTCGACGGCGACGATCTCCGCCGCACCGGCGATGCGCGCGCCCTGGATCGCCGCGATGCCGACGCCGCCCGCACCGAAGACGACGACCGAGGTGCCCGGACGGATGTCCGCGGTGTTGATCGCGGCGCCGACGCCGGTCATCACACCGCAGCCGATCAGCGAGACGATGTCGAGCGGGATGTCGTCGTCGACCTTCACGACGGCTGCCTCGGGGACGATCATCTCCTGCGAGAAGGTTCCGCAACCACAGAATCCGGCGACGCGGTTGCCACCGATGACGAAGTTCGCGGACGTCGCCATCTGACCCATCATCTCGCAGAGGTTCGACTGTCCTCGGAGACACGCGCGGCACTTCCGGCACGCCGGCGTGAAGGAGACGATCACGTGGTCGCCCGCCTTGACGCCGTCGACGCCCGGCCCGACCTCCTGAATGACGCCCGCTCCTTCGTGACCGAGGACCACCGGCGTGCCGGACGGGATCGTCCCGTTCTGCGCCGACAGGTCGGAGTGACAGACGCCGCTCGACACGAGCTTGACGTGGACCTGACCCGGGCCCAGGTCGACCAGACCGACGTCGTCGCGGATCTCGAGGTCCGCGTTCAACTCCCTCAGCAGCGCAGCTTTCATCGTCACTCCTCGGTGGTTTTCGCGAAAACGGGGACGGTCCCCCTGGGGGATTCGGGCGGCAGCAAAGCATAGGGGTGATGCGGCGCAAAGGGGTGGTGGCCGGGCCGCGGACCCGTGCTAGGACGTGCCCATGCCGCGCATTCCGTATCCCGATCTCGACGAGGCGCACGAGCGGATCCGCAAGATCTGGGAAGGCCTGCCGATCAAGCTGAACGTCTTCCGGATCCTGCTCCACGCGGAGCGGAACGTCGAGCCGCTCCTGCGCCTCGGCGGCACGATCCTCGCTCGCCAGGACCTCGCGGGAAACCTCCGCGAGCTCGCGATCCTCCGCGTCGCCCATCTGTCCAAGGCACCGTACGAGTGGGTGCAGCACGTGCCGATCGCGCTGCAGACGGGTTGCACGCAGGCGCAGGTGGACGCGCTCGAGCGCGGCGACGTCTCCGCCGCGTGCTTCGACGGAAAGGAGCGCGCCGTTCTCACCTTCACGGACGAGGTCGTGAAGGACGTGCGGCCGTCCGACCAGGCACTGCAGGCGCTCGAGCAGCATCTTTCGTCGCGCGAGGTCGTCGAGCTGACGATCGCGATCGGCTTCTACATGCTGATGGCGCGCGTGATGGAGGTGACCGGCATCGAGGTCGAGCCCGCCCAAGGCGACCGCCTCGTCCGCAACATGAGTTGAGGGGGTCCGGTTCGTTACGCCGTATCTGCACCCAGGCTCAATTCGAGCCTGGGTGCAGATACGGCGTAACGAACCGGACCCCCTAGTCGGTCGTGCGGGGGAAGAGGCGGGCGCGGAGCCAGCCGGCGAAGGTGTTGCCGCAGAGGACGTAGAAGCGGAGGAACGCGTTTCGCGCTTCCATCTCGCGCGGCGTCTCGCGGAAGAGCGTCGCGCGCGTGACGAGGCGCTCGTCGGCCTGCAGCTCGCGCACGACGCGCGCCGGATTGCCGGCGGCGATCGCGTTCGGAGCGACGTCGCCGACGACGACCGAGCCCGCGCCGATGACGCTGTTCTCGCCGATCCGCACACCCTTGCAGACGATCACGCCGTCGCCGATCCAGACGTTCCGCTCGAGCACGATCGGCGCCGAGCGACCGGGCGAGCGCGTGCGGTCGTGTACGTCGTGCCAATCGGCGTCCGTCAAGTAGACGCCCGCGGCGAGCATCGAGTCGTCCCCGATCTCGATCCGCGTTGCCGCCGAGATGCGCGCACCCGGCGAGATCAGGCAGTGATCGCCGATGCGGATCTCACCGCTCCGCTCGCCGTTCGAGAACGTGCAGATCTCCACGGGGCGTCCCCACGCGCCGACGATCTGCGTGAAGCGGCCGATGCGGATGTCGCCGCCGTCGAGGCGCACGTACCACGGCTTCCGCACCGTCGCTCCCTCGCCGAGATGCTCGAGCTGCGGGCGAAGGAAATGGCGCGTGTACGCACGCTCCAGAGCGAGCGAAGCCCGCACCATCCAATAGGGTCGATGATCGCGTCTCACGGCGGCACGAGGCTCCGGCCGGAGCCACGGCGAACCATCGCAAATCCGCACACGGGGCGCTAATCGGGGCCGTGGGCCGCCCGTCCGCGGCCGAAGGAGACCTTCCGATGAACGACGCGAACCCGTCCGAGCGCACGACGAGCGGGCCGCTTGCGGGCGTCCGCATCCTCGCCGTCGAGCAGATGCAGGCCCTACCCTACGCGACACAGCTCCTCGCCCACCTGGGAGCCGACGTCGTGAAGGTCGAGCATCCGGTGACCGGAGACTCGGGCAGAGGCTCCCTTCCGGCGGTCACCGACGTCGACGGCCGACGGGTGGGCGCGACGTATCTCCGGAACTCGTTGAACAAGCGGAGCCTCGGGATCGATCTGAAGCATCCCGACGGCGCAGCGCTCCTGAAGAAGCTCGTGCCCCGGTTCGACGTGGTCGGCGAGAACTTCAAGCCGGGCGTGATGAAGCGGCTCGGGCTCGCCTACGAGGACCTCGCACCGCTCCATCCCGGGCTCGTGTACGTCTCGGTCTCGGGCTTCGGGAATCTCCTCGATTCGCCGTACGGCTCGTGGGCCGCCTACGCGCCGATCGCCGAAGCGATGGGCGGATTGTACGAGTACCGGCGCGCGCCCGGGCAGCCGCCGACGATCGGCCCCGCGGGCGCGCTCGGCGACATCGGCAGCGCGCTCTATGCGACGATCGGGCTCCTTGCCGCCCTCCGGGAGCGGGACCGCACGGGACGCGGCCAGTACGTCGACGTCGCGATGTTCGACGCGATGATCGCGATGGCCGACATCGCGCCGTGCTTCTGGTCGATGGGCGTCCGCGGGCAACGGAAGACGCCCGGCATCTTCGACGGCTTCGCCGCCCGTGACGGCTACTTCGTCGTGCAAGCCGTGCGCGAGCATCACCTCGCCACGCTCGCCGACGCGGTCGGTCACCCCGAATGGCGGGACGACCCGCGCTTCGCCAGCCGCGAAGGGTGGCGAGAGAACCTCGAGGCGGTCGTCCGCCCCGCCATCGAGGCGTGGGCCTCATCGAAGACGAAGCTCGAGGCCGCGACCGAGCTGGCGCGGCACGGCATCGCGGCCGGCCCCTGCTTCGACACGGAGGATCTGAAGCGCGATCCGCACGTCGAGAGCCACAACATGCTCCTGCGCATCCCTCGGCCGGATGCGGGCGAGCCCCTACTCGTCGTCGGGAATCCGATCAAGCTTTCGGCGATGGAGGAGCAACCCTCACGCCGCTGGCCAACTCTCGGACAGCACACGGACGAGGTGCTCCGGCAGGAGCTCGGGCTCACCGACGAGGACGTCGCGGGTCTCCGCTCGCGCGGGGTGATCGGCGTTTCGGAAGCCGCGTAGGGCTGGACGCGGACGAGGCAAAATGCAAGGAAACGCCACAAGGAGGTGGCCGAGCAGGCCTTTGCAAACGCTTCGTCCCACGAGACGACCTCGGCACTTCTCCGATTGACTGTCATGCTTTCGCGATTGCGGACTCCATGTGCGGCCGGAGCTCGCGTGGAGTTCCTCCACCACGACGCACCCGCCTCTGACGGGCTGCCGCGAGGAGAATTTTCATGATCCCGATGCGAGTGATCGAGCTCTACCTTCGCTTCCTGCTGAAGTATCGCAGAGGCATCCTCATCCTCGTCGCGCTGATCACGGTGTTCTTCTGCTGGCAGATGCGGACCCTCAAGCTCCACACCGACTTCTTCGATTTCTATCCGCGCAATCACGAGTACATCAAGATCTACAACGAGTTCCGGCGCATGTTCGGATCCGCGAACGTGCTGCAGGTCGTCGTCAAGGCCAAAGACGGCGACATCTACAACCCGGCGACGCTTCAGAAGATCGACCGCGTCACCAAGTTCATCATCGAGACCAAGGGCGTCGTGCCGTACCAGATCCTCTCCATCTCCTCGCCGAAGATGAAGAGCATCAGCACCTTCCGCGGCGCGGTGCAGATCCGAGAGGTCTACTACCCCGGTGTTCCTCAAACACAGGAGGACGCCGAGCGAGTGCGCTTCGCCGTGTACTCCACGAAGGGCATCCACGGCGTGCACGTCGCCGAGGACGACACCGCCGCGCTCGTCACGGCGGGATTCTGGGAGGAAGACCTCGACTTCCAGTACCTGTACCAACGGCTCGAAGACCTGAAAGCCGCCGAGGACGATGCGAACCACGACATCATGTTCACCGGCTTCCCGTACCTCTTCACCTCGGTGCTGCGGTACGCGCCGCAGGTCCTCTACGTCTTCGCGCTGACGTTCGCGACGATTTCCATCCTGCTGTGGATCTACTTCCGAACATGGACGGGCATCTGGGTGCCGATGTTCTCGGCCATCCTGTCGAGCATCTGGGGCATCGGCTTCGGCCAGCTGCTCGGCTTCAACCTCGACCCGCTGGTGATGGTGATCCCGATCTTCCTGACCGCGCGGACGATCAGCCACTCGGTCCAGTCGATGGATCGCTACCACGAGGAGTACCACCGCCTGCACGACAAGGATCAGGCGATCGTCGTCTCCTATAGCGCGCTCTTCCCGCCGGCGATCGCCGCGATCGTGACCGACGGTCTCGGCATCCTGCTCGTCGCGATCGCGCCGATCCCGCTGATCCAGAAGGTCGCGGTGTTCGCGAGCTTCTGGATCATCTCGATCTTCATCAGCGTCGTGACGCTGCACCCGATCATCCTGAAGTACATCAACCCGCCGCCTGAGCAGACGGACGAAGACATCTCGCACCGCCTCTCGGAGCGCTTCTACAAGGCGGTCACCGACTTCACGATCTGGTCGAGCGAGGGCTACCGGCGCTGGGTCGTGATCGTGGTCTCCGTCATCATTTTCGCGACCTCCTTCCTGATCGGACGGACGCTGAAGGTCGGCGACATGAGCCCGGGAGCGGCTCTGCTCTTCCCGGATCACCCGTACAACGTCGCGTACGACATCATCGACACGAAGTTCCTCGGCGGAAACCAGCTCATCGCGATCGCCGACACGCAGAAGCCGGACAACATCAAGACCAAGGAGCCGCTCGAGCTGATGGAGGAGTACGGCATGGAGATGGAGCGCGTCGAAGGCGCGGCTCTCTCCGTCTCGGTCGTCAACATCATCAAGCAGCTCGCTCGGCTGTATCGCGAAGGCGATCCGAAGTGGGGCTACATCCCGGAGAAGCCCAAGGACATCGCGCAGCTCTTCTACGCGTTCACGCAGAGCGGCCAAGCGGGTGACCTCGACCGCTTCATCGACCCGTCTTCCCAGTTCGGGACGGTCGTGACTCTCTTCCGTGGCCATTCGAACGCGATGATCACGCACGCCATCGAACAAGCGAACGGTTTCGCGAAGGCCACGGTCGCCGGGAACCAGGCTTGCTCCGACGACCCCGCGACGAAGAGTGCGGCGCTCGCCGAGGGTAAGGAGTGCAACCTCAAGTTCCGCCTGGCGGGTGGCATGTTCGGCATCCTCGCGGCGGTGAACGAGAAGGTCGAGCAATCCTACTGGACGACTCTCGGCATCGTCTTTTCCGTCGTCGCCGCGTGCCTCTATCTGACCTACGGCTCCCTCGTGGCGACCTTCCTCCTGATGATCCCCGTCGTCGGCGCACAGTTCATGTGCGAGATGGTGATGGTGCTCTGGAGGATCGACTTGAACGTCAACTCGCTGCCTGTCGCCGCGGCGGGCGCCGGCGCGGGCGTCGACTACGGCATCTACCACTTCAGTCGAATGCTCGATACGTTCGACGAAGGGCTCGACGTCGACGACGCCGTGGACTACGCGACGGCGACGACGGGTCGCGCCATCATCTTCACCGCGAGCACGATGTTCGCCGCGACGATCTTCTGGTGGTTCTCGAGCCTGAAGTTCCAGGCGGAGATGGGCCTCCTGCTATCGCTGCTGATGCTCTTCAACACGATCGGCGGTCTGATCGTCGTGCCGGCGCTCGTGAAGGTGATGCGGCCAAAGTTCCTGCTGAAGCGTCGCGACGCGGCGCGCGAGCGGCTCGCTCGGGAAGGTCTCCCGATCCCGGATCGCAGCGCCGTCCACGCCTGACGCGCCGAAGCTGCACGCGCGGGAGGTCTCCCGGAACGGAGGCCTCCGCGCGGCGCGGCCACTCTCTCAGCGGCCGCGAGGCGTATAAAGCGGCCCTTCGAGCCACCGGGCGTGGTGGTGCTGGTCGCGGATGTCCCAGCCGTCGGCGCCGAGCTCGGCCGCGTCGGTCTCGAGGAGAAGCCAGCGGAAGAACCGCGCCACCGTCTCCGGAGCGACGGTCTCTCCCCGCGCGCACATCGCCTCGTAGACCTCGCCCGCCGGAAAGGCGTCGCGCGGCGCCGCGAGCGATCCCTCGAGCATGTCGGTCGCGACGAGCCCGGGCTTCGCCATCGCGAAGGTGATCTCGTCGCCGAGCTCGACCGCGAGGCATCGCCAGAGCATCAGCGAGGCTGCCTTCGAGATCGAGTAGACCGCCCCGCCCGCGCGCGGCGTCGTCGCCGCGTCGGACCCGACGAAGAGGACCCGGCCGCCGCGGAGCGAAGGCGCGAGCTCCTGCACGAGGTGGAGCCGCGCGTCGACGTTCGTCGCCATCGCCGCGCGCCAGTCGTCCGCAGACACCCCGGACAAGGGCCCGCGCGGGAAGACTCCCGCGCCGTGCACCAGCGCGCCGAGCGGCTCGCCGCGAAGCGCCTCGCGGATGCGCACGCGATCGTCTGCCGAGGTCACGTCCGCGACGAGCGGACGAATCCGCTCGGGCGCTTCCGCGGCGAGGCGCTCGAGCTCCGGCTCGCGACGCGCGACCGCGAGCACCTCGAGCCCGGCCCGCGCGAGAGCGAGCGCCGTCGCGCGGCCGATCCCCGAAGACGCTCCGGTGACGACGGCACGCGGAGCGATCCGCAGCGCGCTCACGCGCGCTTCACTTCCGGAGACCGGCGTGACGCAGGAGCGCGTCCGTCGATGGGTCGCGGCCGCGGAACGCGCGGAAGACCTCGAGCGGGTGCCGGCTTCCGCCGAGCGCGAGCACGGTCTCGCGGAAGCGCCGTCCCGTCTCGCGTACGGCGCGCTCGTCGTCGAGGCCTGCCTCCTCGAACGCGGCGAAGGCGTCGGCGGAGAGCACCTCCGCCCACTTGTAGCTGTAGTAGCCGGCCGCGTATCCCCCGGCGAAGATGTGGCCGAACGAGCAGAGGAAGCGATCCTCCGGGATCGGCGGGATCACCGTCGTCCGCTTCGCGATGCGACGCTGCACGTCTTCCGGCGACTCGCCGGAATCCGGATCGGAGCCGTGGTGCAGCGCGAGATCGAGGAAGCCGAAGTAGAGCTGCCGCAGCATGTCCGAGCCGGCGCGGAACGTTCGCGCCGCGACGATCTTCTCGAAGAGCTCGTCGGGAAGGCGCTCGCCCGTCTCGACGTGGCCCGAGAGCCCGAGCAGCGTCTCGCGGTGGTAGCACCAGTTCTCCATGAACTGGCTCGGCAGCTCGACGGCGTCCCACTCGACGTTGCGGATGCCCGCCGCCATCGGCTCGTCGACGGTCGTCAGCATGTGCTGCAGGCCGTGGCCGAACTCGTGGAAGAGCGTCTCGACCTCGTGGAACGTCATCAGCGACGGCGCTCCGTCGATCGGCGGCGCCTGGTTGCAGACGAGGTACGCGACGGGGAGACGGCCCGGCTTCCGGCCGATGCAATCGTCCATCCACGCTCCGCCGCGCTTCTCCGCCGGACGGCTGTAAGGATCGAGGTAGAATGCGGCGACGTCTTCGCCCGACTCCTCGCGCACGCGGAAGAAGCGCACGTCGGGGTGCCACACCGGCGCCTCGCCGTCGGCCGGCGTGATGTCGATGCCGTACAAGCGCCGCGCGAGCGCGAAGAGACCTTCGAGCACTCTCGGGAACGGGAAGTACGGGCGAAGCTCCTCGTCCGTGTAGGCGTAGCGCTTCTCGCGCAAGCGCTCGGCCCAGAACGAGACGTCCCACGGGCGAAGCTCGCTCGCCTCCGGCGCGCCCTCCGCGCGTGCGAGAGCGACGAGCTCGTCGCGGTCCCGCTCGGCCGCGCCGAACGACGCCTCGCGCAGCTCCTCGAGCATGCGCTCGACCGTCGCGACGTCCGGCGCCATCTTCACCGAGAGGCTCAGAGCGGCGTAGTCCTCGTAGCCGAGGATCGCCGCTTCCTCGCGACGGAGCTTCAGGATGCGCCGGATCAGCTCCGTGTTGTCGTTCTCGCCGTGGCTCGCGCGCGTGACGCCCTGGCGGTAGACGGTCTCCCGCAGATCGCGGCGGCGGCTGTGTTGCAGGAACGGCAGGCTGCTCGGGGCGTCGAGCGTGATCCGCCACGGACCCGCCTCCGGCGTCGCACCCTCCTCGCCGGCCTCGCGCGCCGCGTGCGCAGCGAGAGCGAGCAGGCTCTGCGGCAGGCCGGCGATCTCCTCGCGCGTCCGGAGCGTCAGCGACCACGCCTTCGTCGCGTCGAGCACGTGATTCGAGAACCGCGTCGCGCACTCGGCGAGCTCGGGCTGGATCTCGTTGAAGCGCTCTCGCGCCGGGCCTTCGAGAGCGACTCCCGAAAGGACGGCGTCCCGCAGCGCGCATTCGACGATGCGCTTCCGTATCGGTCCGACGCGCGCGAGCTCCGGGCTCTCGCCGAGCTTCCGGAGTGCTTCGTAGATCGGCTTGCTCTGCCCCATCCGGAGCGAGAACTCGACGACCTCGGGCTGGACCGATTCGTGCGCCTCGCGGAGAGCATCCGCGTTGCGGACGCCCATCAGGTGACCGACGACGCCCCAGGCGCGTCCCATCTTCTCGCCGACGCGGTCGATCGACTCGATCGTCGATTCGAACGTCGGCACAGCGGCGGCCTCGACGCGTCCGAGCTCGTCGCCGAGCCGACCGAGCAGCTCGCGCATGCCCGGTACGACGTGCTCCGGGCGGATACGGTCGAAGGGCGGAAGCCCCTCGGGAAACAGCAGCGGATTGGTCTCGGAGCTCACGCAAATCTCCCCGGCGCGAGGCCGGCGACCGCCACCCGCCGGACGGGCGGGCGGCGCGGCGTCGAAACGAAAGCGAGGCTAGCGAGGCTGCGGAACGATCCGGAGGTACGGCTTCTTCGCCTTCCAGCCGTCCGGGAACTTCTTCTTCGCGTCCTCGTCGGACAGGGCCGGCACGATGATGACGTCTTCACCAGACTTCCAGTTCACCGGCGTCGCGACGCTGTGCTTCGCGGTGAGCTGCAGCGAGTCGATCGCGCGCAGGATCTCGTCGAAGTTCCGGCCCGTGCTCGCGGGATAGGTCAGCGTCAGCTTCACCTTCTTGTCCGGGCCGATCACGAAGACGGAGCGGACCGTCAGCGTGTCGAGCGCGTTCGGATGGATCATGTCGTAGAGGTCCGCGATCTTGCGCTCGGGGTCCGCGATCAGGGGGTAGTTGGGCTTC
The DNA here is from genome assembly GCA_016874795.1 of Deltaproteobacteria bacterium. GTDB lineage: Bacteria > Desulfobacterota > Binatia > UBA12015 > UBA12015 > VGTG01. Next base: position 38,800 of record VGTG01000008.1, on the reverse strand, counting down.
TGCCCCTGCGTCTCCTCGATGTCCTTCGACCACTCCTTGTGCGAGCTCACCGGGTCGACGCTCAATCCGAGGATCTTGACCCCGCGTTTCTCGAACTCCGGCTTGATCTTGGCCATGTACCCGAGCTCGGTCGTGCAGACCGGCGTGAAGTCCTTCGGGTGCGAGAAGAGCACGCACCAGCCGTCTCCGATCCACTCGTGGAACCGGATCGTGCCTTCCGTCGTCTCGGCCGTGAAATCGGGCGCGATATCTCCCAGGCGAATCGCCATGATGTCCTCCTGTCCTCTTCTTCGCGACCTATCGAAGCGCCTGAGGCGTCGCAAGGCCGGTGCCGCGCAGAGGTCGGCGGGAGGAGCCGACTACTTCACGACTCGCTTGACGTCGCCGACGACGTGCTCGCGAGGGCCCACCTTCGCCATCGCGTAGGCGATCCCCGTCTTCACGCTCGTGCCGCCGGACGGCGACCACGCGATTGGGCAGAGGACGACGTACTCGCCCGCGGGCAACCAGGAGAACGTGAAGCGGCCTTCCTTGTCGGCGCGCGTCGTCCACCAGACGTCGTCGGCGCGACGGTCGATCATCTTGTTCTTGCCGATGACGTCCCGCTCGACGAGAGCCTTCATGTACGAGGTCGCCGGGGTGAGGTGCACGGAGCGTCCAGCGCCGGTGACGACACCGACCGGCGTCTCGAGGAAGACCTTGCCGCTGATCGCGCTCTCGCCGCGCGAGCGGTAGGGCGCGAGCTCCTCCTTGATGAGCTGCTTCTGCTCCTTCGTGGGGCCGTGATCGCTCAGGCCGTAGGCGGCGCCGGTCACCGCCGGAACGCAGCCCGCGGCGAGAAGAGCCAGACCGAGCACGGCCCCGACGAGGTGGACCGGACCCGCGAGTGCCTTCCCGAGATCTCGTTTCATGGAACTGGTCCTCTCTGCGAGCAGCCGACCCTTGTCAAGCCGAGCGATGCGCCGGCCGTAAGCCGGAGCGAACGTTTCGCTCAATCGGTTTAACTTGGATTCCCTGCACGGGAACGCCAAGATCGCGCGATGGCGAGCATCGTACGCGCGACTCCGGTGACGACGGCAGTGGGCTCCCGGCCGGAGCGGCGCTGGCGAACGACGTTGACGGTCGAGGCGATCGAGCTCGACGTCCACCTCGGCTGCGAAGCCGAGGAGCGTCGCGTGCCGCAGAAGGTCCGCCTGGGCCTGCGCGTGCACTTCGAGGCGCCGCCGGCCGCGTGCTGGACCGACTCGCTCGGCGACACGGCCTGCTACGCGGAGCTCGCGGCGACCGCGCGCGACTTCTGCGCGAGCCGCGAGTTCCGGCTCGTCGAGCACCTGGCCGCCGCGCTGTACGACCCGCTAAGCGCCCGGCTTCCGCGCGGCGCGCGGCTCGACCTCGAGGTCGACAAGGTCGCGCCGCCCGTCCCCGAGCTGCGCGGCGGCGTCCGCTTCCGCATCGTCTCCGAGTAGGACGTCCGCGGACGCCGATCCGGAGCCGGCGCTCGTCCGTGCGCTCGCGTCCCGCACGAGCTTCGCCAGGCGGGCCGCGAGACGGCTCCGGGTCATCTCGTGCGACGGGCTCCGGGCGAGGTTCTCGAGCTCGAACGGATCCGCCGCGAGATCGTAGAGCTCCTCGTCGATCCCGGCCTGGGGATAGAGCCGAACGTACTTCCAGCGCCGCGTGCGCACCGCACGGCCCGGCGGCCCGATCAGCTCGCCCGGGGTCTCGAGGAGGAAGTCCTTCCGCCACGAAGGCGGGCTCGCGACGAAGAGCGGGAGGAGACTCTCCCCGTCGGGCTTCGCCGCGAGCGCGACGCCGGCCGCAGCCGCCAGCGTCGGAGCGAGGTCGACGTTGAGCACGAGCTCCGACCGCTTCCCCGGCGTCGGAGCGCGCATTGGATGGCGGATCAGGTAGGGGACGCGGATCGACTCCTCGTAAAATGAAAACTTCGTCCTGCTCCAGTGCTCTCCCCAGTGGATGCCGTGGTCCGACGTGAAGACGACGAGCGTCGAGTCGGCGATGCCGGCACGCTCGAGCACGTCCGTGATCGCTCCGACCGCTTCATCGACCGCGGCGAGCGACTCGAGCTCCCGGAGACGCAGCGTGTCGCGCATCACCGCGGCCTCGGGCTTGAGCACACGCGCGAGGAGCTGCACCCAGAGCGGCTTGTCCGACACGTCCGGCTCGTGCCAGCTCGGCGGCCGGTACGGCGGCAGGCCCGCGAGAGAGCCGGCGTGCCGCGGAGCGGGATCCGCCGGCGCGTGCGGGGCGAAGGGCGCGAAGACGGCGAAGAACGGCTCGTCCGCGTGCTCACGGATGAAGCTCACCGCGCGCTGCGCGAGGACGTCGGTCGAGTACGCGTCCTGCGGCAGCGTGCGAAGCGCGCCATTCTCGTCGAGGCTCGAGCCGAAGAAGCTTCCACCCGCCGGGCCGAGGAGGACGTGCCACTCGTCCCACCCCGGAGGCGGCGCGAGGCCGAGCTTCTCGGCGTCGTTCAAGTACTTGCCGAAGAAGCCGTTCGCGTATCCGGCCGCAGCGAGCGGAACGGCGACGCTCGTGCGCGGATCGAAGGCCGGCTCCTGCCCGTTCGCATGCACGCCGTGGCGATGCGCGACGAGCCCCGAGAAGATGCTCGCGCGGCTCGGCGAGCAGACCGGCGTCGTCGCGAAGGCGTTCGTGAACGTGAGACCTTCCCCGCCGAGGCGGCGGAGCGTCGCCGGCATGAAGCCGAGCGTGTCCCAGCGCTGATCGTCGGTCAGGATCAGGACGATGCTCGGCCGGAGCGGCTCGGGCGCTGTGTCGTCGACGATCCGCTCGAGCGAAGCGCGCAAGCATCGGCGCAGCGGTTCGGTCGCGAGGCTCGTACGCACGCGTCCTGCGGCAGCCGCGCAGGCTCCGCCGGCGCCCGGGAGCCGCGCACCGGAGAGCCGTCCCTCGACGGTGACGCCCGCGCACGAGAGATCGATCCGCGCGAAGGCGCGGGCGGCACGGGTGCGCCGCTCGCCGCGCTCCCGCTCGCGGAAACGCTGCGAAGCGAAGCGACCGGCGGCGTGGGCGATCGCGCTCTGGCAGCGGAGCGCCGCGGAGCTCCAGCCCGAAGCGGAAGCGGTCGCCGAAGGGAAGATCAGCTCGACCGCAGCCGCCGCGGCGTCGCGGCCGCACGCGGGCGGGGCCGGAGCGGCGCACGCTCCTTCGCCGAGGAGCCTTCCGCGCCGGCATTCGAGCTCCGCGCGCACGGATTCCCCGAGGGCGACGAGATCGCCCGGGCCGCAGCGCGCCGCACCGCTCGACGGCGCGGCGAGAAACGCGAAGGCGACGGCCGCGGCGAAAGCACTTCTCCCGCGTAGGTGTCCCAAGGAAGAGGGAGACTCGCTCGCGCGAGCCCGCTCGGTCAAGATCCCGAACGGGAAGCCGGCTCTGCCGGAACGAGGTGGATCTCGTAGAGTCGGCGGCCCGCCGCGTCCGCGACCCTCTCCGGCGGAGCGGCTCCGGGCAGCATCTCGGCGCGGAAGTCGAGGAAGGCGTTCCGCGCCCCTCGCATCACGGTCTGACGCGACGTGTGCTGGACGACGACGATCCGCCGGCCCGCGAAGCGCTCGCGGAGCGACTGCTTCCCCGCGACGGTCGAGGCGGCCGGATTCTCGAAGGTCGCCCAGAGGTCGGTGAACCGCGCGCGGTCCTCGGCCGCCGCGAGCGAGAAGAGCTGCGTGTGAAGACCCCAGTCGACCGAGAAGACCGCGTCCGTCCGGAGCGATCGGATGCGGTCGGAGAGATCGCGGATCGCGGGACTGCTCTCGGCGAGGTATCCCGCCGGGTCCTCGATCCGCTCGAGGTAGGCGGCGTCGGCTCGCACGTGTGCGACGACGAGAAGGCCCGCCGCGACGCCGACGAGCGCGTGCGCGAGAGCGCGCCGCCGCACGAGGAGAGCTTGCACGAGCGGGGCCGCGATCGCGAAGACGAGGAGGAGATGGAACGGATGGAGCACGAACGCGTGGTGCGGCATCGTCGCCTGACGCGTGAGAAGCACCTGCACGAAGAGGACGAGCAGCAGCACGAAGAGAAATGCGATCGTTCGCGCCTGGCCTCGCCGGGCCGCCCACGCCGTCATCGCAGCGAGAGCGAGAGCACCGAGCCCGACCACCCAGGTCGATTGCGCGAGAGCGAGGTCGAGCGTGAACGCCGTCCCGACGGGCGGCGGGCCGGGGAAGAGTAGATACCAACCGCGCGCAGCGAGAAGCGTGGACCGGACGATCTCGAGCAGCGCGAAGAGTCGCTGCAGCGACAGCACGGGCGGCTGCTTCGGAAGATACGCCAAGTCCGAGCCCAGGAGCGGCAGGACACACGTCGCTCCGACCCACGCCGCGATCCCGCCGGCGACGACGAGAAGCAACATCCCGCTCGCGCCGCTCTGCCGAAGATTCCGCGTGACCTGGCGCGAATGGACGACGATCGCCGCAGCTCCGAGCGCCACCACGAACCAGATGAAATTCAGCTTGTCGAAGACGCCGAGCGCGAGCACGGCGAGAAGCGCCGCGAGCTTTCCGGTGCTCGGCTCCGCGAGCCAGCCGAGAAAGAGCAGGAGAGCCGCGGCCTTCAGGAGCATCATCAGGACGACCGGACCGTAGTCGACGCGCGCCGCGAGGAAGAGCCGCGGATCGGTCGCGAGCACGAGAAGGAACCAGAAGCCGAGCATCTGCCCGAAGAGGCGGTCGCCGATGCGCGCGAAGAGGTAGAGGCTCGCCGCGGCGAGGAGGACGCTCGGCACGCGGATCGTCTCCGCGGAGACGCCGAACACCGCGAAGACCGGCGCGTGCAGCCAGGCCTTCAGCGCACCGAGGTACGACATCAGCATCACCGGGACGCCGAGGACACGCGCGTGCACGAAGCTCTCGTCGACGCCGCCCAGCGCCGCATTGACGAACAGGACCTCGTCGTAGAGGTAGCCCGGCCGGTCGACGTGCCAGCACGCCGCCACGGCGAAGAGGATCACGACGGTCCACCGTGCCGTCTCCCACGCCGCTCGCCCGCTCACGCGCCAATAGACGACAGGAGGATCAGCCTCATGACCGCACCAGCCCCGCGCTCCGAGGAACGCGACCCTCCGCGCGCGAAGCGCGCGGCCGAGCGGAGGGCGAGCGGGGGAGTGGAGGAGCTGCAGCTTTGCTGCAGCTCCGGCGAGGGGGCAGCGCCTCCTCGCTTGCGATCAACCGTGGAGGAGCTGCAGCTTTGCTGCAGCTCCGGCGAGGGGGCAGCGCCTCCTCGCTTGCGATCAACCGTGGAGGAGCTGCAGCTTTGCTGCAGCTCCGGCGAGGGGGCAGCGCCCCCTCGCTTGAATTAGTAAGCGTGCGAAGAGTTCGAGGCGAGCTGCGCCACGAACGAGAGCAGCTCGTCCGGGTCCGAGGGCTTCGCGAGGTAGCCGTCGAAGCCCGCGGCGAGCGCCTGCGCGCGGTCCTCGGTGCGCGTCCGCGCCATGAACGCGAGCGCCGGCAGGTGTCCGCCGAGGTCCGCTTCACGCGCACGGACCTCGCGGATCAGCTCGAGGCCGTCCTGATGCGGAATCGCGATGTCCGAGATCAGCACGCGCGGCGCCCAGAGATCGAAGACCTCGAGTGCTTGACGCGTCGAGGAAGCGGTCCGCACCTCGACCCCGCGGCGCTCGAACAGCGTGCGCACCATCTCCCGGCCGTCGTCCTCGTCGTCGACGATGAGGACGCTCAGACCGTCGAGTGACACGCCCTGGCGTCGCGGAGCCGATTCGGATGCCGTCCGCGTCGCCTCGGCGCTGATCGGAAGCTGGACGTGGAACGTCGCGCCCTGCCCCTCGCCCGGGCTCTCGACGCGCACGTTGCCTCCGTGCAGCTCGACGAGATGACGGACGATCGCGAGCCCGAGGCCGAGCCCGCCGTGCGCGCGCGTGCTCGAGCCGTCGGCCTGCCAGAAGCGCTCGAACACGTGCGGCAGAACGTCGGGCGCGATCCCGTGTCCCGTGTCGGCGACGACGATCTCCGCGTGCAGCCCGGCGCGCCGTACCGCGACGCGCACGTTTCCGCCTCGCGGCGTGAACTTGATCGCGTTCGACACGAGGTTCCAGACGATCTGCTGCAAGCGATCCGGATCGGCGGAGACGATCGGCGGCTCCTTCGCGAGGAGCAGGTGCAGGCGGATCTCCTTCGCGAGCGCCGCGGGACGCATCGGCTCGATCGCCGCCGCGACGACGGCGGAGACGTCGACCGTGCGGAGGCTGAGCCGAAGCTTTCCCTGCGTGATGCGGGAGACGTCGAGCAGATCCTCGATGAGCTGCGCGAGCGAGCTGCCGCTCCTCTCGATCGTGCGCACGACCTAATCGACCTCGCCCGGGCTCAGCAGGCCGTCGCGTAGCTGGCGCGTCCAACCGAGGATGGGCGTGAGCGGCGTGCGCAGCTCGTGCGAGATCGTCGCGAGGAACTCGTCCTTCGCCCGGCTCGCCGCCTCCGCCTTGCGCCGCGCCGTCTGCTCGCGCGCGAGCAGCTCCTCGAGACGCGCCTCGCGCTCCGAAAGCGCCCGAGACAGCGACAGGTCGATCTTGAGATAGCGGCCGATCAGCGCGGCTCCGGCGATGCTCATCCCGACGACCATCGCGAGGTACGCACCGCCTGCGGCCCACGAGAGCACCTGGTCGGTCGTCTGCAGCATCAAGGGATAGCCGACGACCGTCCCGATCGAGCCGAGCGCCTGAGCGCGCCAGCCCCACGGCAGGAACACGACCGCGGAGGCCTGCAGCGCGGTGAGCGTCCAGATACAGGGGCCGACCTGGGCGCTGACGAGCGCGTGATAGAGGTTCAACAGGATTCCGACGGCGTTCATCGCCAGAACCGCGGCGCCGACCGCACGCCCGGGATTCAATCGCGCGAATCCGAGCGTCGCCGCCGCGATCACGATCAGGATCGCGTCCAACGAGAACATCCACCCGGCGCGCGCGGGGAAGCGAACGATCTCGAAGGCCGTCGAGATCGCGGCGCTCGCGAGCAAGAAGAGAATCGCAGCGGGTAGGCGCTTCGCGACGCGTCGACGCACCTCTCGCGCGTATTCGGACGGTGCCCCCCTGTCTCCCATTTTCCGCCCAATTACGCATGGGGGCACATCCAAGTCGAGCACGTCTTTGCGCTCCGAACGGGTGGAAAGCCTCGGCGGACGGCCGTATGCAGGATCATGCGTCGGCCCTGGAAGAGCCGGAGAGAAGCTGCGCTGGCGTTCGAGCCCGCAACCGATGTCGCAGCCACCGTGTCGGCGCTCGCTCTGATCCCGGTGGTGCTGACGAACCTGAGCATCGAGAGCCCGAGCTGGGTTCCGGGGGAAGGCATCGCGGACTGGGCGATCTGGTCGATCTTCGCCGTGGACGCGGCGACGAAGGCGGTCGCCTTCGGACGCGGCTGGCTACGAAAATCCTCCGCCTGGCTCGACCTCGCGATCCTCGCGCTCACGTTCCCGGCCATGCCCGCGCTGCTGAGCGAGCTGCGCCTCGTGCGCCTCACGAACCTCGGGCGGATGGCGCGCATCATGGCGGTCGTTCGTTTGGTGCGGCTCCTCGTGCTCGCGCAGCGCGCCGGCACGGGCCTGCGGCGCATCCTTTCTCCGGAGGCCTTCGCGGTCCTCTTCGTGACCGCGCCTCCTCACCGCACAGATCGCAGCGTGGCTGTCGCGGCAGAAGATCGACGAGTCCGACGAGGAGACGCACGCGGTGATCAAGCGGCTCGACCAGGAGCTTCGCGTGGAGCTCCGCGGCCTCCGTCGCGAGGTGGAGGTGCTCTCCGAGAGCATCGATCGCTTGTCTCGGCAGATCGCTGCGGGCGGCGGCGACGCCGAATCCGGCGGCGCGCCGCGCCCGAAGAGCGGACCGCTTCGATTCGGGAGACGCGCTAGCCTGCATTTCTCACCAGATCACGTCGCGAGGCGGTCGAGAGTGCCGAAGATTCGCGAGCCTCGGACCGGAGGGCGACGCAGGCGTACTTGAACAGTACGTCGAGGAGCCCGGAGGGAGAAGCTCGCGAAGATTCGGTGCTATCGGCCGCCGCAGTAGGGATCTGGTGAGAAATGCAGGCTAGGCCAGGAGCTGCGCGCGTGTCTCGCACGCGCGCACGAGGCCGGTCACGCCTGCCTCGACCGGGACGATCGGCGTCACCTCGTACGCGAGCATCGGCGCCCACACCTGGATCGCCTCGATCAACGCCGGCACCGAATCGGTCTCGACGATCACGTAGTCGCCGCCGTTCGCAGACGCATCGTGGGCCTGGATCTTCAGATCCGCGGGCGGCTTCCAGCTCTGGAAGAGCCGCACCGCACGCTCCTGGTCCTCCACCGATACGCCGGCCTTCGGCCGTCCCTGGCGCATGAAGAGCATCGCCGACTCCTCCTCGCGCCCGCACGTGCGCGCGGTCGACGTCTCTCGACGCTTTGCTCGTTCAGCCGGGCCGATACCAGATCGGCGACGTCCAGGCGCGCTCCTGGATCGCCGGATCGTAGAAGGGCTCGGCGCTCGTCTCCGTGCAGCAGACGTCGTAGAGCTCACCCGCGGCCGCGGCCTGCGAGGCGCACTCGCTCGAGAACGGATCGACGCCCGCCTCGCGGCAGAGAAGCGTGCTCCAGCGACACGACGAGCGCTCGAGCACGCGCGCGTAGTAGAACGCGCGCTCGTCCGGATCGAACGTCGGATCCTCCCAGACGGCGCAGAGCTCGCTCGCCCCCGCGCTCGGTGTGCACGAAGCAGGATCGACCGGGGCGCCGGGCGACGAAGCGGAGGCGACGTCGAACACCGCCTCGTGCGTCGTTCCCGACGGGTCGACCCATCCCTTGACGATCTGGATCCGGTCCAGATCGGCTCCCGGCGACTCCGCCGTCCCCGGATCCTTGAACGCGAGCACGGCGAAGCGCGGGCTCTCGCTCGCCGCCTCGAGGACGCCGCCCATCGGCACGCCGTCGCGATACGCCGCTTCGACGAGATCGCCGCGCCCGCACGCGACGCGATCGAGCTCGCCGCCGAAGAAGCGCACGACCGGCCGCGTGCCGCTCGTCGCGTAGGTCTCTCTCCGGCGGAGCGCCTCGAAGATCGCGTCGCGCGAGTTCTCCTCCGCCCATACGACGGCGAGCCCGCCGGGATTCTCGCGCAGGTTTCGGCCGACGCGCCGATCCGCCGTCGCGTCGCCGTTTCCCTGCGCGCCGGGCCAGAGCTTCTCCGCGACGGCGCCCGCGGTCGCGTCGTGCGTGTCCGTGCTGCCGATGAAGCCCATCTGGAACGGGTTCTCGCCGAGGGCCTGTTCGAAGGCGAGGCCGTCCTTCAGAACGTTCCGCACGAGATTGCGCGCGGGATACTCGTCGACGGTCGGCGGCAGGGTTCCGGGAGGCTTCGGCGTCTCGTCGGCGCGCTCGAGCTGCTCGAACGTGCAGAGCTCGTCCTCGGTCGAAACGCCACGCCCGGCGAGGCGATCGAAGCGGCACTCGGAGCCGCCCTTGTGCTGATAGATCTCGACGAGCGGCTCGCGCTCGCGACGGCGTCGTGCGTCGGCGGCGTCGCGCGGATCGACGTACTGGCCGCCGCCCGAGAGGTTCGAGTTGTGTGGGATGATGACGGCGTCGCAGCCGGTGCCCGCGTTCAGGCAGTCGTCCTCGACCGCTTCCCAGAGCCCCTGCGGATGCCCGCGCCGCTCCGTCTCGAGCACGCTCGACGGCACGACCGGCACGCGCTCGTTCCGGAAGATGACGTTGCGATGCCAGTGCTGCCCGAGCGGGCTCGCGGTGTGCTCGTAGCCGATGAAGCTCGTGAACCGGCAAGCGCTCGACCGATCGTAGGCTTCCTCGGCGGCGTCGCGCGTCAGCGCCCACACCGACACGGCCGAAGCGTCGCAGTCGAGGCCGAGCTCCTCGCAGAACGGCAACGAAGAAGGCGGACTCGAGATGCCGGCGGGGAAGAGCCAGTTGACCGTGATCAGGAAGCGGTCGCCCGGCTCCTCGACGCCGCGGAGCAGCAGGCAGATCTCGTCGTCGTACGCGGGCGAGTCGGGATCACTGCAGATGCCGACCTCGCCGAGGAACTCGGAGTGGTCCGTGACCGCGGCGAAGTCGAGCGGCCGGTCGATCCGGACCCGGCGGGTCGGCTGCTCCTGCTCGTCGGAGATCGCGATCTCCTCGCCGCGCGCGAAGCGGTACGCGTCGCGCGGGCCGTTCTGCGTCCCGAAGATGCGCGCGTCCGCCGAGTACATCGTGTGGACGTGTAGGTCCCCGAAGAAGGGCTGGCGCTGCGAATCGTAGGAGTCGCACGGCTCGCGCTCCTCGGTGCGCGTGAAGGACGGTGGCTCGTCGCCTCCGCCCGAGCACGCCGAGACGCCTGCGCACGCCGCGAGCGCCGCGCAGGCCGAGAGGATCGCCTTGCGGTGCTTTCTCGTTCGGCGGCGGGCGTTCCTGGACATGCGCGGGCTCGCTCTCTATCGCGGCCAAGGTCTCACTGCGAAGGCTGCAGGCTCTCGAGCCGGTCGACCGCGGCGAGGTACTCCTCGGTGAGCCGCTGCATCACCGAGCGCACGGACTCGACCCGCTCGATCATGCCGACGACCTGCCCGACCGGATTGAACGCGACCTTCTGCGCCTTGTCGGCGTAGCGATGCGTTCGCGACACGGCGTCCATCGTGACCATGCCCTGCAGCGGCATGCCGAGCGGGGACGGGTTGCCCGCCGCTTCCCAGGCGTCCGTCCACTCGTTCCGCAGCATGCGGCACGGCTTTCCCGTGTACGAGCGGGAGCGCACCGTGTCCCTGCTCGTCGCGTCGAAGTAGGATTGACGCTGCGCGGGCGGCGCATCCGCTTCCTCGACGGCGAGCCAGAGCGAGCCGGTCCAGACGCCCTGCGCGCCGACGGCGAGAGCCGCCGCGATCTGTGCGCCGTGGCCGATCCCGCCGGCCGCGAGGACCGGAAGGGGCGCGACCGCCGCGGCGACTTGCGGCCAGAGCACGAGGCTTCCGATCTCGCCCGTGTGCCCGCCGCCCTCGGTCCCCTGTGCGATGACGATGTCGATCCCCGCGGCCTTGTGCTTGAGGGCCTGGCGCGGGCTGCCGCAGAGCGCCGCGACGAGACGTCCCGCCTCGTGGACACGCGCAATCACCTCGTCGGGAGGCGTGCCGAGCGCGTTCGCGATCAGCTTGACGCCGGGATGCTTCAGGGCGATCTCGACCTGCGGCGTCGCGGTCGCCGCCGTCCAGCCGAGGAGCTCGTGGTGCTTGTCCTCGGGCGGCAGCTCGGGGACACCGTGATCCGCGAGGAGCCTCTTCGCGAACTGCCGATGCTGCTCGGGGATCAGCGCGCGAAGCTGCTCCTCGAGCTTCGTCGGATCGAGCTCGCCCATCCCCTCGTATTTTCCCGGGATCACGATGTCGACGCCGTAGGGCTTGCCGCCGATCTGCTCGTCGATCCAATTGAGCTCGATCTCGAGCTGCTCCGGAGTGAAGCCGACGGCGCCGAGGACGCCGATTCCGCCCGCCTTCGAGACCGCGACGACGACGTCGCGGCAATGCGTGAAAGCGAAGATGGGAAGCTCGATACCGAGCTGATCGCAAAGAGACGTGCGCACGGAAGCCCTCCTGGCCGCCTCTCTAGCCTCCTTCGCCGCGCCGGGAAAGGCTCGAAAGCGGCCCCGCGCTTGCAACGAGGCACGTGCTTTGCGACCGGCCGGCTCGCCGCACCGCGTCGCGACAAGCGCGAAATCGAGGTGGCGCCGCGCTCTTCCGTCGAGTGGATGCGGATGGGCGCTTGTACGACGCTCTCGGTCCCGCCTATAGGTGGGTCCGACCCATTCGCCAGACGTGAGAGAGACCACGAGAACCCGCCGTCGATCCGTCGCACCCCACCCCCGTGCCGACGGTCGCTTCTTCGTTCCGCGCGCCGCGCTCGCGCTCGTGCGCGCGGTCGCTCTCGGCTGCGCCATCGGCTGCGGCGGCTCGGGCGATTCAACCGACGTCGCAGCACCCGTGTCCCCTCCTTCGCCGACGCCGGGGAGCTGCGCGGAGTTCGCCAGCACCTTCGAGGCGATCCAGACCGTCGTCTTCGAGCGACACGGCTGCACGCAGGAGGTCTGCCACGGCTCCGCGGCGAGCGGCGGCCTCGACCTTCGCCCCGACGTCGCCTGGTCGAACCTCGTCGAGATCCCGTCGGTCGGCTCGAGCCTCGCGCGCGTGGTCCCCGGCGATCGCGAGCGAAGCTACCTCTATCTGAAGCTCGCGGCGAAGACGCTGCCGGGGACGGTCGCGATCAATGGCGCTCCGATGCCGAGCGGCCTTCCGGCTCTCCGCGAGAGCGAGCTCGAAGCCGTGCGACTCTGGATCACCGCGGGGGCGCCGCAGACGGGCACCGTTCCCGGCACGGAGAGCCTGCTCGATGCGTGTCTGCCGCCGCCGGAACCGATCACCATCGACCCGCTCGAGCCGCCCGCACCGGACGAGGGGGTGCAGTTCGTCCTGCCGCCCCTTTCGCTCGCGGCCGGTCGCGAGCGCGAGGTCTGCTTCGCGACCTACTACGACCTGCACGGCAAGGTGCCCGAGCGCTTCCTCGATCCGACGGGCGAGTTCTTCCGCATCTCGGCGCAGGAGCTTCGTCAGGATCCGGTGAGCCATCACCTCGTGCTGAGCCACTCCGGTGTGCCGATCGAGGAGATCGATCACCCGGCGTTCGGGGCATGGACCTGTGCTTCCGGCGAGCGCGGCGGGGAGCCGTGCGATCCTCTCGATCTCGACGCGTGTGGGAGCGGCATTTGCCGGAGCGAGGTCCGCGACTCGTTCGCTTGCGTCGGCTTCGGGCCGCCTTCCGTGATCGGCATTCCGTCGCAGACACGAAGCATCGGCGGCGCGCAGGAAGCGCAGGCCTTCCAGCGGCTCCTGCCGGGCGTCTTCGGGCAGGTGCCTCTCTCGGGCATCGCCTTCTGGAACTCGCACGCGTTCAACTTGACGGCGAAGGACCACGAGCTGAACGGACGCATCAATCTCTACTTCGCACAGGAGCAGCGCTTCCCCGTGGTCGCGGTCGTCTCGATCGACTCCGTGTTGCGGCCGAACAATCCGCCGTTCACCGAGGAGACGTTTTGCGGGACGCACGTCCTGCCGCAGGGCGCGCGGCTCTTCTCACTCACGTCGCACAACCACAAGCGCGGCAAGCGCTTCTGGGTGGAAGCGCCCGACGGCGCGCTCCTCTACGAGAACTTCACCTACGCGGACCCGACGCGTCAGCCGTTCGATCCGCCGCTCGCGTTCGACTCGTCCGACGCCGGCGATCGCACGCTCCGCTACTGCGGGACGTTCAACAACGGCGTGAACGAGGACGGCTCGCCGAACGTCGAGACCGTGACGCGCGCTTCCCGGATCCCGGACAGCGCGACGGCGGGATTCTTTCCGACCGATTGCGAGCCCGTCGCGTGCGTCGCGGGGCGGATCGCCGAGCCGTGCGAGGCCGACGTCGACTGCGATTCCTCGCCGGGCGCGAGCGACGGCTGGTGCGACGCTTGCCCGATCACGGCGGGCGAGAGCACGGAGAACGAGATGTTCATCCTGCTCGGGCAGCTCTACGTCGCCGAAGGCTTCCCCCAGCCTCCGGACGAAGGCTTCATCGGCGTCGGTTTCTAGCGCCAGTCGTCGAGGACGTAGAGATCGCGCGAGTGGTACGCCGGCTCGTCGGGGCGGTGCATCGCGACGCCCTGAAGCTCGGTCCGGAAGCCGCGCTGCAGGAGACGACGGTACGCGGCGCGGCTGCCGAGGCTCACGCCGACGACGAGATGCGCCAGACCTCGAGCCGTGGCCATCGCGACGCACGCATCGAGAAGACGATCGAAGGCCTCCGCGTCGCCGGGGCCGGGCCGGACGAGCGCGAACTTCGCGAAGCACGCGCCGCTTCCGGCCTCCGAGCCCGCCCCGCAGTGGCAGAGCGCGAACGCGCGGAGCGAGCCGCCGTCCTGCAGCAGCACGACGTCTCCGAGCCCGAAGCGTAGCGCGAGCTCCATCTCCCGGGTCGCGTCGAGCCCCGGATGGATCGAGCCGGCGAGCGCGCGACACGCAGCGAGCGCGTCCTCCGCCTCCCCCTTCTCCATCGCCGAGAGAAGCGCGAACGAGCCTGCGTCGCGCGAGGCGCCGATCGGAGCGAGCTTCGCCATCGGGTACGCCATCGCCGCCATCAGCGAGTCGGGCCAGAAGCCGAACTTCTGATAGAGCGCGACGTGCTTCGCGCTCTGCGAGAACGTGAACAACCCCGCGTGCGTCGTTCCCCAGCGATCGAAGACGTCGACCGTCGCCGCGACGAGACGCTTCGCGAAGCCGCCCTCCCAGCGCGTAGGGTCGACCGAAAGCGGGCCGAAGAACGCGACCGAGCCGCGGCGGATCGCGAGATTGCTGCCGACGACCTCGCCGTCCACCTCGGCGACGAACGCTGCCTCGGGCTCGCCGCGGAACCGCGTGCCGACGTAGTCGGTGTCGCCCGCGAACGCGGAGGGATCGCGAAGTCCGAGAAACGTTCCGAACGCGGCGCGGAAGATCCGATCCGCGGCGGGCACGTCCGCCTCGGTCATGCGTCGGATGACGACGTCCGCGCTCATTTCGATCCCGCTCAGCCCGCCAGCTCGATCGCGACCACGTGCGCGGGCTCCCCGGCCGGGAGACGCGGAAGCGTCAAGCGTAAGCCGGACGCGGTGCTCGTCGCGTCCACCGTCTGCCCTCCGTCGAGGAGCAGGACGCGCTTGGGAGCAGCGGTGAAGCCTTCGATCGTCACGGCGCCGGGAGCCGGCGAGCCGAGGAACGTCGCGTAGACGAAGCGGCCGTCTGCGGAGCGCGTGAATCGCACCGGGACGCCGCCGTCCGTCTCTGCCGTGGCGTGCGTCCAGGGGCGCGTGCCGTAGATCGCGTCGCCGTTCTTCCCGAGCCACGAGCCGAGCGTCGCCAGGATCCTCAGCTGCTCCTCGGGGATCGTGCCGTCGCCACGCGGCCCGACGTTCAAGAGAAGATTGCCGTTCTTCGAAACGACGTCGACGAGCATGTGGACGAACTTCTCCGGCGGCCCGTAATCCTCCGGCACCTCGTTCTGATTGAAGCCGAAGCCGCGGCTCATGCCGCGGACCGCTTCCCACTTGTCCGGCGAGATGTCCTCGAGGACCTCGAACTCCGCGGTGCGGAAGTCGCGATAGCCGCTCGGCTGGCCGAGGCCCTTCGCCCAGCGGTCGTTGACGACGCCGTCGGGCACGGAGCTCCAGTACTCCCGGAAGAGGGCTTCGGGGTCCGTCGCCGGCGGAGCGCCGATGTCGTTCCAGAGAATGGCGGGACGGTAGCGGTCGATCAGCTCGCGCCAGTGCGCGTCGACGTAGCGTGCGTACTCCTCCTGTGGCGGCGTGAGCCGCAGAGCGTCGTTGAAGGACGCGAATGGCGGCGCGCGGAACGTCCAGTCGATGCCGCCCGAGTAGTAGAGCCCCATCCGCATGCACTGCTGCCGCACCGCGCCCGAGAGCTCGCCGACGACGTCGCGCGGCGTCTGCCAGCTCGCGCGATTCGGATTCGAGACGTCGCTCGGCCAGAGCGTGTAGCCGTCGTGGTGCTTCGTGACGAGGACGACGTACCGCGCTCCGGCGTCGCGGAACGTGCGCGCCCACGCTTCCGGATCCCAACCGCCGAGCGTCTCCTCGAAGAGGTCCGCGAAGCGCTCGTACGGGAAGTCCGCGCCCCACGTGTCGCGATGGTGCTGCCAGGCGGCGCTGCCCTCGATCGACGACGAGTTCCAGTACCACTCGCTGTACGGGTTCCGGCGGAGGAAGCTCTCGACTCCCTGCGGCGTCAAGAAGTAATCCGGGCTCGTCGGATCCGTGAAGATCACCTCCGGATCGAGCGTCCGCTCCGCCCACGCGGGCACCGCGAACGGTCCCCAGTGGATCATGATCCCGAGCTTCGCGTCGTCGTACCACGCGGGCAGGACGCGCTCGCCGAGCGAAGGTGATGGACCGGACGCCACGGGTGGAGGCTCCGCGCTACAGAGCGCTTCGCCCGGATCCGATCCGCCGCTGCCACCGCCGCAGCTCGCGAGGAGTGCCGCGACGGCCAGGGCGAGAGGCCACGAGAATATGCCACCCTTCATACACCGATCGACCTCTCGTCGTTCAACGCGAGCCAGCCGCGGACGATCCGGTAGAGCACCCACAAGCCGGTGAAGGCGATGACGATGAACGCGAACGGAATCCCGATCAAGGTGATCGCGAGAAGGAACGCGAACAGAACCCACGCGAAAGCCCACCAGAAGGTCCGAATCTGCCAAGAGAAGTGCGATTCGAGAAAGGTCCCTCGTACGGCGCTCCGCCGGGCGTAGTTGAGGATGACGGCCAGGATCGACGGCCAACCGGTGAGGAAGGCGCCGACGATCGCGGCCGAGGAGATGACGCCCATCAACGCGCTGAAGGCGTGCAGGCCGTAGATCAGGTGCGTCAGCCGCACCAGACCGGGATCGGCGCCAGCCAGGCTCGCTCCGCTCGTGCTCATCCGACTTCTCTGCCCGGATCGGCCAGCGCGGTCAAAGCAGCCCGAAGACGGCATCCGGAACGGCTCGGTTCCGCTCAAGCCATGCTGGGGCGTGTGATAGGGACGCAAGCCGGTGAGAGTCCCGTGGCCGACGAGGCGAATGCCGCTCTTTCTGGCGTGCCTGCTCCTCGCCGCGTGCGCGGGGAGCGGCCGCGAGGAGGCCGTCGTCGAGTTCTGGGCGATGGGCCGCGAAGGCGAGCTCGTGCAGGAGCTCGTCCCCGGCTTCGAGGAGCGCCACCCCGGCGTCCGCGTACGCGTGCAGCAGATCCCGTGGAGCGCCGCGCACGAGAAGATCGTCACCGCCTACGCGGGCGGCGCCATGCCGGACGTCCTCCAGGTCGGGAACACGTGGATCGCGGAGCTCGCGGTACTCGGCGCGATCGAGCCGCTCGGAAAGGAGCTCGCCGCCTCGGGGAGCGGAGCGCGCGAGGATTGGTTCCCCGGCGTGCTCGAAGCCGGCGTCGTCGACGGACGGACGTGGGCCCTGCCGTGGTACGTCGACACGCGTCTCCTCTTCTATCGAAGCGACCTCCTGGAGCGCGCTGGCGCGGCGCAGCCGCCGCGCACGTGGTCCGATTGGATGGAGGTCATGACGCGCATCCGCGAAGCCGGCGACAGCGCTCACGCGATCCTCCTCCCCCTGGGCGAATGGGAGACGCCGGTGATCCTCGCGCTGCAGAACGGCTCGCATCTCCTCGCCGACGACGACACGCGCGCGGCGTTCCAGACGCCCGAGTTCCGGGGCGCTTTCGAGTTCTACGTCGATCTCTTCCGGAAGGGGCTCGCACCGACCGGCAGCGAAGCGCAGGCCGGCAGCGTCTACCAGGGCTTCGCCGAAGGACTGTTCGCATTCCTCGTCACCGGCCCGTGGAACCTGCGCGAGTTTCGCGACCGCCTTCCCGCCGAGCTCGCGAGCGACTGGACGACCGCGCCGATGCCCGCGCGCGAAGGCGAAGGACCGGGCGTCTCGCTCGCGCTCGGCGCGAGCCTCGCCGTCGCGCGCACCTCGACGCATCGCGAGGAATCGTGGCGCTGGGTCGAGTACTTGACGGAGCCGGCGCAGCAGATCGCGTTCTACCGGAGCGCCGGCGACCTTCCGGCGCGGCGCAGCGCGTGGAGCGACGGCGGGATCACGGAGGATCCACGCGCCGCGTCGTTCTTCGCGCAGCTCGCGCGCGTCGTTCCGCCGCCGCGCATCCCGGAGTGGGAGCGGATCGCGGCGCGGATCGCACAGCACGCGGAGGCGGCGATCCGCGGCGACGCGACGATCGATACGGCGCTCGCCGCGCTCGATGCGGACGCCGATCGCATCCTCGAGAAGCGCCGCTGGCTGCGCGCGCGCGACGCGAGCGACGCGAGCGACGCCGCGGCTGACGGAGCCGTGAACGAATGAGCGCCGCGCTTCCGCCGATCCTCGTCGGCCTCTTCGGCGCGGGAATCGCGCTGTCCTTCTACCTCGCCGACCGCGACTCGCCGAGCACGCGGGCTTTCGCTCTCGCCCTCGGCATGCTCGCGATCACCGTCGGATCGACGCCCATGCGCGGCGTCGGCATCACGGAAGCGCCGGAGATCTGGGATCGCGTGACCGCGCTCCTCGAGACGGCGATCCTCGCCGCCGGCTGCGAGTGGCTCTACCGGATCGCGCAGACGATCGCGCCGTCGAGCCCGGGCCGCTCGCGAAGCTCGCGCTTGCTGCGCGCCGCGCAAGCTTGCGCCGCCGTCTACGGCCTGGGCGGGGTCCTCTTCCTGGAAGCGCGCCTCCGCTACTCCGGCGGCGCCTGGACAGCCGCGGCCGTCCTCGATCCGACGTTCTGGCTGCTCTTCGGACCGAGCCTCCTCGCGCTCGTTCTCCTCGGCTCGGGGGCGTGGGTCGTCGCGCGATCCGACGTCGACGCCGCGGAGCGATTGCGGCTCCGTGCCGCGGTCGCGGCGACGCCGTTCCTCTTCTCCGGCGTACCGATGCAGCCGCCGTGGGAGTACCCGACGACGGCGATCGGGGAGATCCTCTTCCTCGGCGGCTCGGTGCAGTACTACGTGATCCAGGGCCGTCGCGGTCAGTTCCTCGGCCGGTTCCTCTCGCCGCAGGTGGCGAAGCTCGTGCGCGAGCGCGGCCTCGCCGCGGCGATGGAGCACCGGAGAAGCGATCTCTCGGTCGTCGCCTTCGATCTCCGCGGGTTCACTCCGTACGCCGAGTCCGAGGCGCCCGAGAAGGTGATGGCGGTCGTCCAGGCGTACTACGAGGCGATCGGCGAGGTCGTCACGCACTGCAGCGGGACCGTCAAGGACTTCGCCGGAGACGGCGTCCTCTGCCTCGTCGGCGCTCCGATCGCGCAGCCCGACCACGCCCGGCGTGCACTCGTGCTGGCGATCACGGGACGGGATCGCGCCGCCGAGGTCCTGCACGCCGCAACCGGCACCGCACTCGGCATCGGCGTCGGCGTCGCGAGCGGCCCCGTGACCGTCGGAGCGATCGGCGGCGAGGCGCGCCTCGAGTACGCCGCGGTCGGTCCGGCGGTGAATCTCGCTTCGCGACTGTGCGCCCAGGCGTCGGCGGGCGAGGTGATCGCCGACGCGCATACCATCGCGCTCGCGGGTGACGACGGCGTCGGCGGGTTCCGTCCCGCCGGCTCGCTCGAGCTCAAGGGAATCGCGCGACCGGTGTCTGTCTATCGCGAGTCATCGCGCGACTCCGCCTGAAGCGGTTTCGTATCCCCTAAGCCTTCCGATACTTGCCGCTCTCGACCTTCTTGATCGCGCCGAACTTCGACCAGCGCGCCAATGCCATGATGCGCGCGCGCGGGCGGCTCTTCAGCTTCGGCGTCGACTTTTCCAGATCCCCGCTGGTAAAGGTCGCCGGAAGTCGCTTCAGGACGGCGTCCCAATCGACGCTCGGACCGCGCGAGAGCGCTGAGCGACCGCCCATCGAATGACGCTTCGAGCCGCCCCGGCCGAGCTTTCCGCCCGCACCGCGCGGAATGGGGCCTCCCTTTCCCTGGAGCACGGACCGCCAACGGTCCGCCTCGCGGCGCAATGCATCGAGTTGCTGCTCGAGACCCGCGATCTCGGATTGAACCGCGTGGAGGATTCGCTGCCCCTGGCGCCGTATTTCGTTCCAGAGAGGGTTTGAAGGGTTCGCCATCGTGTACTCCTTTTAGGCTGGTCGCCGGCGGACCGTACTGCCGGATGATCAATCGCGCTGCTCGGCTTGTAAAAAGCGGGCGGGAGCGCTGGTCCGATCGAAGAATAGCCGGCCCAGCGGTTGGCGCAAGTGTTGAAGTGCGCTCAGCGCAATTTCGAGCACTGCACGAAGCGCGCGACGGCTCTTTCGTTGACTGACCGGTGTCCGGCGCGCACTACAGGCAGATGCCCGGACCTAGCGATGCTTTGGAACCTTCGACGGGCAGGAAGCACGTCGCCGTCGCGGGCCGGCTGTTCGTCGCGCCGGCCCTGATTGCCATCGCAATCTTCTTCCTCGTGCCCGTGGTCGCCGCTCTCGGCCTCAGCCTGACCGATTTCGACATCTACGCGCTCGCAGATCGGAGGAACCTGCGATTCGTCGGATGGGCGAATTACGGCACCCTCCTCACCGATCCGCTCTTCTGGACGGCCCTTCGCAATACGGCCATTTTCGTGATCGCTGCGGCGCCTCTATCCATTGCCGTATCGCTCGGTGCGGCGTTGCTCGTCGATGCGAAGCTCGCTCGCTTCCGCGGGCTCTTCCGGACGGCGCTCTTCCTGCCGGTCGTGACGACGCTGATCGCCGCCGCCGTCGTGTGGCGCTACCTCTATCACCCCCGCGTCGGGCTCCTGAACCGCGTGCTCGCCTGGTTCGGCGTCGCGCCGATCGATTGGCTCGGCGATCCGACCTGGGCTCTCCCCGCGATCATCCTGATGGCCGTGTGGAAGAACTTCGGCTTCAACATGGTGATCTTCGTCGCCGGCCTGCAGTCGATCCCGCCGCGTCTCTACGAAGCGGCGAGCATCGACGGCGCGGGCGCATGGCAAGGCTTCCGGCACGTCACGCTGCCGATGCTCGCTCCGACGTTCGCCTTCGTCGCCGTGATGACGATGATCGGCCACTTCCAGCTCTTCGCGGAGCCGTACGTGATGACGCAGGGCGGACCCGCGAACAGCACGCTCAGCGTCGTGCTCCTCACCTATCTCGAGGGGTTCCGGTGGTGGAACCTCGGCTATGCGGCGGCGATCTCGTTCGTGCTCTTCGCCGTGATCCTCGTGCTCACCGTAGTCGCGACCCGCCTGCGTGCGCTCGGCGGCGGCCTCGACGCCCCCGAGGCGGCGCGCGGAGGACGCGCTTGAGCCGCTCCGCACGCGCGATCGCGGTGAACGCGGCGCTCGTCCTCGCGGCGGGGCTGACGCTCCTCCCGCTCGCGTGGATGGTCTCCGTCTCGCTGATGCCGACCGGCGAAGCGTCGCGCTTGCCGCTCCGCCTCCTGCCGAGCGCGCCGACGCTCGAGCACTACCGGACGCTCTTCACGCGCCTCGACGTCGCCGGCTACGCCGCGAACAGCGCTCTCCTCGCGACCGCCGTGACGGCGATCTCGCTCGTCCTGAACTCGATGGCCGGCTACGCGTTCGCGAAGCTGCCGTTCCGCGGACGCGACGCGCTGTTCCGGACGCTTCTCGCCGCGCTCGTCATTCCGGCACAGGTCGGCATGCTGCCGCTCTTCCTGATGCTGAAGGGGATGGGGCTCATCAACACGTACGCCGGCGTGGTGATCCCGGGCCTCGCGAGCATCTTCGGAATCTTCCTCGTCCGCCAGTACGCGCAGTCGATCCCGGACAGCCTTCTCGACGCCGCGCGGATCGACGGAGCGGGCGAGCTGCGCATCTACCGATCGTTCGTCCTGCCCGCGTGCACCCCGATCCTGACGACGCTCGCGCTCTTCACGTTCATGGGCACCTGGAACGACTTCCTCTGGCCGCTGATCGTCCTCTCGGACCAGGACCGGTTCACGCTGCCGGTGGCGCTCGCGAACCTGCTCGGCGAGCACGCCCAGGACGTCGAGCTGATGATGGCCGGGTCCGTGCTGACCGTCGCGCCGATGGTCGTCCTGTTCCTGGCGCTGCAGCGCTACTACGTGGCGGGCGTGGTCAGCGGCAGCGTGAAGGGCTGATCCGGCGGCGCGGCGGGCGGCCGCTCTGTAAATTCGCGTCCTTTCTCAAAACGGCCCGCGGGCCGATACTATGCGGGAGGCGGTGCGGGGGTGAGGCAGGTGGAGGGGAAAGGCCCGTGGGCGAGCGCGATCCTTGCGGCTCTCGTCGTACTGATGCTCGGGCTCTCGTCCGGCGACCCGGCCTCGGCCGAGCCGGCGCTCGCCTCGATCGTCGACGACTTCGAGGACCTCTCGCCGTGGACCGCCACGGCATCGCCCGGCGCCTCGGTCGAGCTCGCGCACGACCTCGGACGCCGCGGCCGGGCGATGCGGATCGACTTCGATCTCGGCATCGGCGGCTTCGTCATCGCGCGCCGGCCGCTGTCGCACCGGCTTCCGCAAAACTACGTCTTCGCGTTCGACGTCCGCGGCGAGGCGAAGCCGAACAACCTCGAGTTCAAGCTCGTCGATCCCACCGGCGACAACGTCTGGTGGGCGATCGATCGCGATTTCGAGTTTCCGCCGGACTGGGAGCGCGTCACGTTCCGTCGCTCGCGCCTGCGCTACGCTTGGGGGAACTCGGGCGGCGAGCCGCTCACGCGCACCGGCTTCGTCGAGATCGCGATCACCGCCGGCAGCGGCGGCAAGGGCTCCGTCTGGGTCGAGAACCTCCGCTTCGAGCCGCGGCCCTCCCGAGCGTTGAAGACGCCACGTCCGAGCGTGATCGCCTCGACGTCGATCGAGGGCCACCCGCCCGAAGCGGCGACGGACGGCGATCCGGCGACGTCCTGGCGCAGCGGCTCGGTCGGCCGCGATCAATGGATCGAGCTCGATTTCGGAGGCCCGACCGAATTCGGCGGCCTCGTGATCGACTGGGAGCCCGAGGACCACGCCACCTCCTATCGCGTCGAGATCAACGAGGACGGCACCTGGCGTCGCGTCTACGGCACGACGTCGGGCAGCGGGCGGCGGAACTACATCTACCTCCACGACACGGAGGCGAGCGGCGTTCGTCTCGCCCTCACGGGCAGTCATCGCGGTCACGGCTACGGTGTCCGCGAGATCGTCGTGAAGCCGCTCGAGTTCTCGGCGACGCCGAACGAGTTCTTCGCGGCGATCGCGGCCGACGCACCGCCCGGCGCGTACCCGAAATACTTCTCGCAGCAGCAGACGTACTGGACCGTCGTCGGCGTCCCCGGTGATACGCGCGAGGCGCTCCTGAACGAGGAGGGCATGCTCGAGGTCGACGTCGGCTCGTTCTCGATCGAGCCGTTCCTCTACGTCGACGGGACTCTCCTCACGTGGAAGTCGGTGCAGACGGAGCGCTCGCTCGAGTACGGCTACCTGCCGATCCCGACGGTGAGCTGGCGGAGTGACGGCATCCGCCTGCACGTGACGGCGCTCGCGACCGGCGAGCCGGGCTCGTCCGTGCTCTACGCGCGCTACCGCGTCGAGAACCTGAACGAGGCCCACCGCGACGTGCTCCTCTTCCTCGCGCTGCGGCCCTTCCAGGTCCTGCCGCCGTGGCAGTCGCTGAACGTCGTCGGCGGCGCGAGCCGCATCCGCTCGCTCGTCGCGAGCTCGCCGCAGACGGCCTGGGTGGACGCGAAGCAGCCGGTCGTCTCCTTGACGCCCGCGGAGCGCTTCGGCGCGGCGACGTTCGAGGAGGATCTCTTCTCGACGTACCTGCGCGAGGGCCGCGTGCCGCCGCGCGCCGAGATCTCGGACCCGTTCGGCTACGCTTCGGGAGCGTTCGAGTATCGCCTGGCGCTCGCGCCGCACGAGGCGCGCGACGTGATCGTCGCCGTGCCCTTCCATCCGCCGGCGGGGCTCGAGGCGCTCGCTCCGAGCGGTTCGCCGGAGAAGATGTTCGCGGCAAAGCTGACCGAGGAGAGCCGTGCGTGGGAGCGCGATCTCGGGCGTGTCGGCATCACTCTCCCCGGTCCCGAAGGGGAGCGCATCGTCCGCATCGCGAAGAGCACGCTCGCGTACATGGAGATCAATCGCGACGGGCCGGCGATCCAGCCGGGCTCGCGCACGTACGGCCGCTCGTGGATCCGCGACGGTACGCTCACCTCGAGCGCGCTCCTCGCGTACGGACATCCGGGGACGGCGCGCGACTTCCTGCGCTGGTTCGCCACCTACCAGCTCCCGGACGGACGCATCCCGTGCTGCATCGACCAGCGCGGCCCGGATCGCGTGCCCGAGAACGACAGCAACGGGCAATTCGTGTACGGGATCGCGACGTACGTCCGCTACACGCGCGACATCGGCTTTCTCTGGGAGATGTGGCCGAGCGTCGTGCGCGCGGTCGACTTCCTCG
Source organism: Deltaproteobacteria bacterium (assembly GCA_016874795.1). Classification (GTDB taxonomy): domain Bacteria; phylum Desulfobacterota; class Binatia; order UBA12015; family UBA12015; genus VGTG01. The sequence continues at coordinate 14,810 of VGTG01000008.1, read as the reverse complement.
AGGCGCTGCGTGCGACGCGCATGACCGCCGAGTATCGCGCACCGGACAAACTCCCGTTCTTCGGCCTCGTTCCCGAATCGATCAGCCACGAGGGCTACTCGGCGCGGCCGGTGCACTCTTACTGGGACGACTTCTTCACGCTGCGCGGGTTCGAGGACGCGGTGTACCTCGCGGGCCTCGTGAGCGATCCCGAGCGCGTCGCGAAGTGGTCGGCGCTGCGCGACGACTTCCGGCGCGATCTCTACGCTTCGCTCGAGCGCACGATGAAGAAGCACGCGATCGACTTCCTGCCCGGCTCGGTCGAGCTCGGCGACTTCGACGCGACCTCGACCGCGGCGGCGGTGACGCCGGGCGGAGAGCTGCCGCACCTGCCCGCGAAGGCGCTCGCGAAGACCTTCGACCTTTACTTGACGTACGTGCGCGAGCGCGCCAAGCGCCCACCCGGAGACGAGGGCTACACGCCCTACGAGCTCCGCAACGTCGACGCTCTGATCCACATGGGCCGCCGAGAGGACGCGTACGAGCTCCTGCGGACGATGCTCGAAGGGCTCCGTCCGCCGGAGTGGCACCAGTGGGGCGAGATCGTCTGGCGGGACCCGGCGCTGCCACGGTTCATCGGCGACACGCCGCACACCTGGGTCGCGTCGTCGTTCCTGAGCGCACTCCGCAACATGCTCGTGTACGAGCGAAGCGAGGACTCGGCGCTCGTGCTCGGAGCGGGTCTGCCCGCCGCGTGGGTCCTCGAAGGATCCGGCGTCTCCGTCGAGCGGCTGCCGACGGCGGACGGCATCCTCCACTACCGTCTCGCACGGGACGGGCCGACGCGGCTCCATTGGTGGTTCTCGGGCGACGTCGACGTGCCCGCCGGCGGGATCGTCCTCGCACCGCCGGTCCCGGGTCCGCTGACGCGCGTCACGGCCGACGGGAAGGAGATCACGCTCGAGCCGGGCGCCTCGACGGTGACGTTGCGCACGTTCCCGACCGAGGTCGAGCTCGAATGGGCGCAGCCGCCAAGCGCGCCGTGAGCGACGGCTTCGACGACCTTCCCTTCTCGCAAGCCTGCGAGAACAACAAGCGGCCGATCCTCGCGATCCTCCGCCGGCACCTCGCGGCGAAGGACCGCGTGCTCGAGATCGGCAGCGGAACGGGCCAGCACGTCGTGTTCTTCGCGAGCGAGCTGCCCTCCGCGGTCTGGCAGCCGAGCGATCGGCGCGCGGAGCTCGACGTCGTGCGGGCGCGCGTCGCACGCGCAGCGCTCGCGAACGTCGAGGAGCCGATCGCTCTCGACGTCGACGACGACGTCTGGCCCGGGACGCGCTTCGACGCCGTCTTCTCCGCGAACACGACGCACATCATGTCGTGGGCGTCGGTCGAGCGCTTCGTCCGGGGCGTGGCGAAGCTCCTCGTCCCCGGAAAGCGATTCCTCCTCTACGGCCCCTTCAACTACGGCGGGACCTGGACGAGCCCCAGCAACGAAGCATTCGACGCGTTCCTCCGCCGGCGGGACCCCGCGAGCGGCATCCGTGACTTCGAGGAGGTCGACCGCCTCGCGCGAGCGGCGGACCTCCGGCTCCTGGAGGACGCTGCGATGCCGGCGAACAACCGGCTTCTCGTCTGGCAGCGCTTCGAGCCCTCGCTCTAGCCTGCATTTCTCACCAGATCCCTACTGCGGCGGCCGATAGCACCGAATCTTCGCGAGCTTCTCCCTCCGGGCTCCTCGACGTACTGTTCAAGTACGCCTGCGTCGCCCTCCGGTCCGAGGCTCGCGAATCTTCGGCACTCTCGACCGCCTCGCGACGTGATCTGGTGAGAAATGCAGGCTAGCCACGAGTGACCCCCGGCGACAAACGAATTTCGCTCATTCGTTCGCGGGTGGCTCGTCGGGAAGCGACCTCCAAGCGCAGGCACGCGAGCTTCGCTCGCACGCTCCTTGCGCTCGTCACAGGAAAGCCTTCGCGGCGACCGTGCGGGCTACGGCAGAGCTTTCGCTTCGTCCCGCTCCGCTGGGAAGAGATGCACCGAGCGCTCCGCGACGGCGAGCGCGATCTCCTGGCCGCGCTCGAGCGCCTGCATTCCCGGAAGCCGCGCGACGAGGCGAACCGCTTCTTCGCTCGACCCCACGTGCACGTGCGCGAGCGTCTCGTGCCCGAGCCATTCGACGTGCTCGACGCGGCCGGGAATCGCATCGTCGTTCGCTTCGTCCGCGAGGACGAACGCCTCCGGGCGGATTCCCGCCGTCACCTCTCCAGGCTCGAGCGCGGACGACTCGGCGAGCCGTCCGTCGAGCGAGAGCTTTCGACCCGCGAAGACGAGCGAGCGATCTCCTCCGCTTGCCTCGAGCTTCGCCGGGAACAAGTTCATCGGCGGATTCCCGATGAAGCCCGCGACGAACGCTTCCGCCGGCCGATCGTAGAGCTCGCGCGGCGGCGCGACCTGCAGGACGCGGCCCGCGCGCAGGACCGCGACGCGATCGCCGAGCGTCATCGCCTCCGTCTGGTCGTGCGTCACGTAGAGCATCGTCGTCTTCATTCGTCGCTGCAGCTCGGCGATCTCGGCGCGCACCTCGACGCGGAGCTTCGCGTCGAGGTTCGAGAGCGGCTCGTCGAGGAGGAAGACCGAGGGCTCCCGCACGAGTGCGCGCCCCATCGCGACGCGCTGCTGCTGGCCGCCGGAGAGCTGCCGCGGCCGGCGATCGAGGAGACTTCCGAGCTCGAGCACCTCCGCCGCCCAGGCGATGCGCTTCTCGCGGTCCTCCCGCGACTGGCCGCGCATCTTCAACGGGAACTCGAGGTTCTCGCGGACGGTCATGTGCGGATAGAGCGCGTAGTCCTGGAAGACCATCGCGACGTTCCGGTCGCGCGGCGAGAGGTCGTTCGCGACGCGGTCGTCGATGCGGATCGTGCCGCGCGTCGGCACGTCGAGACCGGCGACGATCCGCAGCAGCGTCGACTTGCCGCAGCCCGACGGCCCGACGAGCACGATCAGCTCGCCATCCTCGACGTGGAGGTTCACGCCGACGAGAGCCTTCGTCCCGCCCGGGAAGACCTTCTCGACGTTCTCGAAGACGAGGCTCGCCACGTCCGCGCCTCAGCCTCGGCCGAAGAAGGACTCGGCGGCGAGGAGCGGCCGCACGCGCCGGAGGATCGGATCTTCGGCGAAGCGCGCGCGGAGCGCGCCGCCGCTCAAGTGATTCGCGACCGCGAGGAAGAGCATCGACTGGTCGAGGCCGAGGTACTGGTACGCGACCTCGCCCGAGGTCGGATCGACCGCGTCGTAGAAGCCCCACTCGCCGTAGATCGGATAGCGCTCGGCGATCGCGCGCAGCGTCGCGGCCGCGCTCTCGGACCGGAACTCGAGCGCCAGCGCCGCCGCGTGCGGTGTCACGACACCGTCGCCGTAGCCGCGCGAGCCGAGGATGCGCACGCCGAACTCGCCGTAGTGCCTCGAGCCCGGCCGCGAGCTCGGCGAGAGCCCCCACACCGGGTAGAGAAGCTCCTGCGTCGCCCAACGCTCCTGCACCTCGGCGTGGACGCGATCGTTGTCGCCGAGGCTCGCCGGCGCGAGCGCTCGCTCGTCGAGTACGAGCGTCGGCATCAGCGCCTCGAACATGCTGCCGCCCCACGAAGGCACGTAGCGGAACCCGCTCCACTCGTACCAGCCGCGCAGCAGCTCGACCCCGTCGATCCGCACGCGGTGGAGCCCCTGCGGCGGGAGGGACTGCTCCGTGCACGCGGCCGGGAAGACGCGCACCAGGCGATGCCACGCCGCCGCCGGCACGTCGCCCTTGCCGATCGCGAGGAGGACGCCGAGCCGCGCTTCCGTGTAGAGCACGCCGTAGTCGTAGCGCGATCGCGCACGCCGGTGCGTGAAGTAGCCGTGCGAGACGCGGCCCTTCGCTTCGTCGTAGAAGAAGCCGAGGTCGAGCCTCTCGATCAGCGCCGAGGCACGTGGGGCGAGCTCCGGGAAAGCGCCGCGCGTCACGATCAGACCGGCGACGAGCCACGAGAGATCGACGAACGAGAGGAAGTTGCTCGTCCGCTCGAGCGTCGTCGTGTCGTAGTAGTTGTAGAAGTAGCCCTCGTGCGTCTCGAGGACGCCGAGCGTGTCGAGGATGCGCGAAGCGCTCGCGCGCGCCGCTCCGGGCGTGACGAGTCCGAGGTCCCGCGCCGCGACGAGCGAGATCAGCCGCAGGCCGATCGACGTGACGTTCGTGTAATCGCCGATCTCGGCGTCCGCGAGAGCGGTCGACTTTCCGTCGAGCCACACGTGGTCGATGGGAAGACCGTTCTCGCGGTCCGTCATCGCCTCGAGCCCGCGCCAGGTGTCGCGCGCGACGCGCTCGAGGAACGCCCGCCCGCGCGGAAGACGAGAAGCATCGGCGAGGACGCGGCTCGGCCAGCCCCCGAGGCGCGCCTGCACGAAGGAGCGCGCGGCTTCCTTGCCGCCGTGCGCCTCCTCCCAGGCTCGCTTCCGCACCGCGACGACGGGATCGTCCTCCTGAGGTAGCGCGCCGTCGTCCGGCGCACCGCCGATGCTCACGGGACACGCCTCGAGGGCGTCGCCGGGCGAAGCGGAGCCCGCCGCGGGCGCGCGCGCGGACCCGCTGCAGCCGAGGCAGAGGATCGCCGCGAGGAGGATCGCCGTTCGCCGCCCGGGCACCAGACGAGAAAGCAGGCGGCGGCGGGCACGGTCAACCGCGCACGCGGATTCCTTCGCCGGGAGCGGGAGCCGCCGCCGCTTCGGGGGCGGTCTCGGCGATCGGCTCGTGAACGCGCGCCGTCGAGAGGTACACGTACACCGCCGGAACGACGTACAGCGTGAGGAGCGTCGAGAACACGAGGCCGCCGACCACCGCGATGCCGAGCGACCGCCGGCTTCCCGAAGCTCCGCCGAGCGCGAGCGCGATCGGCAGCGCGCCGAGCGCCGTCGCGAGGGCGGTCATGAGGATCGGCCGGAGCCGCTCCGTCGAAGCCTCGACGACCGCCTCGAGCGCGCCGAGACCCGTCTCGCGCCGCTGGTTCGCGAACTCGACGATCAGGATGCCGTTCTTCGTGACGAGGCCGATCAGCAGGATCATGCCGATCTGGCTGAAGACGTTCAGCGTCTGGCCGAAGAGGACCAGCGTGAGGAGCGCGCCCGAGAGCGAGAGCGGAACCGTCATCAGGATGATGACCGGGTCGCGGAAGCTCTCGAACTGCGCCGCGAGGACGAGGTAGATCAGCACGAGCGCGAACGCGAAGGCGAAGATCAAGCTCGCCGAAGCGTCCGCGAAGTCGCGTGACTGCCCCGCGAGGCTCGTCCGGATCTCCTCCGGGAGGATCTCGTCGGCGATCTCGTCGAGCGCGGCGATGCCGTCCCCGACGGCGTGGCCCGGAGTGAGACCCGCGGAGATCGTCGCCGACGGGAAGCGATTGAATCGGTAGATCGCGGCCGGCCCGACGGACTCCTCGAAGCGGACGAGGTTGTCGAGCGAGATCATCGAGCCGCTCCCGCTCCGCACGGAAAGCGCGGCGAGATCTCCCGGATCGTTCCGGTCGTAGCGCTCGACCTGTCCGATCACCTGGTAGAGACGATCGTTCTGCAGGAAGTAGCCGAAGCGTTGCCCGCCGTAGGCAAGCTGCAGTGTACGCGCGATGTCGTAGACGGAGACGCCGAGCTCGGCAGCGCGCCGCCGATCGATCTGGATCGAGCCTTCCGGACGATTGATCTTCAGGTCGACATCGACGAACCGGAGCACCGGGCTCGCGTTCGCGGCGTCGAGGAACGCCGGCAGGATCGCGACGAGCTTCTCCTGGGTCGGCGCCTGGAGCACGTACTGCACCGGCTGGCCGGCGCGCCGGTCGCCGATCGTCGGCGGCTGCGAAGGCATCGCCCGCACGCCCGTGAACTGGCTGAAGTCTTCCGCGAGCTGCTGATAGACCGCCTCCTGGCCGCGATCGCGGTCCTCGATGTCCTTCAGGTAGATGTTGAAGCGACCCGTGCTCGGCGTTCCGCTCCGCGAGCCCACGACCCCGAACGCGCGCGAGATCTCGGGCACCTCGTCGCGAAGGTAGGTGGAGATCCGCGCGAGCTGATCCTCCATGAACTCGACGGAAGCGCCCTCGGGCGCGAGCGCGTTCACGCGGATGTTCGCGCGGTCCTCCAGAGGGGCGAGCTCGGCCGGGAGGAAGCCGAGGCAGACCACGATCGACGCCGCGCTGGCGAGAATGATCGGCACGCTCACCCACCGGATGCGCAAGAACGCCTCGAGCGAACGGCGATAGCGCTCGACCATCGCACGGAAGTAGGGCTCCGTTCGATGGTACAGCGGGCCGCGCTCGTCGTGCCCGGTCAAGAGGAACCGGCACATCATGGGCGACAGCGAGAGCGCGACGAACGCGGACACGAGCACGGACGTCACCACGACGACGCCGAGCTCCTGGAAGAGCTGACCGGTCAGCCCTTGCATGAAGAAGACCGGGATGAAGACGACGGCGAGCGTGATCGTCGTCGAGACGACGGCGAAATAGATCTCCTTCGACCCTTCGAGCGCGGCCTCCAGTGGCGGACGCCCTCGCTCGATCTTCGAGTAGATGTTCTCGAGCACGACGATCGCGTCGTCGCAGACCAGTCCGATCGCCAGGACGAGGCCGACGAGGGTCAGCACGTTCAAGGTGAAGCCGCCGAGATAGAGCACGAAGAACGCCGAGACGATGCTGACCGGAATTGCCACGACCGGAATCGCAGTCGAGCGCCAGCTCCGCAGGAAGAGGAAGATGATCATCGCCACGAGGCCGAAGGCGATCAGCATCGTCTCCTGAACCTCGCCGATCGAGCGGCGCACGAGGGTCGTGAAGTCGTAGCCGACTTCGATCTCGTAGTCCGGCGGCATGTCGCGACGGATCTCCTCGAGACGACGGTAGAACTCGTCGGCGATCGCAACGGCATCGGTGTTCGGCTGCGGGATGACGGCCAGGCCGACGAGCGGCCCGTGATCGTCACGCATGCTCGTGCGCGGGTTCTCCGGGCCGAGCTCCGCACGACCGACGTCGCGAAGGAGCACCTGGCTGCCGCCCTCCTCCTTCAGGATCATCGCCTCGAAGTCTTCCGGCTTCGTGAGACGGCCGGCCGTCCGGAGGCTGAGCTCGGTCGCGGTGCCCTCGAGGCGGCCGCTCGGGAGGTCGACGTTCTGCGCCTCCAGCGCGCGCTGCACGTCGAGCGGCGTCAGCCCGTGCGCGGCCAGGCGCATCGGGTCGAGCCAGATGCGCATCGCGTAGCGCTTCTCTCCCCAGATGCGCACGGTGGCAACGCCGGGAATCGTCTGGATGCGCTCGCGGATGACGCGATCCGCGAAATCGTTGACCTCGAGGATGCTGCGAGAAGCGCTCTGCACCGCGACGAAGACGATCGGCTCCGTGTCCGCATCCGACTTCTCCACTACCGGCGGGTCCGCGTCGGCGGGAAGCGTGCGCGCCGCCTGCGAGACCTTGTCGCGGACGTCGTTCGCTGCCGCCTCCAGATCGGAGCCGACCTCGAACTCGACGCGGATCTCGCTGCGCTCCTCCATCGAGGTCGACGAGAGGACCCGCACGCCGTCGATGCCGTTCAGGAGCTGCTCGAGAGGCTCGGTGATCTGCGCCGCGATCACCGACGGGCTCGCGCCCGCATAGTTCGCGCGCACCGTGATGACGGGCGGATCGACCGCGGGATACTCGCGCACGCCGAGGAGGAAGAACGAGACGCCGCCGAGCAGGACGATGATGAGCGAGCAGACCGTCGCGAAGACCGGCCGCGCGATGCTGACCGACGAGAGGCTCATGGGGCGCTCGCCCGGGCCGGCTCGACGGGCATGTCGGGCCGTAGCCGAAGGAGGTTCGAAGTGAGCACCGTGTCCCCGAAGGAGAGTCCGCTCAGAACCTGCACCGCATCGCGCGTGCGCACGCCGACCTCGACTTCCTGCAGCTGAGCGCGCCCTTCGCGAAGCACGAAGACGCTGTGTCCCGTCGCCGAGGGCATCACCGCCTCGGAGGGAACGAGAATGCCGGAATTCTCCTCCTTCAACGTCAGCTCGACCGAGGCGAACGCGCCGGGGAGAAGCACGCCGGAAGGATTCTCGCTGACACCTCGCACGAGGAGGCTCCGCGTCGGCGCGTCGATCACCGGCTCGATCGCGGCGACGCGCCCCTCGAACTCCCGGCTTCCACCCTCGACGCGAAATCGGAACGTCTGATCGCGCGACAGCGCGCTCGCGTACCGCTCGGGAATCGCGAAATCGATCTTGATCCGGCTCGTGTCCTGGAGCGTCGTCAGCATCGTGTCCGGCGTGATCCACGCGCCTTCGCTGACGTGACGCAGGCCCACGCGGCCGTCGAACGGCGCGCGGATCTCGGTCTTCGCGAGCGTCACGCGCAGCGAGGCGATCTGTGCCAGGGTCGCCTGGAGCTCGGCGACGGCTTGATCGTACGCCTGCTGGCTCAGCGCCTTCTTCCGGAAGCCGAGGAGCGTCTTCTGCCGGTCGAGCGTCGTCGCGGCGAGATGACGTCGCACCTCGAGCTCCGCGAGCTGCGCCCGGAGGTCGGCGTCGTCGAGCTGGAAGAGGAGACCGCCCTTCTTCACCTCCGTGCCCTCTTCGACGTGCACCTTCACCATGCGGCGCGAGAGCTCGGAGACGACGCGGACGGACTCGTTCGCGACGAGCGTACCGACCGTACGCACGACGTCGCGGACGGCCTGCGGCTCCACGACGTAGACGTCGGCACGCAGCGCCGCGTCCGCGGCCGGACCCTTCGGTGCGCCGTGCCGGTCCTCGCGCGACCAGAGCTGCACGGCGGACGCGAGGAACGCCGTCACGGCGATCGCGACGAGAGCGAGGACGAGGCGCTTCCACGTCATTGCAGCGCGATCTCCTCCGCCCGCTCCCAGCCGCCGCCGAGCGCGACGTAGAGGTCCACGAGGCTCGTCGACACCGCCGTCTCGCTCTCGACGAGGCGCGTTTCGGTCTCGAGCTGCGCGCGCTCCGCGGCGAGCACGTCGAGGAACTCGATCAGCCCGTTCGCGTGGAGAAGACGCGCCATCTCGGCCGCCTCCCGGTTCGCGGCGACGGCGGAAGAGAGCTCGCGGCGCCGCACCTGCTCCTCGGCGTAGCGCACGAGCGAGTTCTCGACCTCCTCCAGCGCGCGCAGCAGAGCTTGCTGGTAGCGCGCGAGAGCCTGCTCTTGACGGGCGTCCTGCACTTCGATGTTCGAGACGATACGGCCGCCGGCGAAGATCGGCCACACCATCGTCGGGCCGATCGCCGCGAAGTCGCCCTGCAGGAACTCCTGGACGTCGTCGCTCCGGAAGCCGACGGAGCCGGTCAGGCTGAACTTCGGGTAGAGGTCGGCCGTCGCCTCACCGATCCGCGCGGTCGCGGCGGCGAGCTCTCGCTCGGCGCCGCGGAGGTCGGGGCGACGCCGCAGGAGCTCCGCCGGAACGCCGACGACGACGTTCCGCGGGGCCTTCGGGATCGGTCCCGGGTCGCGCAGCGTGCCGATGAGCGACTCCGGCTCCTGTCCGAGAAGGACGCCGAGACGGTGCGAGGTCGCCTTCACGGCGGTGCGGAGCGGCGGCAGCTCGGCCGCCGTGACGGCCACCGCGGCGCGCGCGCGCTCGACGTCGAGGTCGCTCGCGAGCCCGACGCGCAGCCGCGCTTCGGTCAGATCGCGTGTCTCTTGCTGTGCGGCGAGGTTTCGCTGCACGGTCTCGACCCGTCCCTGGAATCCGCGGAGATCGACGTAGGTCGCCGCGACCTCCCCGACGAGCGCGAGCAGGAGCGCACGCCGCTCCTCGATCGAGACCTGGACATCCGCCTCCGCGGCCTCGACCGACCGGCGCACGCCGCCGAACACGTCGATCTCCCAGAGGGCGTCGAGGGCACCGAGGAAGCGCTGCCCCGTGGGTCCGCCGCCTCCGCCGCTCGCCTGGGTCGCGGTGCCGAAGCGCGCCTCGCCGACCGCGTCGGCCTGCGGCCAGAGCTGGGCCGCGGCGACCCCGCGCAGGGCCTGCGCTTCGCGGACGCGCGCCTCGGCAATGCGAAAATCGAGGTTCGAGCGCGCCGCGCGGTCGACGAACTCGGTCAGGCGCGGATCGCCGAAGCGCGTCCACCAGGCGGCGAGCTCGGCGGCGGGATCGACCTCGGCGGTCTCGGGCGCCTCCTGGAAAGCCTCCGGCGTCGCCAGGTCGGGCGGGGTGTAGTCGGGTCCCACCATGCAGCCGGCGACGACCAGCAGGGCACCGGGGGAGAGCGATCGAAACACCCACTGCACCGTGAAAAGGAAGTCTATGGGGAGCCCGCAGGCGCTGCAAAGTTGCCGGATTCACGGTTTGTTCGAGCGGGCTCCTGTGCTAACTCGTGGATTCGTCTCGTAAACAAAAGGAGAGGTATGCACAGACCGCGTGGTCCGCGTTTCATGCCGGTTCGGCCCGAAGAGGAGCACCGCACAAATCGCCAGATTCGAGTCCCGCAGGTTCGCCTGATCGGGGCTGCCGGAGAGCAGATCGGTGTCATCTCCACCGAGGAAGCCCTCCGCATGGGACAGGAGAAAGGCCTCGATCTCGTCGAGGTCGCTCCCACCGCAAACCCCCCGGTTTGCCGCCTTCTCGACTACGGCAAGTTCCGTTATTCGAAGCAGAAGAAGGACGCCGAGGCGAAGAAGAAGCAGCACATCACGCAGCTCAAGGAGCTGCGGGTGCGGCCCGGCACGGACGCGCACGACCTGCAGCGGCAGCGCAACCGAGCGCAGGAGTTTCTCGAGGACGGCCAGCGCGTGAAGTTCACGCTCCGCTTCCGCGGTCGTGAGATGGCGCACCAGGATCTCGGGCGGCAAAAGCTCGAGAGGCTCGCCAATGATCTCTCCGAGTGGGGCTGGGTCGAGATCGCGCCGCGGACCGAGGGACGCGTGATGCACCTCGTCATGGCGCCGGGACAGCGCAAGCTCAAAATCGACAAGCCCATCGGCGCGCCGCCCAAGCCGGCGCCCGCCGCGGCTGCGAAGCCTCCGCCCGCGCCTGCGGCGCCCGCGGCACCCGCTCCCGATCAGACGGCGCGGCAGGCGTGACCGACACCGCGCTTCGGCGCGGCCGCTCTCACCACAAGCGCGACCACCAGGAGACCGCCTCGATGTCTCGCGGCGCAACGACGTTGCTGCGCGCGATCTCCTCGCCGCCACGGTGGAGCACGACCTGTCCCACGACCTGGCCGCGCGCGACCGGCGCCGCGAGCTGACCGGGCACGCGGACCTCGACCGCGAGATCGCGCGCCTCGGTGCGCGGTAGCACGAGGTGGATGCCGTCCGCGGCGAGGCCGCGGAAGTACGGCTCGGAGCCGTTCGCGACGGAGATCGACGGACCGACCTCCTCTCCCGTCTTCACCGGCTCGACCTTCTGGTAGCGCGCGAAGCCCTGGTCGAGGAGCTTCGCCGCCTCCTCGAAGCTTCCCTTCTTCGTCGGAACTCCGAGCACCACGGCGACGAGTGACATGCCGTCGCGCTCTGCGGTCGCCGTCACCTCGAAGCCGGAAGCGCCGATGTAGCCGGTCTTCAGCCCCGTCGCGCCGCGGTACCAGTACAGCATCTTGTTCGTGTTGCGCATGGTGAACTGGCCGTCGCGGAACGGAGCTTCCTTCGTCGCGGCCCACTCCCGCACTTCGGGATACGCGCGCAGCTCGCGTGCGACCTTCGCGAGATCGCGTGCGCTCATCATGTCGGCCTTCTGACCCTTGCCGGGAGGCAGCCCGTGCACGCTGTAGAACTCGGAGTCCTGCAGGCCCATCGCCTGCCCGCGCTCGCGCATGAGCTCGACGAAGGCGTCGGTGCTCCCCGCGACGTGCTCCGCGACCGCGGCGGAAGCGTCGTTCGCGGACGACACCATCACCGCGCGGAGCATGTCGCGCAACGGAAAGCGCTCGCCTTCCGCGAGGTAGACCTGCGAGCCGCCCATCTTGCTCGCACGTGCGGAAGAGAAGACCTGGTCGTCGAGCGACACCGAGCCGTCCCGGACCCGGTCCATGACGACGAGCACGGTCATCATCTTGATCATCGAGGCGGGCGGCCACTGCATGTTCTCGTTCTCGGCGAAGAGAACGCGGCCGCTCTCGAGGTCCTCGACGAGTGCGGCGCGGAAGGGCTCGGCGGGACCGCCGGGGATCGTCGGCGCGGTCTGCGCGGAAGGTGCAGCCTGCGCGGGCGGTGCGAACCCTGCCGACCGCGGTGGCGCCGGTACCGTGACCGCCACGGGAGCGGATGCGACTCGCGTCTCCGCTTCTCGCGCGTTCGCACTTTCGGGGATCGCGCCGGCGCAAAGGAGCGCCACCCACGCTGCAGCCACCGCCATCCAACCACGACCGCCCATCATCGTCCCCTCCCGCGCCTACACTGGAAAGTTCCGCGTCGCTACGCAAGACTCGGGGCCCATGGCGCGCCCAGCCTGCGACGGCGAAACGCCGATTCGCGCACGCGCGCTGCGCAAGGCCTACGGCCTCCTGCCGGTCCTCCGCGGGATCGACCTCGACGTCGAGCGCGGCTCCTTCGTGGCTCTCCTCGGCGCGAACGGCGCGGGCAAGAGCACTCTCCTGCGCCTGCTCGCCGGCGTCACGCGCGCTTCCGGCGGCTCGCTCGAGATCCTCGGCGCCGACTGCCATCCGGGCCGGCCGGAGCCGGCGGTCCTGGCGCGGATCGGCTTCGTCGCGCACGAGCCGCTCGTCTACCGCGACCTGACCGTCCGGCAGAACCTGGCGTTCTTCGCGGACCTGTACGGCGTCGGGCGCGATCGCGCCGAGAGAGCAGCGCGGGTGCAGGCGGCGATCGATTCGGTCCGGCTCGAGCGGAACGCCGAGCGAGCGGCACGGAACCTCTCGCGCGGCACGCTGCAGCGGCTCGCGCTCGCGCGCGCGAGCCTGCACGAGCCGGAGATCCTGCTTCTCGACGAGCCGTTCGCCGGCCTCGACGCGCCGGGGCGGGACCGGTTCGCCGCTTCGCTCGAGAACCTCCACCGCGCGGGGACGACGCTCGCGATGGTGAGCCACGACCTCGGCGAGGTCGCGGCCCTCGCGACGCGCGCGATCGTGCTCCGCGACGGACGGCTCGTCGCCGACTTCTCGCCGGTTCCGCCGCAGGGCGAGCTCCGCGCGCGCTACCGCGCTCTCGTCGACGACGATCCCGAAGGCAGCCAGGTGACGGGCGATGTGGTCGATCGTCCGTAAGGACCTCGCGATCGAGCGGCGGACCGGCGAGATGCTCTCGTCGCTCCTGCTCCTCGCCCTGCTCGTCGTCCTGCTCTTTGCGTTCAGCCTCGAGCCGGAGCGCCTGCGTGGCGCCGAGTTCGTGGCGGGAATCCTGTGGACGACGCTGCTCCTCGCCGGGACTCTCGCGCTGAACCGCTCGTTCGTGCTCGAGCGCGAGGCCGGCGCGTGGACGGCGCTCGCTCTCTGCCCGCTCGATCGCGGCTCGATCTACCTCGGGAAGACGATCGCGAACCTGATCTTCCTGCTCGTCGCCGCCGTGCTGCTGCTACCGCTGCTGGCGCTCTTCCTCGGGACGACCGGGATCGCGCCGAGCTGGCTCCTGCCCGCTTCGATCGTGCTCGGGACGGCGGGCTTCGCGGCGGTCGGCACGCTGTTCTCCGCGATGGCGAGCCGGACGCGCGCACGCGAGGTGCTGCTGCCTCTCCTCTCCTTTCCAATCCTCGCGCCGCTGCTGATCGCCGCCGCCCGCACGACGGCCGCCGGGTTGGTCGGAGAGCCTCTCGAGCACGTGAGCGCCTGGCTCGTGCTGCTCGGCGCTTTCGATCTTGTGTTTCTCACCGCCGGCTGGTTGACGTTCGACTATGTCCTCGAGGAGTGACGTCGCGGGGCGTCTCCGGCCGTGGAGCGACGTGGCGCTGCCGGCTTTGACCGGCGTCGCGATGCTCACCGCGATCCTCTTCGTCTTCGTCGTCGTTCCCGACGAGAAGGTTCAGGGCGTCGTGCAGCGGATCTTCTACTTCCACGTGCATCTCGCGTGGATGGCGTTCGGCGGCTTCGTCTTCGTCGCCGCGACGAGCGCCTGGTACCTGCGCACGGGAAGCCGCGTCGCCGATCGCTACGCCGAGGCGAACGCGGAGGTCGGGCTTCTCTTCACGACGCTCGTGCTGATCACGGGACCGCTCTGGGCGCGGCCGATCTGGGGCGTGTACTGGACGTGGGATCCGCGCTTGACGATGACGGTCGTCCTCTGGGCGATCTACGCGGCCTACCTGATGCTGCGGCGGCTCGGGAACGGCGACGAGACGATCCTTCGCTACGCGGCCGTGCTCGGGATCGTCGGCGTGCTCGACATCCCGCTCCTGATCATCGCGGTCCGCCTCTGGAGGGGAATTCACCCCGCCGTGATGCTGTCGGATGATCCCGAGGCGGGCCTGCGCGATCCGACGATGATCTGGGGCGTGATTCTCTCGGGCATCGCCCTCGGGCTCCTCTTTGCCTGGCTCGTCTCGCTGCGCGCGCGCTTCGCCGCCATCGACGACCAACTCGCGCTGCGCGCGCTGGAGAGCGAACGACGATGAGCGGTCTCGGCTTCCTCGCGATGGCGTACACGGCGATCTGGGTGGCGTTCTTCTTCTACTTGATGTCGCTCGGGAGGCGTGCGCGACGGCTGGAGCAGGAGATCGAGACGCTGCGCGCGGCCAAGGAGCGCTAGCCTGCATTTCTCACCAGATCACGTCGCGAGGCGGTCGAGAGTGCCGAAGATTCGCGAGCCTCGGACCGGAGGGCGACGCAGGCGTACTTGAACAGTACGTCGAGGAGCCCGGAGGGAGAA
>VGTG01000007.1 GCA_016874795.1 Deltaproteobacteria bacterium | reverse complement strand
AGCTTCTCCCTCCGGGCTCCTCGACGTACTGTTCAAGTACGCCTGCGTCGCCCTCCGGTCCGAGGCTCGCGAATCTTCGGCACTCTCGACCGCCTCGCGACGTGATCTGGTGAGAAATGCAGGCTAGACGCGCCGCAGCGGCAGGTGCGACGCGGCATCCTCCCCGTGCGGGACGGACGCGAGGACCGGCACCTCGATCAGCTCGCGCAGGCTCTCCGCGAGCGTCTCGATGGCGAGGTCCGACTCCGGAAGGACGTGGTTCACGACGACGCCGGCGACGTCGAGCCCGCGCGCCCGCGCGACCTCGAGCGTCAGCAGGGTGTGATTGATCGCTCCGAGACGCGCACCGGTCACGACGAGAAGCCGGGCGCCGAGAGCCGCGGCGAAGTCGGCGTACGAAACGCCGTCGGCGAGCGGGACCAGGAGCCCGCCGGCGCCCTCGACGAGGAGGCCGTCGAGCTCTGCGGCACGCAGGCGGTAGTCCCGTGCGAGCCCGGCCGCGTCGATCCGCACGCCGGCGCGGCGCGCCGCGATCCCGGGCGCGAGCGGCTCGAGGAGCCGCACCGCGCAGACGTCCTCGATCGGCTCGACGCTTCCGGCCGCCTCGCGCAGGGCGTGCGCGTCCGCCGCGAACGGCTCTCCTTCGACGACGGGGCAGCCGCTCTCCGCGGGCTTCCGTACGCCGATGCGGAGGCCGGAGCGAACGAGGGCACGCGCGAGCCCGCACGCGACCCACGTCTTGCCGACGCCGGTGTCCGTCCCGGTGACGAGGACGATGCCGCGCCAGAGCGACTCGTCGCTCACGAGCCGGTCGCCTCGCGGATGCCAGCCGCGGCCGCGCCGACGAGCTTCTCGATCTCGTCGCGCCGGATCGAGAGGGGCGGCATCAGGACGACCGTGTCAGCGAGCGGCCGGATCACGACGCCGTGCTCGCGTGCGCGCAAGCACGCCCGATGACCGACCCGCGAAGCGGAGTCGAAGGGCTTCCGTCGTGCTCGATCGACGACGAGCTCGATGCCGACCATCAGACCCCGCTGGCGCACGTCGCCGACGCACTCGAGCGGTGCGATCTCGCTCGCGAGCCGGTCGGCGAGGAGCAGCGCCATCTCCGCGGCGTGCGCGAGCGTCCCCTCCTCGCGGAAGACCTCGAGCGAGGCGAGCGCCGCGGCACAGCCGAGCGGATTTCCGGTGAACGTGTGTCCGTGGAAGAGCGCGATCCGCTGCTCGTAGGCACCGAGGAATTGCGCGAAGACGTCCTCCGTCGCGAGCGTCGCGGCGAGCGGCAGGTAGCCGCCGGTCAGACCCTTCCCCATGCAGAGGATGTCGGGAGCGACGCCAGCCTGCTCGCACGCGAACATCGTTCCCGTGCGGCCGAAGCCGGTCGCGACCTCGTCGCAGATCAGGAGCGTCCCGGCTTCGCGCGCGAGACGGGCGAGCTCCGTCAAGTACTCGGGCGGCTGCGTCCAGATGCCCGCCGCGCCCTGCACGAGCGGCTCGACGATCAAAGCCGCGAGCGTATCGCCGATCGCCGCCATCGTCCGCCGCGCCTCCTCGATCGCGGCGCGCAGCGCCTCGCCCGCGTCGAGACCGCGCTCCCAGCGGAAGACGTGCGGCGGCGTCAGGCGCGCCACGTCGAACAGGAGCGGACGGTGCAGGCGGTGGAACGCCTCGCTGTAGCCGAGCGACATCGCTCCGATCGTGTCGCCGTGATATGCCTCGACGAGCGACGCGAACCGGGAGCGACGCGTCTCGCCCCGAAGCGCCCAGTACTGGAAGGCCATCTTGAGCGCGATCTCGACGGCCGTCGCACCCGCGTCGGAGTAGAAGACGCGCGTGAGCCCGCCCGGCACGATCCCGACGAGCTCGTCCGCGAGGCGCGCCGCACCGGGATGCGTCAAGCCGAGCATCGTCGTGTGGGCGACCCGGTCGAGCTGCTCGCGGATCGCGTCGTCGATGCGCGGATGGCGGTGGCCGTGGACGTTGCACCAGAGCGAGGAGACGCCGTCGAGGTAGCGCCGGCCGCGCACGTCGATCAGCTCGTTTCCCTCCGCGCGCTCGATCACGAGCGGCTCGTCGGCGAGCCACTCGCGCATCTGCGTGAACGGGTGCCAGACGGAGCGCAGGTCCTGCGCGATCGGATCCTCGGCGCTCGCCGCGCGATCGGTCATGCGTCCTCCTCGCGGGCGGCGCGGACCAGGACCTCGACCGCGCGGTCGATCTGCGCCTCGTCGTGCGTCGCGATCGGCGTCAAGCGAAGACGCGCCGTCCCGCGCGGCACGGTCAGCGGGCGGATCGCGGGAGCGAACACGCCTTCCGCGAGCGCCCGGCGCGCCACCCCGAGCGCGCGGCGCGGCTCGCCGAGGATCAGGGGAAGGATCGGACTCTCGAGCTCACCCGCCTCGAGGCCGCCCGCGACGAGGCCCGCGTGGAGCCGACGCGCGTTCTGCCAGAGCCGCTCGCGACGCCCGGAGTCGGTCCGCGCGATGCGGACCGCCGCGCCGGCGGCGCCGATCACCGCGGGCGGAAGAGCCGTGCTGAACACGTAGGAGCGCGCGCGGTTCACGAGGAGCTCGATCAGCGCGCGCGAGCCCGCGACGAACGCGCCGTAGCTTCCGAGCGCCTTGCCGAGCGTCCCCATCCGGATCGCCACGCGCGAGCCGACGCCCCGGTCCGAGGCGAGACCCGCGCCGTCCGCGCCGAACACGCCCGTCGCGTGCGCCTCGTCCAGCATCACCCAGGCGTCGTAGCGCTCGGCCAGCGCGACGATCTCCTCGAGCGGCGCCGCATCTCCGTCCATGCTGAAGATCGAGTCCGTCACGATGAGCCGGCGACGCGCGGGCGTCGTCGCGAGACGGCGCGCGAGGTCGGCGACGTCCTTGTGCGCGAAGATCTCGACTCGAGCGTGCGCGAGCCGGCAGCCGTCGATCAGGCTCGCGTGATTCAGCGCGTCGCTGAAGATCGCATCGCCATCGCGGACGAGCGCGGCGAGGACGCCGATGTTGGCGTGATAGCCCGAGCCGAACACGAGCGCGGCCTCGCAGCCGAGCCAGTCCGCGAGCTCGCGCTCGAGCTCCTCGTGCGACGTCATGTGGCCGCTGATCAGCGGCGAAGCTCCGGCGCTGGCTCCTCCCGCGGCGAGCGCGGCGGCGCTCTCGCGCACGACCTCCGGATCGCCGGCGAGGCCGAGGTAGTTGTTCGAGGCGAGGCAGAGGACGCGGCGGCCGTCGAGCCAGACCTCCGGTCCCTGCACGCCGTCGACGAGGCGGCGCTGGCGGAGGAGATCGCGTTCCGCGAGGTCGGCCAGATCGACCGCGAGCTCGGACGTTCCGGCCACGGCGCTCGTTAGCGTCCGGGCGTCCCGTCTGTCAACCGATGGCAGGCTTCTCGGTTGACAGACCTCCCTGGCCGCCCGAGAGAAGTTCGACGACGAACGCCTCGAGAGACGTGCGTGCGGCCTTCGCCGAGCAGCTGTTGGCGGCGTGCGGGATCTCGAACGAGCGGCTGCTCCGGGCATTCACCGCGGTCCCGCGGGAAGCCTTCCTCCCCGCCCCACCGTGGCGGCTCCTCTCCTTGGACGGAACCGAGTCCTCGACGAGCGACCCGACCGAAGTCCACCGGGACGTGCTGGTCGCGCTCGACGCCGACCGCATGCTCTTCAACGGGTCGCCGCGCCTCTGGGCCGGGTTGTTCCACGCCCTCGACCTCCGGGAAGGCGAGCGCATCGCGCACGTCGGCACCGGAGCCGGCTACTACACCGCGATTCTCGCCGAGATCGTCGGCGCGCGAGGCACCGTGCTCGGCTTCGAGATCGACCCCGGCCTCGCGGAACGAGCGGAGGAGAACCTTCGCGCGTGGCCACAGGTCAGTTCGACGTGCGGCGACGGCGCGGAGCACCCGCGCGAGCCGGTCGACGTGATCGTCGTCAACGCGGGAGCGACGCACGTCGTCGACCGGTGGCTCGACGCGCTTCGTCCCGGCGGACGGCTCTACGCTCCGCTGACCGTCGAGCCGCCCGGTCCGGCGGGAACTCTCGGCATCGGGGTCGGGATGATCGTGCGGCGGGAGGCGGATCGGTTCTCCGCCCGCTTCGCCGGCCCCGTGATGATCTTCCATTGCTCGAGCGCGCGAGCGCCGAAAGCCAACGCCGCCCTGGCGGACGCGCTGCAGAGCGTGCCGAGCGGCGCCGAGTCGGTGCGGAGTCTGCGACGCGACCCGCACGCGCGCGAAGCGGACTGCTGGTGCCACATCGAAGGACGCTGCCTCTCCTTCCGCACGACAACGAGTGAGCCGCACCGGTAGGCAAGCGCGCTCTCTCGTGGTTCCCCCCGGCGCCGGAGCCGCGATGCCTACATCGGCAGACGCGCGCAGCGAATGCCGGGAACCCGGCGATAATGCCTTTCGTCTTTCGGGCCAACGAGAACCGTGAAGTCGAGGTGCAAGGCTGTCGCGGCGACGGCCAGGTCGTTCGCCGGGATCAATCCACCCGCTCGACTCATCACGGCGAAGAGCTCCGCCCACCGTTCGGCGATCTCGCGCGTGAAGTCCACGATGGGAAACCTCGCGACGAGAGCATCGATCCGCGCTTGCCGATCCGCGGCCCTCGTGCGGGAATCGGCGAGCCGAACACCCACCAGGAGCTCCGCGTAGACCACGGCCGGTAGGACGGCCGGCTCGGTCGCGAGATTGCCGAGAGTTTCCTCCCAGCCTTCCGAGGCGCGCTCGAGCGCAACCAATGCGCTCGTATCGAGGACTACGCCCAAGGGTTCCGGGGCGGGCGATCGGCGGCGTTCACTCGCTCCAGGTCGTCCGCAAAGCTCGGATCGGCTCTGGCGGCGCCACGCCAGGCGCGGAGTCCCTCGACGAGCGAAGCGCTCGCGGTCGAAGGAATCGGAGCCAAGCGGGCCACCGGCTCGCCGTTTCGTTCGACCACGAAAACCTCGCGCCGATAGCGCACCTTGCCGAGCACATCGCCGAGCTTTCGGGCGAGCTCCGTGGCGCTGATGACGTTCGCCATGTCCGCAGAATACGCAATTCCGTATTCTGCGCAAGTCCGCACGCAACGCATCGAGTTCGGCGGCCATCCGGCTGGGCCAGGTTCACGTTTTGAGATGTGACTAGTCACGTGTCATGGTTGTGTCATGGAGACCGTGAACGCACTGCAGCTTCGCCAATCGCTCGGACGGGTCCTCCAGCGCCTCAAGAGGACCGGGCGTCCGATCCTCCTCGAGAAGGACCGAAAGCCCGCGGCGGTGATCATCTCTCTGGAAGACTACCGCAAGCGTTTCGTGGACGTGGAGGTGGACCGCCTTCGTGTCGAGATGGTCGAGCGGATCAAGGGAGCGGAGATCGAGCTGCCGCGCGGGCTGTCGTCGCTGGATCTTCTACGTGAGCTACGGGGCGAGGAGCGTCGGTGACCCTACAGGTCCTCGACGCCTCGGTCGCGATCAAGTGGTTCATCAAAGACGAACCGGGTCGCCTCGAGGCGATTCGCATCCTCGACGACGTACGCGACGCACCGGAGCGCTTCGCGGTGCCCGAGCTGTTCCTGAACGAGATGCTCGCCGTGCTGGTCCGCTTGCTCGCCGGTAAGCCCGGCGAGCTGCACGGCTATCTCGGCGCCCTCCAGGATCTGGGCTTGCAGAGAGTCGGCAACGGCCGTGAGCTCTTGGAGCGAGCCGTAGACCTCGCCTCGAGGTACGATCTGAGCGGCTACGATGCCGTCTACGCAGCTACGGCTCAATTGACGGACGGCTGCTGGCTGACCGCGGACGCGAGGGCGCACAGGAAGATCCAGCGCCTGAAGATTTCCAAGGTGGTCTGTCAGGTGTGAGGGTGAACGTCGCCCTTCTCCGTCGGACCGCTAGGGGATCACCGTGTCGCAGTCCGTCACGAGAGTCGCCTTCACGATCTCCGTGCCGGTGAGGTCGCACGTCGAGGCGGGGCCCGTCGCCGAGGGTATCCGAGGAGGCCACCAGGCCAGCGTTGCCGGCGCGGAGCCGATCCCGCGAACCTCGGAGAAGCCCACTGCGATCCAGGAGCCCCTGTGAGCGCGAGGGCCGAGGTCGCCGCGCTGCAGGCCACGCAACGAAGCCGCCGGCGCCTGTAGGCAAGCGCGCTCTCTTGTGGTTCCTTCCCCCCGTGGCGCGCATCCGGACGGTCTTCGTCTGCCAGCAATGCGCGGCCGAGCATCCGAAGTGGGTCGGCCGCTGCAACGAATGCGGCGCGTGGGAGAGCGTCGTCGAGGAGGCGGTCGCCGAGAAGCCGAAGGCCGCCGCTTCGACGCGGACGTCGATCGCCGTCGGCGGCGTCGCCGGCGCGAAGCCGATCCCGCTCGCGCGCGTCGAGCCGCAGGCGCATCGTCGCACGACGACCGGCCTCGAGGAGCTCGATCGCGTCCTCGGCGGCGGGCTCGTCCCCGGCTCCGTCACGCTCCTCGGGGGCGATCCGGGGATCGGGAAGTCGACGATCGGTCTGCAGATCGTCGCGGGGTTCGCGCGCGCCGGAAAGACGGCGCTCTACGTCAGCGGCGAGGAGTCGCCGGAGCAGGTCAAGCTCCGCGCGGACCGGCTCGGCTGCGACGAGTCCGTGCTCGTCCTTCCCGAGACCTGCCTCGAGGACGTCCTCGCGCACGTCGAGGCCGTGTCACCCGCGATCCTCCTGATCGACTCGATCCAGACCGTGCACTCGCGCGAGCTCAGCTCCGCCGCCGGGAGTGTCGCGCAGGTCCGCGAGTGCGCCGCCGCGCTCGTCCGGCAGGCGAAGGCGCGCGCGCGGCCGACGATCCTCGTCGGACACGTGACGAAGGAAGGCACGATCGCCGGACCGCGTGTGCTCGAGCACGTCGTCGATACCGTCCTCTACTTCGAAGGCGAGCAGGGCGGCGGGCTTCGCCTCCTGCGCGCCGTCAAGAACCGGTTCGGACCGACGAACGAGGTCGGCGTCTTCGAGATGGAGGAGACCGGCTTGAAGGACGTCGCGGACGCTTCGCGGCTCCTTCTCGCGGAGCGTCCGGCGGGGGCGTCCGGCTCCGCCGTGTTCCCGACGATCGAAGGGACGCGCCCGCTCCTGGTCGAGGTGCAGGCGCTCGCGGCGCGCTCGGCGCTCGCGATGCCGCGCCGGACGACGCTCGGGCTCGACGCCAACCGGATCGCCGTTCTGACCGCGATCGTCGACAAGCGTGCCGGTTTGAAGCTCTACGAGCACGATCTCTTCGTCAGCATCGCCGGCGGGATCCGCGTGCAGGAGCCGGCCGCGGATCTCGCGATCATCGCCGCGATCGGCTCGAGCGCCCGGGACACGCCGCTGCCGCAGGACGTCGTCTTCTTCGGCGAGGTCGGCCTCGCGGGCGAGGTGCGCGCCGTGCGGCACGCGGAAACGCGCCTCCGGGAGGCGCGAAAGCTCGGCTTCGAGCGGGCGATCATCCCCGCGGCGACGGAGCGGCAGCTCCGCCCGCCGGACGGACTCTCCGTCTCGGGCGTGGCCTCGGTGTCTGACCTGTTCACGACTCTGTGGTAGGAGGCCGGCCCATGGAAAAGTGCCGCCTCGTCTTCGTCGGGCTGCTCGCCGCACTCGCTCTCACGGCGCCTGCCGAAGCGTTCCTTCCCTATCGGATGATGCTCGAGGCGGCGAAGAGCCCCGAGAAGCCGATGGAGCTCGTGCAGGACAAGCGCCTTCGCACGCAGCTTCGCGAGGCGCTCCTCGTCGCGGATCCGGACGGCGTTCTCTCGATCTCGCCCTACGTCTTCCTCGGCCACGCGTTCCTCGTCGGCTGGGTGGACTCGCCCGCCGAGCGGATGAAGCTCGTCGACGCGGCTCGCGGCGTCGGCGGCCTGCGCTCGCTCGACGTCTACCTGCCCGAGAAGCCCGCCAACGTCTCCACCTCGGCCGACGAAGAGCTGAAGCTGAAGGTCGAGGAGGCGATCACGCTCGAGTCGAGCGCGCAGCGGATGAACGTCTCGATCCAGGTCCTCGCCGGCCACGTCGTGCTGCTCGGCGCGGTACGCTCGGGAGAAGAGATCCAGAGCGCGGACGCGGCCGCGCGCGCGGTCCCGGGTGTCACCGGCATCACGAGCTATCTCCTCGTGCCTGCGCCGGGCCAGGAGAAGATGCTCGAGGGACTCCTGCCCTGAGGCCGTGACGTCACGTCAAGCGCGGCGGCGGCGTGACTGCGTTTCGCCGTCGGCCGTACGCGCGAGCACGCTCGTGGACGGCGTTCCCGACGAGAGGGTTGCGCACGGAGAGCTCGTCGAAGCGATGGAAGTCACGGTCCGCCGTCCAGAGCTCGCGGACTCCGTGCACGAGACACAGGGCCGCAATCCGAGCGTCGTGAACGGCGGCCCCCTGCGCCCTGCTCGACGCGACGAGCCTCTGCAAGACCGGCCAGTAGCCCGGTGCCTCGGCGAGAAGCGTGACGCTGGGAGAAGCGAGCCAGGCCTCGACCTGATCGAGCGCGTGGGCGAGCGGCGTCGGCGGATCGAACACCCGCGGTCGGGTCACGACGGCGAGGAACTCGTGCAGGCACGGCCAGGGAATCGCCCACGTCGCGCGATCTTCCACGAGCGCTCGTACGCACTGCTCGGCGGCGTCGTGGAAGTCGGCATCGGCCCGATGCGCGTAGACGAGAACGTTGGTGTCGACCGCGATCACGGCTCTTCCTCGTAGGCGGCTTCGCGCAGGGAGGACAGGCCTCGGCGGGCAAAATCCGGATGTAGACCGCGACCACCCTTGAAGCTTGCGTCCCGAAGGCGAAAGGTACCCTTGCCGCTGCGGCGATCGAGAGCGAGTCGAAGCCCTTCCTCGATCAACGTGCGAAGCGTCGTGCCGTCGCGGGCGGCGACGCGCTTTGCCTCACCGAAGAGCGCATCCGCCAGGTCGATGGTCGTCTTCATATGGGTACCCATATTCGCACGTACGGGTCCCCACGGGAAGGAGCTCCTCTCAACTCGACCGGGAAGTCCCGTCGACCAGGCGATACGCCATCTGCGGCTGCTGGAAGCCCTTCAGGGACAGCTCGCCGACGGGCTCGGCGCGGACGCCGTTGCGAAGCTCGCCGCGGACACGCGACGTGACGAGGATCTCTCCCGCCTGCGCCGCGTCGCTCAGGCGCGCGGCGAGGTTCGTCACGTTGCCGATGACGCCGTAGTCGCGCCGCCCCTCGAAGCCGATGAAGCCGCAGGTCGCGTAGCCGGTATGGATGCCCATGCCGACGTCGATCTCGAAGCCCTTCCGGGTCCAGTCGGCTTTCAGCCGCCGTACGTCGGCACGCGCGCCGAGCGCCGTCTTGACGGCGCGCTCCGCGTGATCGGGCTGCTCCACGGGATCGTTGAAGAAGACCATCACCCCGTCGCCGGCGAAGCGCTCGACGGTTCCCGCAAACTCGGCGATGCGCCGGCCCATCACCTCGTGGAACTGCGCGAGCGTCGCCATCACCTCCTCGGGCTCGGCTTGGTCCGAGAACGCGGTGAAGCCGCGTAGATCGGCGAAAAGGACCGTCACGAGACGCCGCTGGCTCCGCAGCTCGGCGGCGCCGCCGCTCGATCACCTGCTCGATGATCTGCGGCGGGAAAAAGCGCTCGAGCTCTGCGAACTCCCGCTCCCGCGCACGCAGACGCTCCGTCGCCTCGACGCGGCCGAGAGCCTGCGTCGCCTGCAGCACGACGGCGTTGAAGGCATCGATCTCCTCGCGCTCGTAGGGATCGCCCGCGAGCCGCGGGCCGATCGCGAGCCCGCCGACGACGTGCGGATCGCGCACGATCGGCAGGAGGATCTCCGCTCCGAGGCGTACGAAGCTCGCGCGGCACTCCTCCTGCACGTTCCGGAACTGCGGCTCGACCGCGACCTGATCGCGCGAGACCTCGCTCCGCATCGCGACCATCAAGCGGACGAGCGCGTCGTCGGCGAGGGTTTCCGCGCTGGGAGGAGACACCGGGCCGCTCGAGCGAATCCGGCCGCGCGACGCTTCGTCGGGAAGGAGGAACGCGACGCTCGAGCGCGCGTCGCAGAGCCTCTGCCCCGCGTGCGCCAGCACCTCGAGGACCTCCTCGACGCCCGCCGCGTCGGCGTAGTCGCGGCCGATTTCGCGGATCAGCTCGGGGAACCTCGCCCGCTGCGGATAGAGGTACTGGTTCAGATACGCGTCGAAGCGCGGCCAGAAGTAGAGCAGCGGAAACAGCAGCACGGCGACGGCGTAGGAGCGTTCCGCGCTGAGCGCGATCGCGAGGCCGGTCAGGATCGCGACGGCGACCGTGTAGATGAACGCCTTTCGCACGGCGATGCGCGCGTTCATCAGGTCGTGCCGCACCGTCACGCGCCCGAGGGCGAGCAGGAAGATACCGAGCGCCCAGTACGCGAAGCGGCTGTCGACCGTCACCGCGTGGAACAGGCCGCGTGAGATCTGCAGCGCGACGACCGGCGTCAAGCCGAAGATCATGCCCGCGATCAGGATCCGGGCGCGCTGGCGAACGACCGGATCGGCGCTCCGCACCGAGAGCACGAGCGAGCGGCCGACGCCGAAGATCAGGGCGACGGTGAAGATCCAGAGCCCGGAGCCCGACGAGACCGAGAGACCCCACTCGGACTGCGCGTACGCGGAAGCGATCCCGGCGACGGTCTTCACCACTCCCGCGCCGTAGATCACGCTCAGGATCCACGGCCGCTCGCGGAGAATCGGGTGCACGACCGGAAACGCGAGCGCGAGGTGGATCGTCGAGAAGGAGAGGAAGCCGTAGACGACGGACTGATAGACGTGCAGGTCGGTCGTCTCCGGCAACAGCAGCGAGAACAAGAGGCCGCCGGAGAGCGAGCACAGCGTGTAGAGCGCCCAGGCGTCGCTCTGCCAGGGACGGAGGAGGAAGGCGACCAGCCCGACGACGAAGAAGGCGACGCCGATCAGATCGGTCGCGCCTTCCGTGAAGACGGCGTCGTTCCACGTCCACTCGCGCACGGAGAGGTCGAGCGCTCGCTCCTCGCCCGTCGCGTGGACGAAGACGAGGTGATTCGTCTCGCCGGCGCGCAGGCGGATCCCGGGAACCTCGGAGACGTAGGACTGCTCCGACGTGATCGGCTCTCCGTTGATGCTGATCGCCTGGCCGCCGCCGCGCACACCGGCGGCGGAAGCATCGCGTCGCGTCGGCGAGAGATAGCCGTCGTCGAGGGAGAAGCCGGCGTCGGGCGCGCCGATCCGCTCGACCTTGTCGAGGACGTTCAGCCCGATGCCCCAGACGAACACGAGCAGGAGAGCCGTGAAGAGGGCCTTCTGCGGCAACGTGCCGTCGCGGAATCGCATGCGATCCGTCCTGCGGGAACCTACCGCGGGCCCGAGTCGCGATCCACCGAAGCAGGTCCCGCCTCGCCTTCGAGGAAGCCCAGGATCAAGCGGACCGCCTCGGCGCCTTCGCAGTCCACCGGGATGACGTGGCCACTTCGCTCGAGGACGTGCATCTCGACGCGCTCCGAGGCGACGTTCCGCGAGAGCCAGCTCGCGCCTTCGAGGGGACACGTCCGGTCACGCCGCGCGTGCACGATCAGGAGCGGCTGTCGCACCGATGGAGCGACGGAGACGGCGCGGCGGCGGAGCTCGTCGAAGGACAGGATCGCCGAGAACGGGAAGGGGTTGCTCACGGGGTGGCGCGCTCGCGCCTCGAGATCCCGAATGTCGCTCGGTCCCTTCGGCAGCGCGAAGCCGCGCCACCGCGACGGCAGATAGTGCGCGAGCCCTAGGAGCGCCGGCAGCGGCGACGGCAGCGTGATCGCCGGAGAGAGAGCGACGATGCCGCGCAGACGCTCCGGGTGGCGCGCGGCGAGCTCGAGGGCGATCAGAGCGCCCATCGACAGCCCGACGACGAAGGTGGGACCGCCGTTCGCGATCGCCTCGACGTCGGCGAGCGCTTCCTCCGCGGTCGCGCGCCACGCCGGCCACGTGTTGTCCTCGGTCTCCTCCGGGGAGCCGTGACCGGGGAAGCGAACGCCGACGACCGACCAGCCCGCCTCGGCGAGCGGGTCGGCGAGGCACTCCATCTCGTACGGCGAGCCCGTGAAGCCGTGCAGGAGAAGGACGCCGCCGCGCGCTCCGCGCTCGCGCCGGAAGCTCTCGATCCTGGCTGCGGCCAAGGAGCCCCGCGCCTCCTAGACGGCCGGGAGCTGCTCCAGGACCGGCGTGTTCACCTGGATCTGCGCCTGCGCCTTCAGCTCGTCGAGGTAGCGCTGGAACACCGAGCGCTGACGGGCTTCGAGGAGCTGCGTCTTCTGCGCCTCGACCTTCTCGTCGAGCTGCTCCTTCGTCGGAAGCTGCCGCTCGTCGAGCGCCACGACGACCACGTCACCGAGCACGACGTAGGGCTTCTTGCCGAGCGGGCTCTCCGTCGTGAGGGCGAAGGCGTCGTCCTTGAGCTGCGGGTTCACGCCGAGGCCGGCGATGTACGGCTCGGCGCGCTTGAACGGCTTCGTCGTATCGACGGGCTTCCCGGCGGCTTCCGCGGCCTTCTCGATCGAGCCGTCCTTCTTCGCGGTCTCGAGGAACTCCGCCGCGGCCTTCTCGGCGAGCTCGCTGGCCTTCTCGGCCCGATAGTCCGTCTCGGCGCGCGAGCGCACGTCGGCGAGCGGCGGGATTCGCGACTCGATCTTCTCCTCGAGGCGCGCGATCACCCAGGATCCCTCGACCTGCGTCGCTTCGGTGACCTCGCCCTGCTTCATCGAGAACAGCGCCTTGCCGAGCGGGAAGGAGCGCCCGACACCCGGGATCTTGTCGCCCTGCCCGAGCGGCTCGGGCTTGTCGACGACGAGGCCGGCGGTCTCCGCGATCTGCTCGAGCGTCTGGCCGCCGTTCATCTGCGTGCGTGCCGTGGTCGCGGCTTCCTTGGCCTTGTCCCCGGCGCGTCCCTTCTGCAGCTCCTCGAGGATCTCCGCGCGGACTTCCTCGATCCCCTTGACGCGCTCCTCGCGGACCTCCTCGACGCGGATCAGATGGAACCCGAACGGGCTCTCGACGATCTCGCTCGTCTGACCGGGGGTGAGCGCGAACGCCGCCTCCTCGAACTGCGGCACCATGCGGCCCTTCGAGAAGAACCCGAGATCACCGCCTTTCTGCGCCGAGCCGACGTCCTCGGAGCTCTCGGTCGCGATCGCGGCGAAATCGCCGCCGTCGGCGACCTTCTTCTGCAGCTCCTCGATCTTCGTCCGCGCTTTCGCCTTGGTCTCGTCGTCGGCGCCGGCGGGGACCTTGATCAGGATGTGGCGCGCGCGCACCTCGTGCGGCTGCGTGAAGCGGCCTGCCTTGTTGTCCTCGTAGAAGGAGGCGACGTCCTCCTCGGCGACCTGGACCTCGGACATGAACTTGTCGGGCGCGTATTCGACGAGGGAGATGCGAACGCGCTCGGGCTCGCGATACTTGTCCTTGTTCTTCTCGTAGAACTCGCTCAGCGCCGCCTCGTCGACGACGACCTGGGCCTCGTACTCCTTGGCGGGGAACCGGACGAAGTCGAGCGAGACGGTCTCGTCGACGTTCTCGATCGCCTGCCGGACCTCGGCGTCGCTGATTCCGACACCGTCGAGGACGACGTCGCGGAGACGCTGGATCGCGAGCTCCTCGCGGCGCGACTCCTCGTACTCGACCGGAGTCACGCGGGAGTAACGGAGGATCCGCATGTACGCTTCCTTGTTGAAGCGCCCGTCCGCCTGGAACGCGGGCGTTCCGAGGATGACGTCGCGGAGCTCGCTGTCGCCGATCTCGATCCCGAGGCGATCTGCCTCCTCCTTCAGCACCGCTCGCTCGATCAACCCATTGAGCGCCATCTGACGAAGGTTGAGCTGCTCGCGAAGCTGCGGAGTGAAGGCGTCCTTGTAGTTTTCCTTGTAGAGCTGGACGAGCTGGTTCTCGGCCCGCGCCACGTCGAGCGGCTCGATGTTCTGGTCCCCGACGGTGGCGACCGTGTTGACGCCCGGTCCGCTGACCACGGCCTCGACGCCCCAGAACACGAAGACGCCGATGATCACGAAGACCATGACCCAGATGACCTTGGAGCGCGCGTGCTGCCGCACGAAATGAAGCATGGCGCGACGATAGTTTTCGTCTGCCGGCAAGGCAAATCGCGCTTCTGCGGCGCCAGATCCATTGCCGCCCTGCGGGGGTTCTGTTAGCGATGGGTCGCTTTGCCGAGCGCCGGCGCACGGACGGTGCGGGCGCCGACTCGGCCGGGGGACGCAAGCGGCTCATGATCTTCGATTCGCTTCTGGGGTGGTTCTCGAACGACCTCGCCATCGACCTCGGCACCGCGAACACGCTGATCTATTTGAAGGGCGAGGGGATCGTCTGCAACGAGCCCTCCGTCGTCGCGATGCAGAAGGAGAGCCGGAGCGGCCGCCGCGTTCTCTCGGTCGGCGCCGAGGCAAAGAGGATGCTGGGACGTACGCCGGGGAACATCATGGCCATCCGGCCTCTGAAGGACGGCGTCATCGCCGACTTCGAGATCACGGAGGCGATGCTCCGGTACTTCATCCAGAAGATCCACAAGCGGAAGAACTTCTTTCGTCCGCGGATCATCATCTGCGTGCCGTTCGGCTGTACCGAGGTCGAGAAGCGCGCCGTCCGCGAGTCGGCGGAGTCCGCCGGGGCGCGCGAGGTCTACCTCGTCGAGGAGCCGATGGCCGCGGCGATCGGCGCCGGGCTCCCGATCACCGAGCCGACCGGGAACATGATCGTCGACATCGGCGGCGGCACGACCGAGGTCGCCGTGATCTCGCTCTCCGGCGTCGTCTTCTCGAAGTCCGTCCGCGTCGGCGGCGACAAGATGGACGAAGCGATCATCCAGTACATCAAGCGCAAGTACAATCTGCTGGTCGGCGAGCGGACCGCGGAGCTGATCAAGATCACGATCGGCAGCGCCTACCCGTCGACCGAGATCCAGACGATGGAGATCAAGGGGCGCGATCTGGTCGCCGGCGTACCGAAGACGGTCGAGATCTCGGACGAGGAGATCCGCGATTCGCTCCTCGAGCCGATCAATCAGGTGGTCGAGGCGGTCCGGATCGGGCTCGAGCGTTGCCCCCCGGAGCTGGCCTCGGACATCGTCGACAAGGGCATCGTCCTTGCCGGCGGAGGCGCGCTCCTGCGCAATCTCGACACCCTGCTGCGCGAGGAGACCGGCCTGCCGATCATGGTGGCCGAGGATCCGCTCACGGCCGTCGTGATGGGGGCCGGCAAGGTCCTCGACGAGCTGAGCCTCCTCAAAGACGTCACCATCCAGTAGCGCTCCGGGGACGAAGGCTTGCTGGGCCTGCTACGGCGGCACTCGACCCCCCTCGCCACCGTTGCGCTCCTCCTGGCCTCGCTCGCCTTGCTCGTGACGAACAGCAGCGGCGGACGGCGGGTGGATCCGCTCGGCGTGGTGTTCCTCGAGGTCGTGACTCCGATCGCGCACCTGTCGCGGCGGGTCTCGAGCTCGCTCGCGGACACCTGGAACTCCTACGTCGACCTCGTCGGCGCGCGGCAGGAGCGCGAGTGGCTGCGCTCCCGCGTGCGCGACCTCGAAGCCGAAGCGGACGCCGCCGGCGCAGTCGCGCGGGAGAACGAGCGGCTGACGGAGCTACTCGAGCTCCGGGAATCCCTGCCCGGGGACGCCGTCGCGGCGCGCATCACGAGCGCGGACGCGAGCGGCCTCTTCCGCACGGCGACGCTCAACAAGGGTGAGCGAGCCGGCGTCGCCAAGGGGTTCGCCGTGGTCACTCCGGGCGGAGTCGTCGGCAAGGTCGTGGCGACGAGCCCCCACGCCGCGCGCATCCTCCTCCTCGACGACCATGCGAGCGGCGTCGACGCCCTCGTCCGGCGAACCCGGGCCCGCGGCATCGTCGAGGGCGGCTCCCAGGCGGGCTGCCGGCTCAAGTACGTCAAGCGCCGCGAGGACATCCGGGTGGGCGACAAGGTGATCACCTCCGGGCTGGACGGCATCTTCCCGAAGGGCATGCCGATCGGCGAGATCGTCCACCTCGGCGAGGAGGAGCACGGCCTCTACCGGACCGCCGAGATCCGTCCCGCCGTCGATTTCTCCAAGCTGGAGGAGGTCCTCGTCGTCGCGCCCCCGAATCGCGAGGTCCCGCCCGTCCCCGGCCAGGCCGAGGGAGGAGGCTGATGCGTGCCCTCCTCGTCTTCGCCCTGGCCGGCGTCCTCTCGGTGGTCGCGCAGACGACCCTGCTCGAACGCCTCAGCTTCCTCCCGGCCGCCCCGGACCTCATCGTCATCCTTTGCGTCTACCTGGGCCTCCACTATCACTCCGTCGGAGGCGCGACCGGCGCCTTCCTGCTCGGCTACCTGCTCGACACGTTTTCGGGATCTCCCCCCGGTCTCTACTGCCTGGCGATGACCTTGGTTTTCGCGATGGTGTATCTTGTCTCGAAGCGACTATGGGTGGAAAACCCGGTTACGGCCGTCGCCGCGGTGGCGGTGGGGTGTGGCGTGAAGATCACGACCGTGATGGCGTATTTTGCTCTTGCCGCTCCGCGCAACGTCGCGTGGCTGGGCCTGACGCGAGCACTCCTCTTCGAGGCGCTGTTCGCGCTCGTTCTGTCGCCTCTCGCCTTCACCGCGCTCGACAGCAACCTCCGCCGCCCGCGGCGAAAGCGTGCTCATGCGGTTGACTAACCGCGAAGCGCCGAACGAGCTCCGCCGACGCGTCGTCGCGGCCGGCATCTTCTCGCTCGTCGTGTTCGCGATCCTCGGGGCTCGCCTCTATGCGCTGCAAGTCGGGGAGACGGAGCGCTGGAGCTCGCTCGCGGAGAACAACCGCATCCGTCTCGCGCGCATTCCTCCGACGCGCGGCCTGATCCTCGACGCGAACGGCGATCCACTCGTCGACAATCGACCGGCGTACGACGTCGTGATCGTGCCCGAAGACACCCGCGACATGGAGAAGACGCTCGCGCAAGCGAGCGAGCTGCTCGAGCTTCCCACGCCGTCGATCGACGCGATCCGCGCCGCCGCGAGGAAACGGCCCGCGTACGAAGGTCTGGTCATCCATCGCGACGTCGACTGGAGCTCGGTGGTCACGCTCGAG
Organism: Deltaproteobacteria bacterium; assembly: GCA_016874795.1. GTDB lineage: Bacteria > Desulfobacterota > Binatia > UBA12015 > UBA12015 > VGTG01. The sequence continues at coordinate 61,097 of VGTG01000007.1, read as the reverse complement.
ACGCGCCAGCTCGAGATTCCTGGCGTGAGCCTCGAGGTCGGGCCGCTGCGGACGTATCCGTACGGTCCGCTCGCGTCGCACGTGCTCGGCTACGTCGGCGAGGTCACGCAGACCGACCTCGAGGCGGACGAGAGCTACCGGATGGGCGACCTGATCGGGAAGTTCGGTTCGGAGCGCGCCTGGGAGCGCTTCCTGCGGGGCGTCGCGGGCGGTCAGCAGATCGAGGTCGACTCGCTCGGCCGACGACTGCGGGTTCTCTCGCGCGTCCCGGAGACGATCGGGAGCAGCGTCGTGCTGACGATCGACCGGCGGCTGCAGCAGTTCGCCGAGCAGCTCCTCGAGGATCACGAAGGCGCGATCGTCGCGCTCCGACCCTCGACGGGCGAGGTGCTCGCACTCGCGAGCCGGCCCGCCTTCGACCCCAACGTGTTCGCGCGGGGGATCCAGCGGAAGGAGTGGGACGGGCTCGTGTCGGCGAAGCTCGACCCGCTCTCGAACCGGGCCCTGCAGGGGCAGTACCCGCCGGGATCGACGTTCAAGATCGTCACCGCGATGGCCGCGCTCGAGGAAGGCGCCGTCAACCCGTTCACGCGCATCTTCTGCGGCGGCGCCTACTGGTTCGGCAATCGCTCGTATCGCTGCTGGAAACGCGGTGGACACGGCTCGATGAACCTGCACGACGCACTCGTTCAGTCGTGCGACGTCTATTTCTACCAGGTAGGTAGCCGCATCGGCGTCGACACGATCGCCGAGTACGCGCACAAGCTCGGCCTCGGCGTGCCCACCGGAATCGACCTCACCCACGAGAAGGGCGGTCTCATCCCGACGAGCGAGTGGAAGCGCAAGCGCTTCAACGAGCGCTGGTATCCAGGCGAGACGCTGTCGGTCGCGATCGGCCAGGGCTACGTCCTCGCGACGCCGCTCCAGATGGCCAACCTGATCGCAATGGTCGCGAACGGCGGCGTTCGGCACCGCCCGCAGTACGTCAACCGGATCGAGTCCCCGAGCGGCGAGGTGCTCGAGCAGTACGACCCCCACGTCGTCGAGAAGGTCGAGTTCAAACGTTCGACGCTCCATCAGATCCGCGAGGCCCTGCGCGACGTCGTCAACAGCCCGCGCGGGACCGGCAAGAACGCGCTCCTCCCGAACATCGACGTCGGCGGCAAGACCGGAACCTCACAGGTCTTCAAGATGGGCCGGAACGTCGTGAAGACGGAGCACCTCGCGCGACACCTCCGCGATCACGCGTGGTTCGTCGCTTTCGCGCCGGTCGACGATCCCGAGATCGCGATCGCCGTTCTCGTCGAGCACGCCGGCAAAGGGGGTGGTGCGACGGCGGCACCGCTCGCGCACGATCTCGCCGACTTCTACTTCGCGCTGACGCGCGGCCGCGACTATCGCTACGTCGAGGCCGCTCCGTCCCGCAAGGTCGAGGTCGCAAATGCCGCGAAGCCGCAACGAGTGGAGATCCCGGCCGCGAAGCCGCAACGAGTGGAGATCCCGCCCGAGACGCGCGAGCGCATGCGCGCCCTGGCCGGATAGAAGGAACGTACGCCGTGCGCTTGATGATGGATCGGCGGCTGATCGCGCATTTCGACGGTCTCCTTCTCCTCACGGTCCTGACGATCGTCGGGCTCGGTACGATGACCGTCTACAGCGCGACCTGGGACGCGAGCCGCAGCATGCCGACGGGCTTCGCGTGGCGTCAGACGAGCTGGTCCCTGATCGGGCTCGTCGGACTGCTCGGCGCCACCGTCTTCGACTACCGCCGCCTCGAGCGATACGCGTTCGTTCTCTACGTGGCCGGGCTGGCGCTTCTCGCCGCGGTGCCTCTCGTGGGCGAGATCGGCGGCGGCTCGCGACGGTGGATCTCGATCGGGCCCGTCACGGTGCAGCCGTCGGAGATGATGAAGCTCGCGCTGATCATCTTCCTCGCGCGGCTCTTCCATCATCGCATCCGGCCGGGCGGACTCCGTCTACGCGACCTCGCCCTGCCGACGCTCGCAGCGATGCCCCCCGTGTTCCTGATCCTCGAGCAACCCGACCTCGGCACCGCCGGCGTCTTCGTCTTCGTCTTCGCGAGCATGGTGCTGCTCGCTGGTCCGAGCTGGGGGACACTCGGGCTCCTCGTCCTCGCCTGCATGGGGGCCGTCCCCGTGCTGCTGTCGGGGCTCAAGGAGTACCAGCTTCGGCGCTTGACGACGTTCTTCAACCCGGAGATGGACCCGCTCGGCGCCGGCTATCACCTGATCCAGTCGAAGATCGCGATCGGCTCCGGCGGACTCGCGGGACGCGGATTCCTTCAAGGCACGCAGAACCAGCTCAACTTCCTCCCCGAGCAGCACACCGACTTCATCTTCTCGGTCTACTCGGAGGAGTGGGGTTTCTTCGGCGCGATCACGCTGATCGCGCTCTACGCGCTCGTCGTGCTCCGCGGGTTGATGGCGGTGAACCGCGCGAAGGAGCGGTTCGGAGCGCTGATCGCGTTCGGCGTCCTGAGCAACGTCTTCTGGCAGGCGGCGATCAACGTCGGCATGACGACGGGGCTGTTGCCCGTCGTCGGCATCACGCTGCCGTTCTTCAGCTACGGCGGCTCGTCGATGGTCTCGTTGATGCTCGGGATCGGGCTCCTGATCAACGTGAACATGCGCCGCCACTCCCGCGAGCGGCTGCCTCGCTACTGATTGAGCGAGGGGGCACGCGCCCTCTCGCTCCACGCTCGCTTCCCATCTCGGCCGCTCGCTTCGCGCGCGGAGCGTTACGGCTCGGCTTCGACGCGAGCTTGCAGCAGATCGTCGACGGCGAGGAGCTCCTGGAAGGCGGAGCGCCTTCCGCGCAGGTACCGGTCGAAGAACGCGAGGGAGGAGAGCCGGACCGGCTCGGTCAACGGCTCTCTTGGCGAGGCGACGTAGGGAACGATGTGGTCGCCGCCTAGGATCGTCACGAGGTACTTGGGGCGATTCGCGCGGGCGAAGATCTCGCGCCCGGCCTCGTAGGGAACCGTCTCGTCCTCGTCGCCGTGGATCACGAGAATCGGCCTCTCGATCCCGGTGAAGTACTCACCCCCGGGGAACTCGGCGAGGCTGGCTGCCATCGGCGCAGCGGCATCGATGCGCGGATCCGCGCAGCACGTGTGGAACGCGACGCCCATCGTCGTGAAACCGCCGAGCGACTGCCCGGCGGCGCCGATCCGCTCGGCATCGACGAGGCCACCGAAGAAGTCGGAGCGGTCGGCGGAGACGGCGATCATCGAATCGATCAGAAAGCTGATGTCGCCCGGCTGGCTCACGTAGTCGAGGAAGACCGGCGGCCCCTCGTTCCCCGAGCTCGAGAGCGGGAAGTTCGCCGCAGCGACCACGTACCCTCGCTCGGCCCAGGCAACGTAGAGCTGGCGGTAGACCTCGACGACGGCCTGGAAACCGTGCGCGAAGACGATCAACGGAAACGGGCCCTCCGTGCGCGCGGGCGGAGCGTCGGCGACCTCGATCAGCTCGCCGCCGGCGTTTCGCTGCTGCGCGCCGGCGGCGGGATACCAGATCCGCGTCCGCAGGGTGCGCGAGTCCTGCGCCGGGACATCGCCGTTGGCCGCGGTCGGCCTCGTTTCGTCGACGAACGTCCGTTGAGCGACGCCGACGGCGAAGGGACCTGCGGGGTCGCTCGAGGTGCCCACCCCGCCCCCGCACGCGGCGAGAAGAGCGAAGGCGAGCACCCGGGACCTTCTCACGCGGCCCTCCGGACGACCTCGGTCGGTCGACTTCTCAGGCGACGGCGCTGTCGATCGCGCGCGTCAGCTTCGACTTCGGAACCGCGCCGACGATCTGCTCGTGCACGTTTCCGGACTTGAAGACGATCAGGTTCGGGATGCCGCGGACGCCGTACTTCGCTGGTGTCTGCGGATTGTCGTCGACGTTCATCTTGACGACCTTGAGCTTCCCGGCGTACTCGCCCGCGAGCTCCTCCACGATCGGGGAGATCGCGCGGCACGGGCCGCACCAGGGGGCCCAGAAATCGATCAGGACCGGCGTCGAGGAACGGAGCACCTCGCTATCGAAAGTGGCGTCGCTGACTTCTTGTACTCCGGCCATCGGTCTCTCCTTTACTCGATCCTACTCTTGGTCCCGGCAGGGTCAACCACGCTACCAGCGCCCCGCAACCCGTACTAGGCAGTCGAAGCGCTTCCCGTCTCAGCAGATTCCACGCTCGGCGTCGGCGGCGAGCAGCGCCGGGTTCGAAATTTCGAGCTTCGCCCGGACGAGGGCCCGAAGCACCCGCAGCAGCGTCTCGTGCTGCGCGGAGCCCGAATCGAGGCGACCGGAGCGGATCTCCTCGCACAGCAGGTTGAGGCGGCGTTCGAACGCTTCGCGTTGCGAAGCTCGGTCGGAAGGCGCCCGAGCGGCGCCCAGCAGCGCTTCGAGCCCCCTCCACGCCTCTTCGAAGTGCCCGCTCTCGAGGTCGATCTCTCGATCCGCCTGACCCAGCAGGTTCGCGGCGACGCGGGCGAGAAACTGCGTGCGCCCGGTGGTCGTCGGCACGACCTCGGCTTCGAGAAAGCCCTGCACGACGTCGAGGATCTCGTGGAGCGTCGGACGATCATGCACGTCGGATCACACCCTTCCTTCGATGAGATTCAGGAGCTCCCATTCGGTTTCGGCGGCGCGGCGGCCGATCGCGGCGAGCTCCGCGCTCCGGATCGCACCGTCGAGGAAGCCGCGCACTTGGATCAGCGTGATCACGCCCCAGTTGAGATTGCCGAAGACCTCCCAGAAGCGCACGGCGGACGGATCGACGCGCTGGCCGCCGGCCTCCTCGTATGCGGCGAAGAGCTCCTCTCGCCGACCGACCCCGCCGAAGGTGAGCGCGTCTGCGCCGAAGCGCCACGAGCGGACGCAAGCCCAGGCGAGGTCCTGCACCGGGTCGCCCGCATGCGCGAGCTCCCAGTCGAGCACGGCGCGCAGACCCTCGTGCTCGTCGACGATCACATTTCCGATCCGGAAGTCGCCGTGCACGAGCGTCGTCGCGCGCGTCTCGGGAAGGTTGGCGCGGAGCCAGCGGAAGGCGAGCTCGAACACGGGATGCGGCTCGACCGCGATCACACGGTAGAGCTCTTCGAGCCGGTCGGTCTCTGCTTGCGCCACCGTGACGCCGGGCTTCGGGCGCGGCAGGAACGCGAGGTCGTGGACCGGCACGCGATGGATCGCGGCGAGCGCTTCGCCGAGCTGACGCGGAAGCCGGGCTCGCGCCGCGGCGAAGCGCTCCTCGCGAACGAGGCGTCGCCCGATCGTCTCGCCTTCGATGCGGTCCATCACGTAGAAAGGACGGCCGAGCGGCGCTTCCCCGGCGCAGATCACCGCCGGAACAGGCACGCCGGCGCGCGCAGCGGCGCGCAGCAGCTCGGCTTCGGAGACCGCCTCGAAGGCTCGCTGTCCGCTCCCCGCGGGTCGGAACACGAGCGCGACGAACGAGCGTGCTTCCTCGCCCGACGGTCGCTCGAGCGTCACGTCGAGGCGCCACGCCTCGCGTGCGGCGCCGCCGGTCATCGAACGGATCCCGTCGATGCGCGCGCTCTCGGCTCCGCAGGCGTCGGCGAGGACGGGTGCGAGGGCCGCGGCGATCGCGTCCGGTTTCATCGCGAACGTCTCTAGCCTGCATTTCTCACCAGATCACGTCGCGAGGCGGTCGAGAGTGCCGAAGATTCGCGAGCCTCGGACCGGAGGGCGACGCAGGCGTACTTGAACAGTACGTCGAGGAGCCCGGAGGGAGAAGCTCGCGAAGATTCGGTGCTATCGGCCGCCGCAGTAGGGATCTGGTGAGAAATGCAGGCTAGCGCACGCGCGGCGCGGCTCGAAATCGAACGTCCGCCGCGCGCACGAAGAAAAAGGCCCGGAGCGACGAAGCCGCTCCGGGCCCTGAGACCGCCGTCCGTCCCGCTCACGCCGAGGCGTGGAGCGGGACGACGGGTCTTTCGTGAATCAGTACTCCCAGTTCAGGCTGAGGGTGCCGATCCAATCCGAGCCGCCGATCGTCGTGAACGCGGCGTCGTTGTAGTCCTGCACCGAGTTGCCGAACGCGATGTAGTAGCCCGCGAGGCCCGCGCTCAGCGAGCCGTACTCGGGCGGAACGAAGCCGAGACCAACGGACGTGCTCAGACCGGCCTGGAAGAAGCCAAAGGTGTCATCCGAGACGCCGCTCACGGCGTAGTAGTCGCTCAGCGAGAGGCCGACCGTCAGCGGGACGCCGATGCCGATCGGGTAGTCGCTGTCCGACATCAGCTCGACCGACGGCTCCGCACCGACCTCGACGTAGATGCCTTCCTCGTCATGCAGCGGGAAGGAGTTCTTGTCGAGCTCGAACGCGAAGAGCGCGTACGGGTTGATGCCGAAGCCGAGGTTCTGCATCTCGCCGCCGTAGAGGGTCGAGTCGTCCCACGAGATGTCCGCGTCGAGCTCCTGGACGGTGCCGAACGCGTTGTTCGGGCTCGTGTAGGCGATGTAGTTCACGCCGAGGCCGAGTCCGTGCTCCATGCCGATGCCGAATCCGCCGTAGATGTCGGACTCATACCAGTTGCCCGGGCCCGTGCCGTCCATCGGCGAGCCGGTCTTGTTGCTCTGCACGCTGTTCCACGTGCCGAGCGTTCCGGTGAAGTCCGTGACGAAGCTGTTCGAGTTCTCCTCTGCTTCCCACAGAGTGAACGTCACCTCGCCCCAGGGCTGCGCGATGAAGCCGTACTTCTCCTGAACGATTCCGCGGAAGTAGTACGCCGTCGTGATGTCGACGCCCATCGCGAACGACACCATGCCGTTGTTGACGTCGCACTCCGGACACGGAGCTGCCGCAGGCTGAACCACTTCCTCACCGACGACGATCTCTTCCTGCTCGACCTCGTCTGCACGCGCCGTCGCCCCGGCGAACGCTACGACACTCATCGCAATGAGCGCCACCACTCCGCTTCGGGCGAGCGGACCCATCTTCCCGTCCAACACCATTCCTGACCTCCTCTCGAACAGTTGGCTGGCCGCGAGCTCCAACCGGCGCTTCGCCGATCAGATCCCCCGGCCTCCTCAAAGGCAACGCGTGTGCCCCTCCCCCGGCCATGGAGGACGAACTCCACACGGCTGACCTTACAGGCGCATTGCCAATCTCCCGCCGGCAAGCCGCGCGGGAACCCTCCTCATCCTGCATTTTGTCTAGGCATTTGCTCCTGTTGTGTCCAGCGAACCGGGTCCAGTTCGGTCGGGCCCCCATGGCCCGCCCCAGGCAGATCCAGCCCCCCGCCGGGGTTCCGGGTAAATCAGTCTGTAAGCACTGCAGGTAGCCTGCCAAGAGGAAAAGGGCCGGATTCCCTGCAAAAGAGGCCCCCGCCGGCCCGGCGGGCCGGCTCTGTGGAAGGCCCCCCTGCCCTCGGTGTACCCTCCTCCCCGATGCGGCCGTACCTGGACCTGATCGAGCGGATTCTCCGGGAGGGGGCCCGGAAGGAGGACCGGACCGGCACCGGGACGCTGAGCGTCTTCGGCCACCAGATGCGGTTCGACCTCGGAGCCGGATTCCCCTGCTTGACGACGAAGCGCCTCCATCTGCGCTCGATCCTGCACGAGCTGCTCTGGTTCCTGCGCGGCGACACCAATGTCGCCTACCTGCGCGAAAACGGAGTGACGATCTGGGACGAGTGGGCCGACGAAGCGGGCGAGCTCGGTCCCGTCTACGGCCGCCAGTGGCGCTCGTGGCCGCGTGCCGATGGCGGGACCGTCGATCAGATCGCCTGGGTGGTCGACGAGATCCGAAGGAACCCGGATTCGCGACGACTCGTCGTGAGCGCCTGGAACGTCGCCGACATCGACCGGATGGCGCTGCCGCCGTGTCACTGCCTGTTCCAGTTCTACGTCGCCGGCGGACGACTCTCCTGCCAGCTCTACCAGCGAAGCGCGGACGTGTTCCTCGGCGTGCCGTTCAACATCGCGTCGTACGCGGCGCTGACGGTGATGATCGCCGCCGTGACCGATCTCGAGCCCGGCGAGCTCGTGCACACGCTCGGAGACGCGCACCTCTATGTGAACCACCTCGAGCAGGCGAGGCTGCAGCTCTCACGCGAGCCGCGATCCTTGCCGCAGCTCCGGCTGCTTCGCCGGCCGTCGTCGATCTTCGACTTCCGGTACGAGGACTTCGCACTCGAGAGCTACGACCCGCATCCGCACATCGCCGCCGCGGTGGCGGTATGACGGTCGCGCTCATCGCGGCCGTCTCCCGGAACGGGGTGATCGGCCGCGACGGGCGGCTTCCCTGGCGGTTGCCGCTCGAGATGAGCCGCTTCCGCACGCGGACGACCGGTCACCACGTGATCATGGGACGTCGCACGTACGAATCGATCGGAAAGCCGCTCCCGGACCGGGTGAACGTCGTGCTCTCGCGACGCCCCGACTACGCGGCGCCGGGATGTCGCGTCGTGCGGAGCCTCGACGAAGCGCTCGAGATCGCGCGGCGCGCCGGCGACAGCGAGGCCTTCGTGATCGGCGGCGCCGGCGTCTACGCCGCCGCGCTGCCGGCGGCCGATCGCGTGTACCTGACGCGCGTCGACGCGGAGGTCGACGGCGACGTTCGTTTCCCGCCGCTCGCGGCCGGCGAGTGGCGAGAGACCGCTCGCGAGGAGCACGCTTCGGATGCGCGCCACGCGCACCCGTTCGCGATCACCGTCCTCGAGCGAGCACGCTGAAGCTCAGTCCAGATGCATCCGGCTCAGGATGGCGCCGACGCCGGCGAGCGCGATCCCGAAGACCACCATACCGACGATGAAGAGAATGTAGTCGTCGACCGGAACCTGAACCTGCATCGAAGCCTTCCTCCGTGAAATGGGGCCCTTCCTGGGGCGGCCCTCGACCACTACCTGCCAGGCCGGTGGCCGAGAATCCAGACCTGATGCCTTCGACTTGTCAGGCGGCGGTGCCACCGAGATACTGCGCGGAGACCTCCTCCGGGGCCAGAGCGTTTCATGCGATTCCGATTGGGAAGAGGCCGTGGGGCGAGGCTACCCGCCCTCCTGCGGACGGCTGCCGCCACGCTCCTTCTGGTGTCGACCGGTCGCGCGGAGGAGGAGCTCGCCTGGGTGAACGGCGAGGTCCGGCTGAACGTCCGCCGCGGCGCAGGGAACGAGTTCGAGATCATCGGCGGAGTGTCGAGCAACGATCCGGTTGCGGTCCTCGGGATACAGGGCGACTGGAACCAGGTCCGGCTTGCCGATGGCCAGGAAGGATGGATCCCCGAGGGCTACCTCACGACCGAGCCTCCGGCGCAGATCCGTCTGACCGATCTCGAAACGGAAGCGGGGCTCCTCCGCGAAGACCTCGAGAAGACGACCGCGCAGGCCGAGCGCCTGACCCGCGAGAACCGGTCGTTGGGCGAGCAGGTCGCGTCGCTCACCCAGGATACGTCTCGCGCGGGCCGGCGCGTCTGGTTCGTCGGCGTGATCGTCCTCGTCTTCGGAGTGCTGCTCGGCGCGATCCTTCGCGGCGATCCGCGAAGCCGACGCCGGCCTCGCCTGCGCTTCTGAGCGCCCGCCTCAGCGGCCCCGACGCGCCGTCGCGGAAGCCGCCTCCGGCGCCGCGTCCTCGCGCGTCGCGCGGGCGTTTCGCCGTGGCAACGCGTGCCGATCGTGCATTTCCTCGCCGGCGACGCCGTCGAGAAAGAAAATACGGTTCACCGGCAGCCCGAGCGCATTCCCGATCCGGAGCGCCGTCACCAGGCTAGGCTTCACCCGTCCGTTCTTGATCCGGTTCAGATGTCCCTGGTCGAGGCGGCAGACCGACGCGAGCTCCCCCTCGGCCAGCCCACGTTCGAAAAGAATGCGGTTCAAGTGGTTGCGTAGCTTCATCTCGTCCCCCTCCTCTGGCGGGCATCCCCATGCAGCGCACTTGGAGCACGAGTCGGCCGTGCAGATAAGACGGCTCGCGAATATCCGCCGCGATCGGTTCTGCGTTTCGAGGGGAGAGACGGATCGAGAATCGGAGGGGAAGTCCGTCGGCGCCATCCTACCCGCCGATCGATCTTCCGGTCGTCATTGCCGTGGAAATCCGCTAAGGCGGGCCGAGCGGATCCGGGGATCGGTCCGGCTCTCCCTCTTCTAAGTCGACCTTCTACGTCTCCGACCTGGTCGAGCCGGACATCAACGACTTCACCTACGAGTTCACCGGCGAGACCGGGATCGGCGGCCGCAAGGTGAAGCTCGTCCGAGCGACGCCGAAGCACCCGCAGGAGGAGATCTACGGTCCGACCGTCATCGCGATCGATCCGCAGGACGCGATCATCCTGCGCCGCGAGTTCTCCGACAAGCAGGGCAAGCCCTTCAAGGTCTGGTCGGTCGACGTCGTCGAGAAAGTCGAGGACATCCAGACGATCCGCGACCAGACGATGAAGAACGTTCCCAAGAACGCTTCTTCGCGGCTGCAGACGGAGGAGATCGACTACAACGTCGAGCTGTCCGACGCGATCTTCGCCCCGGACCACCTGAAGCGCTGAGCGCGAACGGAGCGCCGATCAGGCGCGCGGAAAGAACGCCATCCGCTCGAACTCCCAGTACGCCCGGAGCGCCTGGACCTTGCCCGCCGCGTCGACCCGGTAGGTGAACACACCGGCGACGCGGCTCACGGATCCGTCCGCCAGCACGGTCGTGATCGTGCCGACGTTGGCGCACTCGTCGCCGCACGCGTGCGACTCGCGCATCTCGAACAGCACGCGGTTCGGCGCAATGATCGAGTCCCAGAACCGTGCGATCGCTTCCTTGCCGCGATGTCCCTTGCCGTCCGGGCACAGAGGCGAGACGCCGATCGGATCCTCGATGATCGCTTCGTCGGCGAAGTTGTCGAGCCACGCGGCGCGATCCTTCGCGTGAACCGCATCCATGGAACGCCGTGCCGCCGCTCGGGCGGGATGCTCTGCTGCCATCCGGGCGTCCTACCCGCTCGCCGCGGCGCGGTCCATCGAGAGGAAGGCGTCTCGGTTGACGTGGGTCCGATGCCAAGTAGGATCGGGGCATCGGGCGAAGAGTTCGTCGCCCACTCCCGGAGGAAGATGCCGTGATGCGGAAGCTCGGAGCGCTGAAGTGGGTCCTCACTCTTCTCTTGCTGATGCTCTCTCTCGTGCTGTCGCACGAGCGGAGCCTCGCGATCGGCTCGGGTCCCGCGCCCCAGGCGCAAGCGGGCGACGACTCCGGTCAGGAGGAGGAAGAAGAGGAGGACGACGAGGGCGAAGGCGGCGGCTGGTAGGGCCCCCTCGCATCCCGCGAGACGCCTTCTCGCGGCCGGGCTCGCGGCCTCCGTTCTCGGTGTGCACGCGACGCCCGCCCGTACCGCGCCCGCCGGTGCCGTCGAGGAGCTCGTCGCCTTCGAGGAAGCGGCCCGGGCGAGGACCGATTGGTCTTCACCGCGCCCGTGGACGAAGGCGCTCGGGCCCGATCCGTTCGCGCTGGTCCAGGTCGCCGAAGCGCCTCCCCGATGGATCGGAACGCTCCGCGGCGCGAATGCGGTCGTCCTTCTCGATGCGAACGGGCGCGAGCTCGATCGCGCAGCCGCGCCGGCCTCGACCACGGGCCTTGCGGTCCTCCCCGACGGGGAGATCGCGTCCGTCGGCGAAGCGTCGTCCGAGATCGCGCTCCATCGGCTTCGCGACGACGAGCTCGCCCTCGCGCGATCGATTCGCCTCGACGGCGTCCTGGGCCTGCGAGACGTCGCCGCTTCGCAGAGCGGAAAGCGCCTCTTCGTGCTCGACGCCGTCGCCGGCCGCGTGCTCGCGATCGAGCCGGACCGGGAGCCGCCATCCGCGCGCCCGGTCGCGCCGTGCGCAGGCCCCGTCGAAATTCTCGCCGTCGGCCCTTGGGTCATCGCGAGCTGCCTCCTCGACCACGCGATCCTCGTCCTCGACGAGAGCGGCGCCGAGCACGCGCGCATCGTCCACGACGGCCCGATCTGGTCGATCGACGCGCTGGAAGAGAGGGACGGCGACCTCCTCGTGGCAGCGGGCGGCGTCGAGGATCGACCACTGGATCGTCGTGACGGCTCGTTCGGCTACATCGACTCGTTCGCATGGATCTATCGGGTCGGGCGCGATGACGGCATCGGGCGCGAAGCGAAGCGGATCGGCGAGTTGAACCTCTCCGCGCTCGGTGTCGTCACGCCGAAGTGGATCCGGATCGGGCGTGACTCCGCCGGCGCGCTCTCGCTCGCGACCGGCGGCTACGGCTCGGCAGGTCTCGTGTACTCGACGTGGGCGAGCGGTGACCCGTCTGCGCCTCCCACGGTGCGCCGTGCGGTACTTCCGCCGGGCACGACGGCGCACGCCGGATCGCTCGCGGCCGATCCGCTGCTCGACGCGTGGATCGTTCTCGGCGAGGACCGTTGGCGCGCGGTGCCGGCCGCGCACATCGGCGACCTCTCCGCCGAACGATCGGTCGAATCGCGCCTCGGCGAGGCTCTCTTCTTCACGACGCTGATGGCCCCCTGGAACGAGAGCGAGGGGCGCGAGAGCCGCTTCACCTGCGAGACGTGCCACTTCGAGGGCTACGTGGACGGCCGCACGCACTTCTCGGGACGCGACGACGTGTTCGCGACCACGAAGCCGCTCGTCGGTCTGCACGGGAACCGGCCGTACTTCTCCCGCGCTCTCGATCCGACGATGGGGCGGATGGTGCAGAACGAGTTCCGCGTCGCGAATCGTGGAAGCGGCCACGACCCGTGGTTCGCCGTCGAAGCGGCAGAGCATCCGTGGCTGCGCGCGGTCGAAGGAGCACCGACGACACTCGCCCCGGCGTACCTCCGCCGCTCGCTGATGACGTTCCTGGTGGACCTGAACCACACCCAGAATCCGGCGACGCGCGGCCGGCGGCACTACTCCGCTCTCGAGCGTCGCGGCGCCGAGGTGTTCCGCGATCGCTGCGAAGGCTGCCACGCGGCGCGGCTCGTCTCGGACGATGCGTCTTCTCGCGTTCCGTTCGAGGAGTGGGAGTCGGGGTTGTTCGCGTCGGAGCCGATCGTGTGGGGCCGAGAGGGCTACGAGAAGACCGGCGTCCTGCCGTACGTGCATGCCGACGGCGCGCGCGTGCCCTCGCTCCGGCGGCTCTACAAGAAGCGGCCGTACTTCACGAACGGGTCCGCGCGGAGCCTCGACGACGTCCTCGTGCGCGCGCGGTTCGGCGACGGTTCCTTCGTGCACGACGGCGAGCTTCCGTCGGGAGAGCCCCTCGAGGCGAGCGACCGCGAGGCGCTGCGCGCGTTCCTCGGCCTTCTATGACGAGAGCCGAGTCGCGGGGCTAGCCTGCATTTCTCACCAGATCCCTACTGCGGCGGCCGATAGCACCGAATCTTCGCGAGCTTCTCCCTCCGGGCTCCTCGACGTACTGTTCAAGTACGCCTGCGTCGCCCTCCGGTCCGAGGCTCGCGAATCTTCGGCACTCTCGACCGCCTCGCGACGTGATCTGGTGAGAAATGCAGGCTAGCCAAAGCTCCGGCGGAAGAGACCCTCGATCGCCTTCTTCCCACCCTCGGTGAGGAAGCGCGTTCCGCCGCCCGCAAAGTACGGATGGCCGATCACGGGCTCCGAGACGGCTTCCCACGCCTGCCCGTTCCAGCGGGACCAGGCGTTGCCGTCCTGGTCGAACGCGAACAGCGGCTTGTTGCAAATCTTCGCGAACTCCGCTCCCCAGCCCGTACCGCCCTTGACGGTACCGTCGGCGAGGATCTTCCCGACGACGTAGACCTCCTGGCCGTTGTTCACCTGGTGCCAGATGCTCTGGAGAACCCTCTTGAAGAGCGGCGTGTCCGGGTAGCGGCGGCTCATCAGACGGCTGACGTAGGCGAGGCTGACGTCGCCCTTGTCGAGCTCCGCCCGGGTGAGCACACGGATTCCGCGCGACCGCGCGTCCTTGTGGCCGTCGAAGGTGAAGTTCACCTCCTCGATCCCGTAGCGCTCGGCGGCAGCGCCGAACTCGGCCTCGGCGCCGCTCGCTGCGCCGCTGAAGAGAATGCAGTCCTCGCGTTTCACCCGCGCTCCTCGGCAGCTTCGCGCGCTGCGGTCATGTCGTTGTTTCCGATCGAGCCGGCATGGTCAACAACCAGACGGATTCGTCTACACGTCGCCGGGGCGTTTCCCTAGCCGGCTGCCATCCGCACCGTAGGTATATGAAAGATCTACGTTTTCTCAGCATAGCGCCTTCTTCGCCGCCTCGTAACGCAACGCGTCGGAGGGTGTGCTAGCCTCGGGACATGCTCGAGTGGTTGCGGAGATTGCCCGAAGACCTGGGTCGCCTGTGGAGCGACCTCTTTTTCGCGACGGCGAACGGCGCCGTCGAAGCCGTTCGCTACGAGCCGCGTCGGATGCTTCTGACCGGAAGCCGGCACCTCGAGTCCATCCCCGGCGGGCGGGGCGCAGTCGTCGCGGGCCGCGTCTCGCACGACATCGACGACTGGCTCGAGCGGCTCGCGCTCCGGGTCGGAAGCGCTCTCGGCTCCGTGGCCGAAGGGTGGGTCCGCTGGTTCACCGGCGCCGCGGGCGGGGTGATCGACCACGTCGGCGCTTCGGCCCTCGACGACCTTCGCTTCCAGGGCGTGCTGAGCGCCGGAATGCTGAAGCCGCATCCTCGTACGGTCGCCGTGCTCTTCGTCGACATGCGGGGCTTCTCCCGGCTGACCGTCGCGCTCGACGACACGCAGCACCTCGCGGACCGGATCGGCGAGTACCTCTCGGATATGACCCGCGTGATCGAGGCGCATCACGGAGTGGTCTTCCAGTACATGGGCGACGGGCTCCTGGCGCTCTTCCTTCCCGAGCTGACGCGCGAGAAGGGCCACGCCTTGCTGGAGCACCTCGCCGGCGCGGTCAGCCAGGAGCTTCACGCGGCGTTCCGAGCGCTCGAGGCGCGCTGGCGGACCGAGTGGGAGGAAGCCGGCCGTCAAGCGCCGAAGATCGGCCTCGCCCTCGGCATCACGTACGGTCCCGCGACGATCGGCCTCATCGGTCCTCCGGGAAAGAAGTTCTTCGGAGTGGTCGGCCCACAAGTGAATCTCGCCGCGTTCCTTTGCTCGCAGGCGGAAGCGGGTAGCACGTTGATCGACGAGGAGTCCTTTCTTCGAACGGGTGCTTCGCTGCCGAAGGGCGCGCGATCGATCCGTCTCCGCTCGGAGAAGCTACATCAGCGCATTGCAACGATTCGCGTTCTCCCGAGCCTCGCCGAGTAAGAGCGACAGCGGGTTTCGCAAGAAGCTGCCGCTGGCGTCGCAGCCTTCGCGGATCGCGTCGTATTCCGCTGATCCGCCCAGCCTTCCGATGTGATGCGGTAGCTCGGCCAGCGGGTCGAGCACGAGGCGTGAGCCGCGAGGCTCACGCCTCGAGCCGCGTCCCGATCACCTTCGACGCCTCGAGCTCCTCGAGCTCCGACGGATCGAGGCCGAGAAGCTCGACCAGGATCTGGCGATTGTCCTCGCCGAGCATCGGCGCGGGCCGCCGAAGCCAGCGCTCCACGCTCCCGAACCGGAAGGGCACCGTCGTGAACGGCTGAGCCCCGAGGACGGCGTGCTCGACCGTCTCGAAGAAGCCGCGGGCGCGGTGCTGCGGCGACTCCCCGACACGGCGCGGGTCGACGACCGGCGCCGCGGGAACCCCCGCGGCGAGGAGCCTCGCGAGAATCTTCTCCCGGTCCTGCTCCGCCGCCCACGCCCGAAGCTCGCAATCGACCCGGTCCTGCGCGGCTCTCCGCGCACCCGCTTCGCGCAGGTCGTCCGCCGTCGCCCACGGCGGCGAGCCGAGGATCTCGACGAGCGCCGCCCACTGCGCTTCGCTCTCGATCGAGAGCGCGAGCCAGCGCTCGTTCCCGGGCGTGCTGCCGGCGCAAGCGTAGAGCCCCTGCGGCGAAGCCGTCGGCGAGCGATTGCCGGCTCTTTCGAGAAGACGCCCGTAGGCGGACTCCTCGAGGATCGGCTCCGCGGCCGCGTTGAGCGCCGCTTCGACCATCGTCGATTCGACGTGCACCGCGCGGCCGGTCGAATCGCGCTCCGCGAGCGCGAGAAGGAACGCCCACGCGCCGTGCATCCCCGAGAGCGGATCGCACGGCCCGCGCTGGATGCGCGGCTGATCGTCCGGGTGCCCTGTGATCCACGCGAGGCCGGTGAGCTGCTCCATCGTCTGCGCGAACCCCGTGTGATCGCGCCACGGGCCGGAGAGCCCGAACGCCGGCATGCGCACGAGGATCAGGCGCGGGTTCACGAGCTGCAGCCCCGGCCAGTCGAGCCCGAAGCTTTCGAGAACACGCGGCGTATGGTTGTCGAAGACTCCGTCGGAGACTGCGATCAGCCTCAGGGCGAGCTCCCGGGCGCGCGGCTGCCGGAGGTCGAGCGTCAAGCCACGCTTGTTGCTGTTCGCGCAAGCGAACACCGCGCTCGCCTCCCAGAACGCCGGGAAGCGGTGCCGCACCATGCCGCCCGTCATCCGCATCGCGTCGCCTCGGGTCGGCGACTCGACGTGGATCACGTCGGCGCCGAGCGTCGCGAGCATCTGCGTCGCGGACGGACCGGCCCACCACGCCGTCAAGTCGACGATCCGGATGCCTTCGAGCGGGAGACGGCGCTCGGCCGTCGCACGCGGACGCTCCGGCGTCCGCGCGTCGATCCGGTCCTGATGCTCGCCGAGCCCCGGCGCGGGACGCGGTGGCGGCGGATCGACGTCGTCGAAGCGATACGGACGTCGCGGCTGCCAGAAGGATCCCGTCGCGTCGCGCTGCAGCATGCCCCGCGCGACGACCTGCTCGTGGTCGCGCACCGTGCGCGCGTTCAGGACGGGCGCCGACGGGATGCGCAGCGCCGCCGCACGTTCGAGGATCTCGTCGGTCGTGTACCGCTTCGTGAAGGCGTGGACGATCTCGTTCCACTCCGCGAAGCGCAGCGAGCGACCGAAGACCTGCGTGAGCTCGGGATCGTCGGCGAGCTCGGGACGCTCGATCAGCGCCATGAAGTCCGCGATCTGCTGGCGCGAGTTCGTGCAGAAGCCGACGTAGCCGTCGCGCGTCGGCTCGATCGAAGGCGTCTCGACGTTCTGCGGGAGCCCGCCCTCGCCGTTCCAGCCGAGAAGACGAGACATCAGCTCCATGAAGTTCGTGCCGGCGAGCGTGATCGCCTCGAAGAGCGAGAAGTCGACGTGCTCGCCGTGCCCGCTCTTGCGCGCACGCGACACGGCCGCGAGCGCCGCGACGCCGGCGTACGTGCCGCCGACCCACTCGGTGATCCGGCCCCCTGCCTGGAACGGCTCGCGTCCCGGCAGACCGCGAGTTCCGATCGAGCCGGACTCCGCCTGCAGGGTGAGCTCCGTCCACGGCCGATTCCGCCACGGACCGGTCCGGCCGTAGGGCGTGATCGAGAGGACGACGAGACCGGGCTCGTCCGCCGCGACGGACTCGGCGTCGAACCGCTCCGGCGCGAAGCTCTCGACGACGAGATCGGCGCTCCGGATCAGGTCGCGCACCACGTCGCTCTCCGGCTCGCCGACGACCGAGCGCTTTCCCGCGTGGAGGAAGCGAAACAGAGCGCCGTCCTCCGATCCGAGGTCCGCCCCCGTGGCCGAGTGGCGCCGCAGCGGGTCGCCGCCCGGCGGCTCGACCTTGACGACGTCCGCTCCGGCGTCCGCGAAGAGCTTGGTCGCGTAGCCGCCGGCGATACCCGCCGACAGGTCGACGACCCGGACGGACCGGAGCACCGCCGCCGCGGCGTCGCGCTTCCCGCTCGTCGCCATCGAGCGCGGTCAGGGAAGACGCAGCGAACGCCGCAGGAAGGGACGCTTGATCATGGTGTCTCTCCTCTGGTCTTCTCGGGACCATACTATGGGAGACGCGATCCGGCGCACACCGCTCGACCACAGGAGCGCACCCGCGGTCGGGATGACGCTCGCGGTCCACGCACGCGAGAATCCCGAGCGGCCCGCGATCGTCTCGTCCCACGGGACGCGGACGTTCGACGCCCTGAACCGCCGGGCGAACCGGCTCGCGCGCGCCCTTCGCGCTCGCGGTCTCCGCGAAGACGACGGCGTGGCACTCCTCTGCGGGAACCGGCCCGAGTTCGCGGAAGTGCACCAGGCGACGCAGCGGTGCGGCCTGCGGATCACGCCGATCAACTGGCATCTGACCGGCGACGAGGTCGGCTACGTCGTCTCGAACTCCGAAGCACGCGCGTTCTTCGCGGACGCCCGGTTCCCGGAGACCGCGATCGCCGCCGCGCGACAAGCGCCGCAGGCGACGACTCTCGTTTCGCTCGGCGGCGAGATCGAGGGCTTCGTCCGCGACGACGACTTCGTCCGCGACCTCGAAGAGGACGACGTCGAGGACCCGTGCCGCGGCACGCAGATGCTCTACACGTCGGGTACGACGGGCCGGCCGAAGGGCGTGTACCGACGCCAGACGAGCCTGCAGGCGCTCGGCGAGGTCGGGAAGAGGATCGCGTACCGCGCCGGCGACGTGCACCTCTGCACCGGCCCGCTCTACCACGCGGCGCCGCTCGCGTTCTCGCTGACGATTCCGCTCCTCTACGGAGCGACCGTCGCGCTGATGAGCCGCTGGAACGCGGAAGAAGCGCTGCGCGAGATCGAGCGGCACCGCGTGACGCACACGCACATGGTGCCGACGATGTTCCATCGCTTGCTGGCGCTGCCGGAGGAGACGCGACGGCGCTCCGACGTCTCGTCCCTGCGCGTCGTGCTGCACGGCGCGGCGCCGTGTCCGGTGCACCTGAAGCAGTCGCTGATCGATTGGCTCGGGCCCGTGGTCTACGAGTACTACGCGGCGACCGAGGGCTGGGGCTCGTTCGTCACGCCCGAGGAATGGCTCGCTCATCCCGGCACGGTCGGGAAGCCCAACCCGGACCAGGTCGAGATCCGCGACGACGCGGGCGCCGCCGTTCCGCCGCGGACGACGGGTCGCGTGTTCCTGAAGGCGCCCGACGACGAGACGCGCTTCTCCTACTTCAGCGACGACGCGAAGACGCGCGGCGCGTACGACGCGACCGGCGGGTACTTCACGCTCGGCGACGTCGGCTACGTCGACGAGGACGGCTACCTCTACCTCTGCGATCGAAGCGCCGACGTCATCATCAGCGGCGGCGTGAACGTCTACCCGGCCGAGGTCGACGCGGTGCTGCTGACGCATCCTGCCGTTCGCGACGTCTGCTGCATCGGCGTCCCCGACGAGGAATGGGGCGAGAGCGTGCGCGCCGTGGTCGAGCTCACCGACGGTCAGCGCCCCTCGCCGGAGCTCGCCGCGGAGCTCCTCGAGCACGCGCGAGCGCGCCTCGCGCACTTCAAGTGTCCGCGCGCGGTCGACTTCGCGGAGTCGCTGCCGCGTCTCGACAGCGGCAAGATCCAGCGGCGCACGGTGCGCGAGCCCTACTGGAGCGGCCGCGAGCGCCGCATCTGAGCGGACGCATCCGGACGACCCGGCCAGGAGAGAACGAGAATGAAGATCGACGCCGCGCTTCTGCAGACGGAGCTCGAAGCCTCCGGCCGGATCGCGAAGGAATACGAGGATCAGGGATACGACGGCGTCCTCAGCTTCGAGGGCACGCACGACCCGTTCCTCCCGCTCGCGCTCGCCGCGGCGCTGACGGAGCGGATCGACCTGATCACCGGCATCGCGATCGCCTTCGCGCGGAACCCGATGGTCGTCGCCTACATGGCGAACGACCTGCAGCTCCTCTCGAAGGGGCGGTTCGTCCTCGGGCTCGGCTCGCAGATCCGCCCGCACATCGAGAAGCGCTTCAGCGAGACGTGGTCGCGGCCGAACGCGCGGATGCGCGAGTTCGTGCAGGCGATCCGCGCGATCTGGCGTTGCTGGAACGAAGGCGAACGCCTGCAGTTCCGCGGCGAGTTCTACACGCACACGCTGATGTCGCCGTTCTTCAGCCCGTCGAAGAACCCGTTCGGCGTGCCGCGGATCGCGCTCGCGGGCTTCGGACCGGGGATGATCCGCGTCGCCGGCGAGGTCGCGGACGGCTGGATCGTCCATCCGCTGCATTCGCCCGACTTCGTGCGCGTGGTCGGTCTGCCGGCGCTCGCGGAGGGCGCGTCGCGCGGCGGACGCGATCCGAAGGGAGTCGAGATCTCCGCGCAGACGATCACGATGATCGGCGCGAACGACGAGCAGATCGAGCGCGCGCGGCAGAAGGCGCGCGCGCAGATGTCGTTCTACGGCTCGACGCCCGCGTACAAGATCTTCCTCGACCACCACGGCTGGGGCGATCTGCAGCCCGAGCTGAACCGCCTGTCGAAGGAAGGGAAGTGGCTCGACATGACCCGCCTCATCACGGACGAGATGGTCGACGTCGTCGGCGTCAGCGGTACGCCGGACCAGGTCGCGAAGCGGATCCGCGAGCGAAACGCCTTCGCGCAGCGGACGACGATGGTCGTCTACAACGAGGCGGGACCGGACGCACTCCAGGAGGTCGTGCGAAAGCTGCGCGGCTAGCCTGCATTTCTCACCAGATCCCTACTGCGGCGGCCGATAGCACCGAATCTTCGCGAGCTTCTCCCTCCGGGCTCCTCGACGTACTGTTCAAGTACGCCTGCGTCGCCCTCCGGTCCGAGGCTCGCGAATCTTCGGCACTCTCGACCGCCTCGCGACGTGATCTGGTGAGAAATGCAGGCTAGCGCACCGCGCCGTGCTCGGCCTCCCAGGCCTTCCGGTACTCCTTCTTCGAGCGCACCCGTAGATCGACGTCCGCCGCGCGCGCGCGCAGAACGCCGACCGTCGCCTCGGACTTCGGCACGTGCGAGAACGCGTCGAAGCGGAGCCAGCGGAGAGCGTTCTCGTGGCCGATCTTGCGGATCTCCTCGTCCGTGGCACCGGCGAGCTCGAAGTGCTCCCACAGCTCCTCCGGCGAGCCGGGGAACGTGCAGTCCGAGTGCGGGTAGTCGACCTCGTAGGCGATGTTGTCGATGCCGATCCGATCGCGAAGCAGGAGCCCCGACGGATCGCAGATGAAGCACGCGAGGAAGTGCTTCTGGAATGTCTCGGTCGGCGTCAGTCCGCCGAGGTCCGCGCCCGTCCAGCGCTGCTTGTCGTAGTGCCGCTCCATCCGGTCGAGGAAGCCCGGGATCCACGACGTTCCGCCCTCGGAGAGAGCGATCTTCAGATCGGGGAACTTCTGCAGCGCCTTCGACCAGAGGAAGTTCGCCGCGCACGGAAGCGCATTCCAGGTCGGCATCGTGTAGCGCACGTCGAGCGGCTCGCTATCGCGTCCCGGAAAGCCGCCGGCGAGGCCCGAGGCGATGTGGATCGCGACGACGACGCCCTCGTCGACGCACGCCGCGAAGAACGGATCCCACGCGCCGGTGTGGATGCTCGGGTAGCCGAGGTTCTCGGCGTCCTCCGTGAACGTGATCGCCGTCGCGCCCTTTCTCGCGACGCGGCGTACCTCTTCGGCGGCGAGCTCGGGGCTCCACAGAGGCGAGACCGGCAGCGGAATGAAGCGGCCCGGATGGGAGGCGCACCACTCGTCGATGTGCCAGTCGTTGTACGCGCGGAGACAGGCGAGACCGAGGTCCTTGTCCTTCGCGACCGCGAAGTAGTTGCCGCACATCCCCGGGAACGAGGGGAAGCACATCGACGCGAGGATGCCGTTCGCATCCATGTCGCGCACGCGGTGCGCGACGTCGTAGCAGCCGGGCCGTAGCTCGGCGAGCGTGCTCGGGTCGAAGCCCCACTCGTCGCTCGGCAGCGTGACGACGGCGTTGATGAACGCCGTCATCGAGGCGCCGTACTCCCACGTCCACGTCTGCGCCTTCCGCGCCGCGTCGTAGGTCAGCTTCGGCGCGCGATCGGCCCACTTCTTCGGGAGGTGCTTCGCGAAGAGATCCGGCGGCTCGATGATGTGGTCGTCGACGCTCACCAGTATCATGTCCTTCAGTTCCATGGGCTTCTGCATAATACGGTTCCCTGCGCCAAGAAAGCTGCTACATCCAGCGCGTGGCGGCGCCGGAGCGCGAACTCGATCTCCTCGACGGGGACTTCTACGCCGGCGATCCCGACCCCACCTATCGCTGGCTCCGCACGCACGCGCCGGTCTATCGCGACCGGACGAACCAGCTCTGGGGAATCTCGCGCTACGACGACATCGTCCACGTCGAGCGTCACCCCGAGCTGTTCTGCTCGGGTCGCGGCTTCCGGCCGAACTTCCCCGGCGATGCCTCGATGATCGGCCAGGACGACCCACGCCATCTCTTGCAGCGGCGGCTCTTTAATTCGAGCTTGACGCCACGGAAGGTCCTCGACCTCGAGCCGCTCGTCCGCGAGACCGTCACCGGGCTTCTCGACGCGTTCGCGGATCGCGGCGAGTGCGACGTCGTTCGCGACGTCGCGATCCCGTTGCCCGTCATGCTCGTCATCCGCCTGATCGGCTTCGACGTCGAGGCGTGGCCGGTCTTCGCCGAGATCGCCGAGACGACGAACGCGGCGGGCGGCGGGCCGCGCTACTTGAACGAGAGCGTGATGAAGGCCGTCCTGCTCTGGCGGGAGCGCATCCACGCGCTGATCGGAAGCCGGCGCGACGAGCGCCGCACCGACGCGACCTCGGCGATGCTCGACGCGCACGAGGCGAGACGCGTCGAGCGAAGCGACGACGACATGGCGATGGAAGCGCTACTGCTGCTGAACGGCGGCAGCGACACGACGCGCCACGTGATCGGCGGCGCGACTCTCGCGCTTCTGGAGCATCCCGAGCAGCTCGAGCTCCTGCGCCGCGAGCCGGAGCGCATCCCCGTCGCCGTCGAGGAGTTCATCCGCTGGGTCACCCCGATCCTGAACATGCGCCGCACCGCGACGCGCGACACCGAGATCGCCGGCATCCCGATCGCGGAGGGCGAAGAGGTCCTGATGATGTTCTCGTCCGCGAACCGCGACGAGACGCGCTTCACCGATCCGGATCGATTCGACGTCACCCGCGATCCGAATCCGCACCTCTCGTTCGGCCTCGGCACGCACTTCTGCCTCGGCGCCTCGCTCGCCCGTCTCGAGCTCCGGGTCGTGTTCGAGGAGATGCTCCGCCGGCTCGAGGACCTCCGGCGCGCGACCGAGGGTCCGCTGCCGTACGTGCGGAACGCGTTCGTGCGCGGTCTGGAGGCGCTTCCGGTCCGCTTCCGCTAGGGAGGTTCGCGCGCCTCGACGGCGTCGGCGACGTGTCCCTCTTCGGATTGCGCGAGTACAGCATGCGCATCTGGCTCGACCCGGAGCGACTCGCGGCACGCAACCTCGCGACCTCGGACGTCGTGCAGGCGCTGCGCGAGCACGAAGCGAGCCGGCGGAAGAGCTTACGCGGATCGCGTGAAGACGCGCGAGAAGAGTGGCTCGACGTCGCCGACCGCGTGGATCACGTGATGCGAGCCGTCCTCGGGGCCGAGGGATCCCGGCGGCGCCATCCAGGCCGCGTGCATGCCCGCGCGGACGGCAGACTGCACCGAGGCGAGCATGTCGTCGACGAAGAGACAGCTTCGCGGCTCCACGGCGAGCCGCTGCAGCGCGGTCTCGTACGCGGTCGCGGCGGGCTTCGGCTCGTAGTCGAGGTCCTCGAGAGCAACGACGCACTCGATGAGCTCCGCCACCCCGAGGAGGCCGAGGACCTGGGCGGCGTGCGCCCGCGGGGCGTTCGTCAGGACCGCCTTCCGTGCCGGGATCCGCGCGAGCAGGGCACGGAGCGCCGGATCCGGTGCCAGCAGATCCGACAGATCGACGCCGTGGCAGTGGTCCAGGTAGTCGTCGAGGTCGAGCGTGAAGCTCTCCGAGAGGCCGCGCATCGTCGTGCCGAAGCGATCCCGCAGGCGGACCCGCTCGGCGTTCACGTCCGCCTCGGCAATCCCGAGACGGTCCGTCATGAACGAGTTGATTCGCGCGTCGATCCTCGCGAGCACGCCGTTCCCGCGCGGATAGAGCGTCTCGTCGAGATCGAGGAGCAGGACCTGCACGGCCGGGCAGCGTAGCATGGCGCCTTCAGCACGAGGGGAGCCGCCGCGGCCCGCCGGAGCGGCCTCCGATGGAGGTGTGGGAAGCGCGGGGCTACCATCGGGTGGCTTGTCGCAGGTCGAGACGAATCCTGACGCAGAGAGCTCGCCCACCCGGGCTGACGACCCGGGAGACGTGGTGACGCTCGACCGCCCACGCCGCCGCTGGCGCTGGGGCTTCTGGGTCCCCTTCGCGCTCGCGATCGGCGCCCTCTGGCTCCTGCCCCAGATCTTCGTCGCTCCGATGATCGCCGCGCGGCTCTCGCGGACCCTCGGGACGCGCGTCGAGATCGGCGGGGTGGGCATCGAGCCGATCGACGCCGTCGTCCTCCTGTACGACGTGACCGTGCAGGCGCCGCCGCAGCCCGGGGGCTCGACCCATGCCTCGCCGGTGATCGTCGCCGAGCGCGTTCGTGTCGACGTGCAGTGGCTACCCTTGATCCACAAGACGCTCCTCGTCCGCGAGCTCGCCTTCGAGTCGGCGCGCGTCGCCCTCGATCGTCTTCCCGGCGGCAACTTCAGCCTCGAGACCTTCGGGCAGACGAACCCGGCCGGGGAGCTTCCCTCGGGCTGGACCTTCGCGCTCGACCGGATCGCGCTCCGCGACTCGCAGATCCAGCTACGAGACCTCTCCGGAAGCGACTCCGAATCGTTCGCGGTCGGCCTGCGCGACGCCGAGTTCTCGACGCGGCGGCGCCGCGCGAGCGCCTTCGGCCGCGTGCCGAACCTGCAGGTCGACGCCGTCGTGAGGGGCGGTCGCATCCGCGTCGACGGCAGCTACGACGTCCGCGACGAGGGGCCGGTCCTCGACGCGCTGATCCGCGCGAAGGACGTCCCGCTCGCGCACCTTCGTCCCTACCTGCCCGACTTCGGATGGACGGACCTGAAGGGACGCGCCTCCGGCCAGCTCCGCTACCAGCGCGAGCCGCATCGACGCGACATTCTGACCGGCCGGCTCATGCTGCGGCGGGTCGCGATCGAGGTCCCAGGGATGGAGGATGCCGCCGTCGCCGTACGGAAGGCGCTCGTCGACATCGATCGGATCGACCTCCTCCGCCGCCGCGTCGCGATCGGATCCTTGACGCTGCACGGACCGACGGTCGCGGCCCGCCCCGCCGCGACCGCGATCACCGGCTGGCTCGAGCAGGCCCGCGCCACCACAAAGGCGAAGCAGGGACGACGTCCGGCGAGCACCAAGACGGAGCCGGTGCCCGAGTGGAGCTGGCTGATCGAGCGCTTCGCCACGTCTCTCGGGCGGCTCCGCGTGCCGACCGCGCAGGGCGACATCGACGTCCGCGCGAGCGTCTCCGGCGAGAACCTCGGGCCGGCGGCGTACTGGTCGCCGCTGCGCGCGCGCTTCACGCGTGGCAAGGGCGAAGCAACGTTCGACGGAACGACGCGCGTGACGCACGGCCTCCTCGTCGAGGGTCATCTGAAGGCCGGTGGCCTCGACGTCCCCACGCTCGCGGAGGGGCTCGGCCTTCCTTGGGCCGATCTCGCGCGCGCGGGAACCGCGACGGCGGATCTCACGATCGAGCTCGAGCCGGGAGCGAAGCGCGGGCGCGCCTTCGACGTGCGTGGCGCCCTCGCACTGCGCGACGTGTGGTTCGCGGGGCCGGATCCGAGCGTGCTCGCGTTCGGCGCTCTCGGCATCGACCTGACGCTCGCGGGAATGGTGCTCGCCGGAGAGGACGGGCGAGCCGGCGCCGCGAGCGAGCTCCGCGTCTCGGACGCGGTCCTGGGCTCGCCGTTCGTGCTCCTGACGCGCACGGCGGAGGGATGGGCGCTGCCGCCGTTCGAGCCGCTGCCGATCGCCGCCGTGGCGGGCGAGACGGCTCCGGTCGATCCGCCTTCGAGCGGTGCGACGGAAAGCGCCGGCTCCTCGAAGACGAACGTCGCTTCGGTGTCGAGCTCCGGCCTGAGCGACCTGCTTCCGCTGCCGAAGATCCAGGAGCGCGTGCGCAAGGCGATGTCCGAGGCACGCACGCGGGCCTCCGCGATCGATGCTTCGGCGCGCAAGCGGTCGACCGCCGCCGCGAACCTCGAAGCCGTGCGCTCCGCGGCGCGCGCCGCCGCGAAATCCGCCGCGGATGGCACTGCGGATCCGAACGCGGTCGCACTCGAAGGCACGGCGCCGAGCGAAGGCCCCGCGCGCGAAGCGCTTGCGGCAGCGGAGAAGGACGATCCACGAACCGACGCGAGGACCGGAGTCTCGCGCAGCACCCTGGAGGCCGCGAAGGAAGCGGCACGCGCATCGACCGCCGAGGCGAGCGCGGACCCCGCCGCGCGCGAGGACGTTTCCGCTTCCGCGAGCACGACTGCCGGCGGCGCGGCCTCGACGCCGAAGGACGACGCGGCTCCGTTGAACCTCGCGATCGCCGCGCTGCGCACGCGGAGCGGCAGGCTCTTGATCGTCGACGAGGTGGTGACGCCGTCGCTTCTGTGGGACGTCGACTACGTCGAAGGCTCGGTGCGCAACCTTCACTTGCCGGCGTTCACGTTCACCGAGCTCGGGCTCCGCGGGAACGAGTCGGACTTCGGCGTGATGCAGCTCGCGGGCAATCAGGGCCCGGCGACCAGCACTTTCGAGGTCTGGGCCGAGTCGTTCCCGCTCTCGGAGGCGACGCCGTATCTCGAGCGCGCTGGGCTCCCGTACGAGTTCGCCGCCGGCACGGGCTCGTTCCTCTCTCGGGTCTCCGTCGGCCTCGGCCGCTGGAGCGCCGAAACGGACTTGACGCTGCGGCAGCCGATCTTCGCGAGCGGCGAGGACGCGCTGCAGCACTCGCTCGGCATGCCGCTTACCGAGGTGTTCTCGCTTCTCCGCGGCTCGCAAGGAGACGTGACGCTCCACCTGCCCCTCGCCTCGCCTCGTGCGGATGCATGGGACGGCTTCTCGGAGAGCGTCGCGGCAGCGGTGCGCGACGAGATCTGGCTCGCGCGCGAAGCGGCACCGATCGAGGTCGCGTTCCCGAACGGTCGTGCGGATCTGCGGCCGCAGGCGATGGACCAGCTCGCGTCGATCGGCCGCATCGCCGCGACGCGGAACGGGCTGATCGTCGAGCTCGACGCTCCGCTCTCGGCGAACGACCGCCGCTTCCTCGAGGAGCAGGAGCTCTCGCGCGACCTCCAGGACCGCGGCGGCGTGATGAGCGTGCTCAGTCTCTTCGGCGTCCGCGATTCGCAGGAGCGGATCCGCGACGCGCTCGCCGAGCGCGCCGTCGGGCGGCGCGGCTGGCTCGACGCGAACGACGAGGAGGACCTCGAGGACCTCCTCGCGGAGCGGCCGCGCATCCCGCTGGAGCGCGTGATCTCGCTCAATGAGATGCGCCTGATGAGCATCACCGACTTCCTTGCGAACCAGTACGGCGTGCCCCGGACGCGGGTGCACCTCGGCACGAAGCCCGATCACGAGAGCCCGGGACCTCCGACCGTGCGCGTGCGCGTCGCGCGCGCGCCGTTGACGACGATGACTCTCGGTCCCCGTCCCGTGGTGCCGGAGATCGGCCCGGGAGTCGCTTCGCCGGGCGTCCCCGGCGTGACGTTGCCGCCGCCTCCTCCCGGCTTTGCACCCTCTTCGCCGTCGGGCGCGATACCGCCGCGAACCAGCACGATGTTGCCGCCTCCGAGCGGGGCTGCGCCGGCGCCGCCGCCGTACTGAGCTTGCGCAGGTCGTCGAGGATGAGCGAGGGAACCACGTGCTGAGGGTATTGCTTCGGATCGTCGTGTGGAGCGGCATCGCCCTCGCGGTTCTCATCGCGCTCGCGGGCATCGCCGTCTGGCGCGAGCTGACGCAGGACCTGCCGCGCGTCGCCGAGCTGCTCGACTATCGCCCGCCCACGGCGACGCGCGTGTACGCGGCCGACGGAACGCCGATCGGCGAGTTCTACGTCGAGCGCCGCTACCTGATCGCGATCTCCGACGTCCCTGAGCACGTCCGCCTCGCGTTCGTCGCCGGCGAGGACGCGGCGTTCTATACGCACCGCGGCGTCAATCCGCTCAGCATCGCGCGAGCGATGTACGCGAATTGGCAAGAGGGCGAGATCGTTCAGGGCGCGAGCACGATCACGCAGCAGGTCGTCAAGCAGCTCCTCCTCTCTCCCGAGCGGAGCTTCGAGCGGAAGGTGAAGGAGCTGATCCTCGCGATCGAGCTCGAGTCGAAGCTGACGAAGGACGAGATCCTCTACCTCTATCTGAATCACATCTACTTCGGCGCCGGCACGTACGGCATCTCGGCCGCCGCCGGGAAGTTCTTCGACAAGACCGTCGCCGAGCTCTCGCTCGGGCAAGCCGCGATGCTCGCCGGCCTTCCGCAGGCGCCGTCGCGCTACAACCCGTTCCGCAGGCCCGAGTCGGCGAAACGGCGCCAGCGCTACGTCCTCGACCGCATGGTCGCCGCGGGATTCATCTCGGACGAGGAGCGCACGATCGCGCTCGAGGAGCCGCTCGAGTTCGGCCGGAAGCGGCCGCCCTCCTACGACGCGGCGCCGTGGTACGTCGAGCACGTCCGCACCCTCCTCGAGGAGGAATTCGGTCCCTCCTTCGCGGACCTCGGGCTGCGCGTCTACACCGCCGTCGACCTCCGCATGCAGCACGAGGCGGAGGTCGCTCTGCACGGCACGCTCGACGACATCGGCCGGCGTCTCGGCGACAAGAAGGACGGCCGCCACATCGAGGGCGCGCTCGTCGCGATCGATCCCGACAACGGGCAGGTGAAGGCGCTCGTCGGCGGGCTCGACTTCCAGCGCAGCCAGTTCAACCGCGCCGTGCAGGCGCGCCGCCAGCCCGGGTCGGCGTTCAAGCCGCTCCTCTACGCCGCCG
Source organism: Deltaproteobacteria bacterium (assembly GCA_016874795.1). Lineage (GTDB taxonomy): Bacteria > Desulfobacterota > Binatia > UBA12015 > UBA12015 > VGTG01. The sequence continues at coordinate 32,279 of VGTG01000007.1, read as the reverse complement.
CGGTCGATCACGGCTACACGCCCTCGACCGTCGTGCTCGACGCGCCGATCTCGCTGCCGGACGGTCGACGCGGGTACTGGACGCCGAAGAACTTCAAGAACCAGTACATGGGATCCGTGCCGCTCCGGACGGCACTCCAGAAGTCGCTGAACACCGTGTCCGTCCGCCTCGCCGTCGATCTCGGCATCGACCCGCTGCGCGAGTACCTGCGCCTCTTCGGCTTCCCGCTCGAGTTCCCGCGCCACTACGCCATCGCGCTCGGCAGCAGCGAGGTGACGCTCCTCGATCTCGTGCGCGCCTACGGCGTGTTCGTGACGGGCGGTCGCCGCTTCGATCCCGTCTTCATCACGTCCGTCACGGACACGCACGGCGATCCCGTCGAGTTCCCCGGCACGCGACCGCGCTTCGAGCCCGTGATGAAGCCGAAGACGGCGTACTACGTGCAAGACATGCTGCGCTCGGTCGTCGAAGGCGGCACCGCGCGGGAAGCGAAGAAGCTCGGAAGGCCCGCCGCCGGCAAGACGGGAACGACGAACGACTCGAAGGACGCGTGGTTCATCGGCTTCACGCCGGAGATGCTGACCGGAGTCTGGATCGGCTACGACGCCGACAAGACGCTCGGCTCGTACACGGGCGGCCGCGCAGCGACGCCGATCTGGACGCAGTTCATGCAGCACGCGCTCGAGGGTCGCGAGGTGCGGGACTTCACGAAGCCGGAGGACGTGACCGTCGCGTCGCTCGGGGACGACAGCCCGTCGGCGCGCGAGGAGGCGGCGAAAGCCGGCGCCCAGGCCTCGACGGAGTCGAAGGCTCCGGCAGCTCAGGCAGCTCCGTCGCGAGCGAGCGATGGCGGACCGCCGCCGCACGGCGTATCGCCGCCTGCGACTTCGCCGTCGACCGTGCGGTTCCGTCCGCTGGCCGCACCTCCGTCCGCACCCGCTCCGGAAGAGGACGCAGAGCTTCCCGAGTCACCGCGCTGAAGCGCGCTCGGGACGCAGGCTCAGCGCGTCCAGGCGAGCCGCATCGCGAGGTCGCGCCGGTCGTCGATCCAGCCGTTGTAGTGCGTGACGCGCGCGTTCCGCACGTCGACGATCTCGTCGATCTCGGCCGTGAGCGCCTCGACGACGGCACCGAGATCCTGGGCGCGCGCGAACTCGTACGGCGGAAGCTCGCGCCCGTGCTGCTGCACGAGCACGTCGATCTCGCGGGTCGCTCCCGCGCGCTCCGCGTCGAGCGCGTCGATCTCCGCCTCGAGCCTGTCGATCTCGCGCTTCGAGGCGGCCAGGGAATCGTCCAGCGCATCGATCTGTGCGAGGAGCTTCGCCTGCTCCTCGCGGACCACGCGCGACTCCTGCATGTGGAACTGGGCGTGACGCCGGCGCGTCACCTCCGCCTGCTCGCGGATCGCCTTCTCGACGATCACGGCGCAGGTTTCGCGGCTCGAGCCGCTTGCCGCCGCGCGCGCTTCTCCGCGCTCGAGCCGCGACTGCAGCTCCTCGACGCCCTGGAACTCGATCTCGACGTGGCGGTACTCGTGAAACTCGACGAGGGCCGCGTACGCCTCCCACTGGCGCCGCGTCGGGCCGTCGAGCGACGCGATCTGCGCGTGCCTCGGCAGCGTGACGCGGACGCGTGCGTCGAAGGTCAGCTCTGCGCCGTCGCACCCGGCTGCGCTCGGGAACGAGAGCAGCGAAAACGACAGGTCGCTCGTCGTGAGGCCGCTCGCCGAGAGACCCGCCTCGCCGCCGAGCCCGTGGCGCTGGATCGAGGCGAAGACCTCGTCCGCGTTCCGGCCGACGACGTCGTAGGACTGCTCGCTCACGTCCGTCTCGAGCCGGACGGTGGGCGGCGCGGCCCTCGAAGCGATCGGCAGAGCCAGGACCCCGACGGCGAGCGCCGCGAGAGCGCTCGCGCGGGCGGGACGGCGGGGTCGGGAACGTCGGGAAGCGGGCATCCCGACCCATCATGCCGGGTGATCGAGCCGTTGACGAATCGCCGGCTTCGCCGGTCGGGCAACCCTCAGCCGATCACCAGATCGTAGCGCTCGTTCCGGTATCCTTCCGCCCTTCCCTGTCCGACCCAATCAGCGACGGCCGGATGCGCTTCGACCGCCTTCGCGTACGCTTCGCTCAGCGGGTCGAGCTTCACGTCGTAGGTGCGCATGCGCATCACCATCGGCGCGTACATGCAGTCGGCGCCGCAGAACGAGCCGAAGAGAAACGGGCCGCTCGTAGCGTTCTGCTCGCGGCATTCGCGCCAGATCGCCTGCAGGCGCTCGATCTGCGGGACGAGCTCCGGCTGGCGCGGGAAGCGCGGGTAGCGCGCGCGGATGTTCATCGGCATCTGCTGGCGGATCGACGGGAAGCCGGAATGCATCTCGGCAGAGACGGCGCGCGCCTTCGCGCGCACGGCCGCGTCCGCCGGCCACAGGCCCGCGGACGGAAAGCGCTCGTTCAGATACTCGATGATCGCGAGCGAGTCCCACACGCGCACGTCTCCGTGCTCGAGCACGGGGAAGAGCCCGCTCGGCGAGCGCCGCTTCAGATCCGCCTGCGTCGCCGCATCGGCGGTCTGATAGGCGATCTCCTCGAACGGAGAGCCCGTCAAGCGGAGGGCGAGCCCCGCGCGCATCGACCACGAAGAGTAGTTCTTGTCGAACACGAGCAGCGTCAAGTCGGCCATGCGGGCGACCTTGCCACGTGCCCGCCGCGTCGGGAAGCACCGAGAGCACTCGGCGTCTCGACGCTCGTGGACGCCCGCGACCTCCTCGTCGCCCCGTGCTAGCCTGCACGATCGAATCGCTCGCTCATTCGCGAGCGCGAGGACGCATCATGCCGCCCAAGAACGCACAGCCGAAGCGTATGCCTTTCGAGAAGTACGTCCCGTTCTTGCCGCTCGTGCTTCGCGACCGCACCTGGCCCGACCGCAAGATCGAGAAGGCGCCGCTCTGGTGCTCCGTCGACCTGCGGGACGGCAACCAGGCGCTGATCGACCCGATGGACCCGGTGCGCAAGCGGCGCATGTTCGAGACCGTCTGCGCGATGGGCTTCAAGCAGGTCGAGGTCGGCTTTCCCTCCGCGAGCCAACCGGACTTCGACTTCGTCCGCCAGCTCATCGAGGAAGACCTGATCCCCGACGACGTGACGATCCAGGTCCTGACGCAGTGTCGTCCGGAGCTGATCGAGCGCACCTACGAGAGTATCCGCGGCGCGCCGAAGGCGATCGTCCACTTCTACAACTCGACGTCGATCCTGCAGCGCCGCGTCGTCTTCGCTCTCGACAAGGACGGCATCACGAAGATCGCGACGGACGCCGCGCGCCTCTGCCGCGATCTCGAGCGCAGCGTGCCGGGCACGGACGTGTTCTACGAGTACAGCCCGGAGAGCTTCACCGGCACCGAGATCGATTACGCGATCGAGATCTGCGCCGCCGTCTTCGATGCGATCCAGCCGGACGCGGCGCACAAGCTGATCCTGAACCTGCCCGCGACGGTCGAGATGTACACGCCGAACGTCTACGGCGACGCGATCGAGTACTTCCATCGGAACGTGCCGAACCGGGACCGCATCGTGCTCTCGCTCCATCCGCACAACGACCGCGGCTGCGCCGTCGCCGCCGCGGAGTTCGGCGTCATGGCGGGCGCGGACCGGGTCGAAGGGACGCTCTTCGGCAACGGCGAGCGCACCGGCAACGTCGACGTCGTCACGCTCGCGCTGAACCTGTTCAGCCAGGGCGTCGACCCGGAGCTCGACGTCAACGACATCGACGCTCTGCGACGCGTCGCGGAGTACTGCAACCGACTTCCGGTGCACCCGCGGCATCCGTACGTCGGCGACCTCGTGTACACGGCGTTCTCCGGCAGCCATCAGGACGCGATCAAGAAGGGCTTCGCCGCGCTCTACGCCAACGCGGGCGGACGCGAGCGCGACTACGCGGTCTGGGGCGTGCCGTATCTCCCGATCGATCCGAAGCACGTCGGCCGGAACTACGAGGCCGTGATCCGCGTCAACAGCCAGTCCGGCAAGGGCGGCGTCGCCTTCATCATGAAGGAGGAGCACGGGCTCGACCTACCGAGGCGGCTGCAGATCGAGTTCTCGCGGACGATCCAGGGCATCACGGAGGACACCGGCACGGAGATCCCGCCGGGCGCGATGTGGGCCGCTTTCGAGAGCGAGTACATGCCGCCGGGGGCACCGCTCGAGCTCGTCTCGCACGAGACCGCGACGGGAGAAGCGGGTGCGAAGGTCGTGGCGCAGCTCCTCGTCGATGGGAAGGCCCGCACGGTGCACGGCGAGGGCAACGGTCCGATCGCCGCGTTCGTCGCGGCGCTCCAGGCGGACCTCGGCTTCGACGTCGACGTCGTCGACTACTCGGAGCACGCCGTCAGCTCCGGCTCGAACGCGCGCGCGGTCGCCTACGTCGAGACGCAGAACGCCGACGGCATCGTGAAGTGGGGCGTCGGGATGCACGAGAGCATCCTGTCCGCTTCGCTGCGTGCCGTCGTCAGCGCAGTCAACCGGCATCGCGCCGAAGAGCGCGTGGTCGAGCGCCACGAGCCATAGCGCACGGTCCGGCCGGGTCCGGAGCGAGGGCCCGATCAGCTCGGCGCGCCGCGGAGAGGCCCATCGCATTCGCGCGATCGATGTCCAGCTCGGCGAGGAGGCGGAAGCTTCGCTCGAGCCGCTCGTCCGCGTCGCCCGCGACGAGCCAATCGTGCGGAAGCGCCGAGAGAGCGATCCGCCGCCGCGTCGATCCTGAGGAGGCGCCTCGCCGATTCAGCCGCGCCGTCGGTAGAGGACGAGACGCGCGAACGTCTCGTCGCCGTGCTTCTCGGACCAGCGCACGAGCCCGTCCTTCTCGTTCTGGCTCGCGTGCGCGCGGAGCGAGGCCTGCTTCTCGGCGAGTGCGGGTGCCACGTCGACGGCGACGTCCGGCTCGGTCGTGTCGAAGAGCCAGACCTCGCGCGGGTACCAGAGCTCGACGCCGGGCTGCTCGAGCTGCTCCGGGAAGAAGCTCGGCAGCGGCGCGCGCGGCGCGACCGCGTCGAGCACCATCTCGCCGGTCGCGCGGTGGTCCGAGTGCCCCGGCTGCGCGATCCCTTCGACGACGGTGAAGCGGGTGCGCGCGTCGTGCGTCAAGACCAAATCAGGGCGGAACGTCCGGATCGCCAGCACGAGCTCCGCGAGGAGCTCCATCTCGCGGACGAGCTCTCCGTCGGCTCGCCCGAGGCTCTTGTGCTCGCGAATGCCGATGGTCGCGGCGGCCTCGACCTGCTCGCCGGCGCGGACCGGAGCGAGATTGCCGGCGACCTTCCCGCCGCGCTGGCCGTCCGTCATCACGAGGAGCGAGACGTGCGCGCCGGCCCTCGCGAGCCGGGTGAGCGTCGCGCCGGCGTAGAACTCGGCGTCGTCCGGATGAGCCCCGATCACGAGGACGCGCTCGAAGCCCTGCGCCTCGGGCTCGATCCGCTCGGCCGCTCGATCCGCCGGCTTCGTCATGGTGGGAGCGTGGTACCAACCCGGCGAAGAGCCGGCTATAGGCAAGCGCGGCTCCCGCGGTCCCCATGAGCGACGTCCGATACGTACTCGCGATCGACCTCGGCACCGGCGGCCCCAAGGTGGCGCTCGTCGGGAGCGACGGCCGGATCGCCGCGCGAACGAACCGGCACGTGCAGACGCTCGTCGTCGCGCCGAACGGCGCGGAGCAGGATCCCGAGGAGATCTGGCAGGCGGTGCGCGACGCCGCGCGCCAGGTGGTCCGCGAGGCGGCGAAGCCGCCGGAGGCCGTCGTCGGCGTCCTCTGCGCGAGCCAGTACTTCTCGATCGTCCCGGTCGACGAGCGCGGCGAGCCGGTGATGAACCTGCTCCTCTGGCTCGACCGTCGAGGCCATCCGTATCCGCGTGTGATCTACGCCGCGCATCCCGAGTCGCTCTTCAAGTGGGTCGAGATCCACGGTGCCGCGCCGCTCGGCAACGACTCGCTCTCGCACATGCTCTGGGTGAAGGAGGAGCGGCCGCGCGAGTACGAGCGGACGCACGCGTTCCTCGAGCCGGTCGACTTCGTCAACGTCAAGCTGACCGGCATGATCACCGCGAACGTCTGCACGGCGTTCCCGCTGCTCCTGACGGACAACCGCGATCTCGCCGCGCTCGACTACGATCCGACGCTCCTCGCCTACTCCGGAATCGATCGTGCGAAGCTCCCCGATCTCGTTCCGGTCGACGCCGTGATCGGCACGCTCCTTCCCGAGGTCGCGCGGGATCTCGGCCTCTTGCCGTCGACACCCGTGTTCTCGGGGATGAACGACACGCAGGCGGTCACGATGGGCACGGGTACGTTCCGGCGCGGCCGCGGCGGATTGAACGTCGGCACGACGATCCAGGTGCTGTCGCACGCGGCCGCGAAGGACACGGACATCGAGAACCAGATCGTCGCGATGCCGAGCCCGATCCCGAACGAGTACCTCGCGATGGCGGAGATCGGCCTCGGCGGGAAGCTCGTCGAGCACTTCCTGCGCGGCTTCGTCTACGCGAACGACACGCTCGGCGATCACCGTGTCGACGATCCGTTCCGCGCGATCGACGCGGCCGTCGGCGAAGTCGCTCCGGGCAGCGACGGCGTCCTCTTCCTTCCCTGGCTGAACGGCGCGCAGGCGCCGCGCGAGAACTCGCGCATGCGCGGCGGCTTCCTCAACGTGTCGCTCGCGACCTCGCGTGCGCACCTGCTTCGCGCGGTCCTCGAGGGCGTCGCGTACCACATGCGCTGGATGGTGCCGGCGGTGGAGCGTTTCTCCGCGCAGACGTTCGACACACTGCACTTCTCCGGCGGCGGCGCGACCTCGGACGCGTGGGCGCAGATCATGGCCGACGTGACCGGCCGTCCGATCCACCAGCTCGAGGACGCACGCCAGGGGAACACGCGCGGCGCCGCCTTCGTCGCCTTCCTGCGCCTCGGCATGGTCGGTGTCGCCGACGTGGATGCGTTCTGTCCGCTGCGCCGCACCTGGGAGCCGCGCGCCGAGACGCGAGAGCGCTACGAGGCGCTCTTCACCCAGTTCGTCGAGTCGTTCGACCGCACCCAGCCGATCTTCGAAGCGCTGAACGAGTCATAGAACGCTGCCGCGTGGCCGACGGCTGAACGGCGTTCAGTCCGATGGAACGCCTCTCGGCGTGCGCGATCGACCGGGACGCCTTCTCGGCGCGTGTCCAGCGCTTCACTGGAGCGACCTACGGTCCGATCCGCGGCCTCTGCATCTGCAAGGAAGCGGCGTACCCGAACAGGGCGGGCGTCGTGATCTCGGCACCGGGCCCTGCCGGGAACCTCTCCGGCATCGCTCTCGGCTGCGCCGTCGCGTTGTTCCATGCCGACGGAAGCCCCGCGGCGGGGTCTCGGCGGGGGTGCTGCCGGGAATCCGCCGGGGTATAGGCCTCCAAACTCGCATCGCGGAGGCTCTCCGATGGCAGACAAGAGCAGCAGGGACGCCCGCTACTATCCGTACGCCGGGCGCTACGGGGTGAACCGGCGCATGCCCGAGACGGGCCGGTCGCGCGAGGAGATCCTGCGCGAGCTGCGCGACATCGCGACCGAGGAGGACCGCTTCTGGCAGACGGGCCGCTGCTCGGGAACGATGTACTGCGGCGACATGGAGCACTACGGCTTCCTGAAGGAAGCCTTCGGCATGTTCGGCCACGTGAACGCGCTACAGCGCGACATGTGCCCGAGCATGACGCGCTTCGAGGGCGAGATCATCGCGATGACCCTCGACATGCTGCACGCGGACGCCGCGGGTCCCGGAGACTCGCCGTGCGGCTCGGTCACCTCCGGCGGCACGGAGAGCATCCTCTCCGCGATCCTCGCCTACCGCGAGGAGGCGCATGCACGAGGCATCGACCGAGCCGAGATCATCCTGCCGGAGACGGCGCACGTCGCGTTCGAGAAAGGCGCGCACCTCTTCGGCCTGCGGGTCGTCAAGGCGCCGATCGACCCCGTGTCGACGCAGGTCGACGTCGGCTTCGTGCGCTCGCACGTGACCCCGAAGACGATCGCGCTGATCGGCTCGGCTTCGAACTACGGCTACGGCACGATCGATCCGATCGACGAGCTCTCGAAGATCGCGCTCGAGCACGGCATCGGACTCCACGTCGACGGCTGCCTCGGCGGCTTCATCCTCCCGTGGGGCGAAGCGCTCGGCTACGACATCCCCGTCTTCGACTTCCGTCATCCCGGCGTGACGACGATCTCCGCCGACACCCACAAGTACGGCTACGGGCCGAAGGGCAGCTCCGTCCTCGCCTTCCGGAGCCGCGACCTGCGCAAGCGGCTCTACTTCATGCAGCAGGAGTGGTCGGGCGGGAAGTACCTGTCGCCGGGAATCGCAGGGAGCCGCTCGGGCGGCCTCCTCGCCGCGACGTGGGCTTCGATGGTGAGCCTCGGACGCGAGGGCTACCTGCGCTACGCGAAGCGCATCTTCGAGACGTCGTACGCGATGCAGGATGCGGTGCGGAAGTACTCCGAGCTCCGCATCCTCGGGAAGCCGACGTTCTGCTTCTCGTTCCTCTCCGACGCGTTCGACATCTATCACGTGAACGACTTCATGCGGGAGCGCGGCTGGCGCTTCAACGGCCAGCAGCATCCGAACGCGCTGCACATGTGCGTGACGCGGCCGCAGACGCAGGGCGGTGTCGTCGAAGCGTTCACGACCGATCTCGCCGCGGCGGTCGGCTACGCGAAGAAGCCGGCGCAGGAGAAGCCGATCACCGGCGCGGTGTACGGCGGCCTGCCGAAGGGCGACGCCGCGATCCACGCGTTCGTCGAGAGCGCGATGGCGGGCATGCTCGACTCGCACCAGGACGTGCCCGCGGAGTAACGCAAGTTACGAATCGAGAGGACGGCGGTTCGATCGTCCCAAGGACGAAGGCGACTCCATACGACGAATGCATCGTGATTCCCTCCCCAACGATGCCAGCGGAGCCCGCTGACGAAGACGACCTGCCGCCGGCCCGAAGCGGCGCGCGCGGCGGCGGCTTCGAGGTCGGCGAGCGCCGCTTCACGGCCGACGAGGGTGGCCGCGGGTGATTCGGTTCTCGCGCGGGGCGAGGTCGCTCCGGCCTCCGGCGCGAGCGTTCCGACCCAGCGGTAGCCGCGGGCGGTGCACCGTCTCGATGCGGCTGGCGGGTCGTCTTCGAGAGCCTCGCGGAGCTGGCTCACGGTGACGCTCAGGACGGCGTCGACCACGTACGACTCCGACCAGATCGCGTCAGGAGCACGCTCTTGCTGAACTCGAAGCTGCCGGGCTCGCTGACGATCCGCCTCCCGGGCTCGAACGACGTGCACGTGCGCGGCGGCACGGCGTGCGCCTTCTCGACACGGTCGAGGAACGCTCGATCGAGGTCGCGAGCGGCGGCGGCGACGCGATCGAGCTGCCCTGCCCTCCCTACATCTTGATCCCGAACTTCTCCGCGCGAGCACGCATGAACGCGAGGCACGTCGAATCCTCGGGGATCTCCTCGAGCGGCGTGCGGACGAGGTCCGGCGTGATGTTCGCTTCCTTCGCGATCGGGCGAAGCGCCTCGATGTCGAAGTTGTAGAGCTTCGCCGCGTTCTCGCCGAGCATCATGCGGACCTCGTTCTCCGGGATGTCCGAGAACGCGAACCGCATGTTCTCCTTCGAGTAGGGATAGCTCCCCTCGTAGTGCGGGTAGTCGTTCCCCCAGAGGACCTTGTCCTTGCCGACGATGTCGCGGCTCGCGACCTCGGCCGGACCGGGGAAGCTCGCGCCGTACCAGCAGTTCCGCTTCGCGTAGAAGCTCGGCGGCTCCTTCAGCGCGGGGTCGCGCGTCGTGTCGATCTCGCCGATCGCGCCCGCCTTCCACGCCATGTACATCGCGTCCATCCGGCTCATCAGGCTCGGGGCCCACGAGCAGCCGGACTCGGTCAGGATGTACTTGAGCTTCGGGAAGCGCTCGAAGACGCCGCCCATGATGAGATGCGTGTAGCCGCGCTGCACGTAGAAGGGCATCTCCATCGCCCAGAGCGCGTTCGAGCCCTGGCCTCCGGAGTACGGCGGCGAGCCCTGCCCGGAGTGCTGGTTCATCACGAGGTCGTGGTCCTGGATCGCCGCCCAGAGACGGTCATAGTCGGGATGGTTCAGCGGCTGCAGCCAGTGCTCGCCCGGCGAGGGAAGCGGCAGGAGCACGCCGCCGCGGAGACCGCTCTTCGCGATCCACGCGACGTCCTCGATCGCGTCGTCGATGTCGTTCAGGTGGATGAGCCCGATCCCGGCGCGACGCTCGGGCGCCTCGCGGCAGAACTCCGCGAGCCAGCGATTGTGGGCGCGCGTTCCGGCGAGCGCGCGCTCGTACTCTTCCGGCCGCGGCGGACCGGCGATGTGGAACGCCTTCGCATAGAAGGGCGGCACCGTGTTCGGGAAGATCACCTCGCCGACGACGCCGTCGCCCACGAGATCGGACAGGCGCTCCGCCGAATCCCAGTTCTTCGTCTTCTTGCTGCCGACGTGCTTCTTCGACGGGTTCTTGTAGCCACCCCGCCACGCGTCGAAGTCCGCGACCCAGCGCTGCTCGAGGTACCCCCGGTAGGTGTCGATCGACGCGCCCGCGTGCGTGTCGGCCGTGATGCAGACGTAGGGCTGCTCGTTCGTAGAAGTCACTCTCGCGTTCTCCTTACTTGTGCCGCGTTCGGTAATCGCCGAACGTCTCGTCGCGCTTCTGCGCCGCCTGGGCCACGCCCTTCTCCTTCACCTGCGTCACGAAGTTTCGCACCGACTCGGTGTGGATCCCGAGCGCGCAGAGCTCGGAGCCGGCGCGGATGCCGGTGCGAAGTCCCATGATCTCCATCTGCCGGTGCACGACGCGCTTGTTGAGCTGCACGAGGTCCTGCGGCATCGCGGCGATGCGCTTCGCCTTCTCGAGCACTCTGGCCTCGAGATCGGCGGCAGGGAAGGCCTCGTTCGCCCAGCCGAGCTGCGCCGCCTCGATCCCGTTGATCGAGTCGCCCGTCAGCATCATGTCCATCGCCTTGCGCATGCCGACGAACCAGGGGTGGAAGTGGTTGTCGGGAACGCCGAAGCGGACGGCCGGGTAGCCCATCTCGGCATCCTCGGCCATGTAGACGAGGTCGCAGCAGGTCGCGAGCTCGCTTCCTCCCGCGAGGCAGTAGCCGTGCACCTGCGCGATGACGGGCTTGGCGAGGTCCCAGATCGAGAGCCAGCCTTCGGTCACGTGGCGCGGCCAGTGGCCCTCGCCGCCCGCGGTGTACCAGGGCTCCTCCTGCCCGGGGCTCCCGAGGAGGTCGTAGCCCGCCGAGAAGCACGGCCCGGCGCCGCGCAGGATCGACACGTGCACGTCGGGATCGGCGTCCGCGTCCTGCAAAGAGGCGATGATCTCGCCGCGCAGAGCGTGGTTCAGGGCGTTTCGCTTCTCGGGACGGTTCAAGGTGATCCGGCGCACGTGGGGCGCGGGATCATCGATTTGAACGACCGTTAAGGAGAGGGGCTTTCGGGCCACGGATGGGATCCTCCGAGGGATCGATCCTAGCGCCAGGGCGGAGCGTCGTCATGCCGCGGTGCGCGAAGACCGACGTAGGCGAAACCGTACGAGCGCAGCCGACAAGAATGAAGATCGAGCTGCGTCGGCATCGGTCCCTCGGTTTGGCGACAGGCTCTTGGCCTGACGGGCGCTTCCGTCTACTACGCTCGCGGCGGGCCTTCCGGAATGATTCCTCGCGAGCATCGCCGTCTGATCGTCCTCCTCGGCGCCGCGACGCTCTTCGACGGCTACGACCGCTCGATCGCGACGCTCGCGCTGCCGTACATCGGGCGCGACCTCGCGGCGGACGAGTCGACGCTCGGGTTCGCGCTCTCGATCGTGCGCGCCGGCGCGCTCGGCTCGGTCCTCTGCGGGACGCTCGCGGATCGCTACGGGCGGCGAAGCGTCGTAATCGCGACGGTCGTCGGCTACACGCTCGCGACGGTCGCGACCGGGTTCTCCGTCGGCATCACGGACTTCGTCGCGTGGCAGCTCGTCGCGACGATCTTCTTGACGGCGGAGGTCGTGCTCGCGAACGTCATCGTCGCCGAGGAGCTCCCGCCGGATCGCCGCGCGAGCGGGATCGGGCTCATCAGCGCGCTCGGTGCAATCGGCAGCTCCGTCGCGGCGGCGTTGTTTCCACTCGTTCACCCGACGAGCTGGGGCTGGCGCGGTCTCTATCTGATCGGCGCGCTCCCGCTCGTGCTGATCGCGTTCGCGAGGCGCGGCCTCGGCGAGACGAAGCGCTGGGCCGAGATCGACGCCAGCCGGGCGGGGCGGCTCCGCGATCTCCTCGCCCCCGGCGCGCGCTCGCGCTTCCTCTTCGTCGGCGGAGCGCTGTTCCTCGCGATGATGACGGAGTCGCCCGGCTTCAGCTTCGCGTCGTGGCACGCGACGAAGGTGCATCACTGGACGCCCGGCGGCGTGAGCGCGCTGATCATCACCGCGAGCACCGCCGGCTTCTGCGGCTGGATCCTCGGCGGACGGCTCGCGGATCGCTACGGGCGGCACGCGGTCGCCGCGGTCGGTCTCTCGGTCGGCGGCATTGCGCAGATGCTCTTCTACAACACGACGTGGCTCTTGCCGGTGATGGCCGCGATGATCCTGGGCAACGCGACGGGGATGGCCGTCGTCTACACGTACGCGACGGAGCTCTTCCCGACGCACCTCCGCGCGACGGCGCGTGCTTGGATCGGCTACCTCGGCGTGCTCGGCGCGACCGCGGGTCTGTCGCTCGTCGGAGCGCTCGCGCCGCTCGCGGGAGGTTCGGCGCCGGTCCTGACCGGGCTCGCGACGTGCAACCTGATCGCGGCGGCGGTGCTGGTGCTGTTTCTTCCGGAGAGCCGCGCGCGCGAGCTCGAGGAGCTCGCGCCCGAGGGCGAGCCAGGCCGCAAAGATCGCCCATGACATCTGTTGCATATGATTCGTCTGCATCATATGCATGAGAGATGCGCACGACCGTCGATCTCCCCGAGGAGCTTCTCGAGCAAGCACGTCGCCTTTGGCACTTCCGCACGAAGCAAGAGACGCTGACCGCAGGGCTCGAGGAGCTGATCCGAAAGGGTCATCGCGAGCAGCTCCGCCAGCTCGCCGGCAAGATCGATCTCGACGTCGACCTCGAGAGATCACGCGGCCGAAAGGGCAAGCGTTGAGCGACGTTCTCGTCGACAGCTCGGCGTGGATCGACTTCTTCCGCGGGCGAGCGGAGGCGGTTCGGCGCATCGATGGGCTTCTCGCGGAGGATCGCGTCGCGACGACGCCGATCATCGCTGCGGAAGTCGTCTCGGGAGCGCGGACGCGAGCGACGTTCGACGACCTGGCGAGCCGCTTTCGCGCGCTTTCGACGCTACCCGAGCCGCGCGATGCATGGCCGCGCGTTGCGATGCTACGCTTTTCGCTCGCTCGCCAAGGCTGCCAGGCTCACCTGATCGACCTGATCATCGCGCTCTCCGCTGCCGACGCTCACCATCGCCTACTGACGCGGGACCGGGACTTCGTGACGATCGCGAAGGCGGCGAGCCTCGATCTCGAGCTGTTCTGAATGCGCCCGACTTCGGCGCTCACTCGACGATCTCGACGTCCTCCCAGAAGCCGAACCAATGATCGACCTTCCTCATCGACTCGCGCGGCGCCTCGTACGACCACGCGGCGCGCGGGCTGCGCTCGCCGCCGTCGGCGACGTCGTAGAACTGGACGCCGTGCGGGCACTCGAGGTCGCTCGCCGTCTTCGGCGAAAGCGTCAAGAGCTCCTTCCGCACGGAATCGGGCGGGAAGTAGCGATAGCCTCCGACCTCGAGCGTCTCGTCGCTCTCCGCGAGGATGTGTCCGTGCCATCTCGCCTGCATCGCTCGACTCCTTCGCTCGCTCTCGCTCAGTCGCTTCACTCGACCTGAAGGATCATCTCGATCTCGACGCTGATGTCGAAGGGCAGCTCCACCATCCCGACGGCGCTGCGCGTGTGGCGCCCGAGGTCGCCGAAGACCTCGACGAGGACGTCGGAGCAGCCGTCGATCACCGCGGGCGTCTGGTTGAAGCCCGGTGCGCAGTTGACCATCCCGAAGACCTTGACGACCTGACGGACGCGGTCGAGGGTCCCGAGCTCGGCCTGTACCGTCGCGAGCATCGAGAGCGCCGTCGCGCGCGCGGCCTCGCGGCCGCGCGCGAGGTCGACGTCCTTGCCGACCTTGCCGCGGATCACGCCGCTCTTCGAGACGGGACCGTGGCCGCCGACGTGGAGCATGTCGCCGACGCGCTTGCAGCCGAGGTAGTTCGCGACGGGCGCGGAGACGGGCGGCAGCTCGATGCCGAGCTCGGCGAGACGACGCTCGATCCGGCCGCTCGAGCGGTCCCCCTTGCCGGCGACCGAGGACGATTCGACCATCGTGGAGCTCCCTTCGTGACCGAGAAGGACTTTCGCTAGTGCACCGCCGTCGAGATGGCGTCAAGCAGATTGCCGTTCATCGGCGTCCCTCGCAAGGAACGCCGACGAAGGAATATCTGGCATATTTCGAGGAGGTGTGACGCCGCGAGGGGCGTCGAGGGGCGGTGAGGTGTTGACGCTATCTCGACGGCGGTGCACTAGCATGCGCGCCGCGACGGACCCAGAGCCAGAGCTCCGACGAACCCGCGAGAATCCGACGATCCGACATGAGCGCGCACGAGCAACGCCTCGGTCTTCTCTTCGCGGGGCTCTGCGCCCTGAACGGCGCCTTCGTTCCCGCGGTCGCACAGCTCACGACCGCCGGCACCGATCCGCTCGCGGTCGCGACCGTGACGAGCCTCTTCGCGGGCGTCGCGGCGCTCGTCGTCCTCGCCGTGCGCGGGGAGATCGGCGTGCTGCTGCGCGGCCCGCAGGTGAAGCGTCTGCTCGTGGTCGCCGCGCTCGGAACCGCCCTCGCCTTCTTCCTCTTCTTCGAGGGAGCGAAGCGCACCACCGCGATCCAGACGGCGCTCTGCCTGCAGACGGAGCCTGCCTACGCGCTGATCGTCGCGCGCGTCTTCCTGGGACATCCGATGACGCTGCGAAGGATCGCGTCGAGCGCTCTCGCGCTGTCCGGGATCGCACTCGCCCTCGGCCCGAGCCGGATCGAGGCTTCGTCCGGCCTCGTCCTTCTGCTCTTGACGCCACTCGCCTGGCAGACCTCGCACGTCGTCGTGCTGCGCGGCCTGCGCGGCATCTCGCCCGAGGTGCTGACCGGTGCGCGCTACGTCTTCGGCGGAGCGATGCTCGCCGTCGTGCTCGCGATCCGGGAGATCCTCGGCGGCGACGACGTGCGCGGCGCGCTCGACGGCATCGGTGCCGTGCTGCCGTTCGTCGTCGTGCAGGGCGTCGTCCTCTCCTACTTCGGCACGGCCGTCTGGTATCAGGCGATCACACGCCTCGATCTCGCGCGGACGACGGCGATCGTCGTGCCGTCAGTTCCGCTCCTTTCGTTCCTCGTGAGCTTCCTCGTGCTCGGCGAGGTCGCTTCGATGCAGCAGTGGCTCGGCCTGATGATGACCGCCGCGGGCGTCCTCGCCTTCGTCACCGCGCCGCACGCGGAAGCGGCTCCGGAGATCGCGAAAAGCGCGATCCGGGTGAAGGCCGCGCGCTGAGAATGCTCCAGGGCGTTCCGGTGCAACCGGCGGGGAACGGCGTTCCGTCCTTCCCCACGACGGTCGCTCCGTTCGCCTTGTTGCTCGTCGCGTCCAGGTTCCCGGCCGGCACGTCGTACTCGCAGCCGCCGCTGTCGTAGGAGGAGCTGCTGCCGCCGCTCGTGTTGCTCTTCAGCTCGAAGCCCGCGGCACCCCGCCGCGACGAGAATGCCTGCGCCGCCGTTCGCGATGACCGTGTTTCGCTCGATCTCGATCGGATTCGGTGCGCCGTTCCCGGAGCCCGAGAGGACGACGATCCCGCTCCCGAGGTTCCCCTTCTCGCTGCGATCGCCGCTCGCGTTCTTCCGCAGGATGGTTGGGCTCGCGGCCGTTCCACCGTCGACGACGCCCCCAACGCCGTTGTCCGGACATGTCCCTCGAAAATCGCGGCGACACGAGCCTGTCACTCGGAAATTGCGCTGCCGCGGGCGAACGGTGCGAGCAGTGCCAGCGCGCGCTCGCGCTGCGCCGCGTAGTCGACGCACGGCGGCGGGTAGCCGATCTCCTCGAGGACGCGCGGCTTCCGCCACGGCTCGTGCACGAGCTCGTCGCCGATGCGGCGCAGCTCCGGAATGAAACGCCGGAGAAATTCCCCCTTCGGATCGAACTTCTTCGACTGCAGGGTCGGGTTGAAAATCCGGAAGTACGGCGAGGCGTCGGTCCCCGTCGAGGCGCACCACTGCCAGCCGCCGTTGTTCGCTGCGACGTCGCCGTCGGTCAAGCGCTGCAGGAAGATCCGCTCGCCTACGCGCCAGTCGACGAGGAGCGTCTTCGTGAGGAACGTCGCCGTGATCATCCGAAGGCGATTGTGCATCCAGCCCGTCTGCGCGAGCTGGCGCATGCCGGCGTCGACGATCGGGAAGCCTGTCCGCCCCTCGCGCCACGCCTCGATCAACGAAGGGTCGTCCCCGGGCCAGCGCAGCTTCGCGAAGCCGCGGCGGAACGGGCCGCTGACGACGTGTGGGAAGTGGAACAGGATCGCCTGGTAGAACTCGCGCCAGCAAAGCTCGTTCAGGAAGGTGCCGCCCTCACGCAAGCGGTCGCGCTCCGCGGCGCCCAGAGAAGCCGGCGGACGCGCCGGATCGAGGTTCGCGAGCTCGTCGCCGATCGCCCCGCGCACGTCGCCGTAGACGCGTCGAGGCGAGATCGTCCCGAACTTGAGATGCGCCGAGAGGTGCGACGTGCCGTCGAGAGCCGGCGCGTTGCGATCGCCCGCGTACGCGAGGAGTCGCTCCTCGACGAACGTCGCGAGGCGCTTCTTCGCCTGTCGCTCGCCGCCGGGCTCGATGTCCGCTTCGAGGCCGAAGCCGAGCTCGCCCAGAGATGGGATCGGCTGCGAGACGAGACGCTCTCGCAGATCGGGCGAGAGCGAGCGCAGCCGCGGCGCACGCTGCGGGAGCTCCTTCTCGATCAACCGCCAGCGGCGCGCGAACGGCGTGAAGACGGTGTACGGGGCGCCGTCGTCCTTGCGGCACTCGTCGGGCTCGACGAGGAGCTGGTCCTTGAAGTCGAGCCATGTGGCGCCCTCGCGCTCGATCGCGCGACGCACGGCGGCGTCGCGGCGGCGGGCGTAGGGACTGTGGTCGCGATTCGCAGTGACGAGCTTCGCTCCCGTCGCGCGCACGAGCTCCGCGAGCCGCGCGGCCGGATCGCCCTCGAGCAGGAGGAGCAACGAGCCGCGCTCCTCCAGGTCCCGGCCGAGGAGGGTCAAGGATTCGAGGAGGAACGAGACGCGCGACGCTCCCATGTCCTCGCGGCGAAGCAGGTGCGAGTCGAGCACGAAAACCGGCACGACCTCGTCCGCCCGCCGCTGCGCCTCGGTGAGCGCCGTGTTGTCGGCGAGCCGCAGGTCGCGCCGGAACCAGTGCAGCGCGATGGTCATCGACGTCCGGGAGCGGACGCCGCTGCGCTCGGGTGCGCAGCGGCGCGCGCGGCGATGCCACGGAGCATGCCGCGGAACACCAGCGCGTGCAGCGGGTAGATTCCGTACCAGTAGAGCCTCCCGGCGACGCCGACCGGATCGAACTCCGCCGTCTGGCAGATCACCGTCTCGCCGCCACTCCGTCGCACCTCGAACTCGAGCCAGGCGCGTCCGGGGAGCCGCATCTCGGCGGCGAGACGCAGGCGGCGGTCGGGCTCGTAGGCCTCGACGCGCCAGAAGTCGAGCGCGTCGCCGACGACGAGCGACTCCGGGTCGCGCCGGCCGCGGCGCATGCCGACGCCTCCCGCGAGCAAGTCGAGGAAGCCGCGCAAGCGCCAGAGAAAATCGGCGTAGTACCAGCCGCGCTCGCCGCCGATCTCCCGAATCGGGGCGAAGGCCTGCTCCGGCGTGGCCGCAACGCGCAGAGCGCGCGAATCGATCAAGCGTGGCCCGAAGTGCCGGCCTCCGGAGACTTTCGAGTCGATTCCCGACGACGAGAGCGCCGCCGACCATCGCGCCAGGGTGCGGTCCTCGTTCGCCATCGCACGCGCGATCGCCTCGCGGAGACCGATCGGCCGGATCGACGGGAACGCGCGCCGCGCCGCGCCGTCGCGAACGACGGTCGGGTTGCGGACGCCCTCGATGAGCTTCCGTCCGACTCGCGCGTAGAGCGGCGTCGTGAGGCCGAGCCAGAGGCTCGAGAGTCTCGGTGTCAGCACCGGCACGGGGATCATGACACGGCGGAGGCCGCGCTGGCGCGCGTACTCCCGCATGATGTCACCGTACGAGACGCGGTCCGCACCGCCGACCTCGAGGATCCGGCTCTCGGCCGGCAGATCGAGCGCCGCGAGAAGGTACGCGACGAGATCGTCGATCGCGATCGGCTGCGCTTCGGTCTCGACCCAGCGCGGGCAGAGCATCACGGGAAGACGCTCGACGAGCGAGCGGATGAGCTCGAACGAGAGACTCCCGGTACCGAGCACGATCGAGGCACGAAGCTCGATCACGGGCAGGCCCGAGGCGGCGCGCAGCACCTCGCCGGTCTCCTGGCGGCTCCGCAGGTGCGCCGAGAGCTCCGCGCCGCCGTCGCCGAGGCCGCCGAGGTAGAAGATCCGCTTGACGCCGGCCGCACGCGCGGCCTCGCCGAAGTGGCGCGCGCAGCGACGGTCGCGCTCCTCGAAGTCCGCGCCGGCGCCCATCGAGTGCACGAGGTAGTAGGCGGACTCTACTCCGGCGAGCGCGCCGTCGAGCGAAGCGCACTCGAGGCAGTCGCCGCGGACGATCTCGGTGCCGGGACCGACCCAGGCGCGCAGGTTCTCGGGACGCCGCGCCATGCAGCGAACGCGCCGCCCGCTCGCCTCGAGGGCGCGCAGCAACCGGCCACCGACGTAGCCGGTCGCACCGGTGAGAAGGATCACGGGCTCGGCACTCATGCGGCGCGCACCTCCGCCGCGCGTCCGAGCGAGAGCAGGATCTCGCGATGTCGCTCGCGCGAGATCGGGTAGGCGAGCGCGATCGCGATCGCGGCGGCGTTGCAGAGGCTCGGCACGAGCGCGTACAGGACGCGCAGCATGAGCTGCACGTCGGGCCCCTGCACGGCGTTCGGGACGTAGCCGGCGGCGCCGATCAGCGGCAGCGCGAGCCCGACGCCGAGCGCCGCCGAGAGCTTGCGCGCGACCGACCAGATGCCGACGTACAGACCCTCGCGCCGCCGTCCGGAGAGCAGCTCGTCGTAGTCGATCACGTCCGCCTGCATCGACGAGGCGATCGCGAGCGTCGCCCCGAAGCCCGTCCCCGACAGGGCGACGAGCACGCCGTAGCCGACGGCGTCCCCCGGGCCGAGGAAGAAGACGCCGAGGAACGCGCCGCTGTTGACGCTCATCGAGGCGAGCCACGCCGCCTTCTTGCCGATCCGCCGCGCGAGCCAGACCCAGGCCGGCAGGAAGGCCACACCGGTGACGAAGTAGAGGACGAGAAAGCCCTCGGCCCAGGGCGCCTCGAGCACGTACTCGACGTAGTAGAGGATCAGCGTCGCGGGCAGATTGCTGCCGAGCGCGCTCACCGTGTAGGACGCGAGCAGAATCGCGAACGGCCGATTGCTGCGCACCGCGGCGAGCGCGTCGCCGATCCCGACGCGCGTGCGCGGAGCGCTCGCGGGCGGCGCCGCGCTCGGCTCGCGGACGACGTACGCGCACCAGAGGCACGCCGCGACGACGAGCGGCCCCCACGCCGCAGCCACCCAGAAGAGCTTCGAGCGCTCGCCCGCGGGAGTCGCCGGCAGGTCCAGGAGAGCCTCCACCACGAGGGGCGAAATTGCGGCGGCGAGCGTCCCGAGGATCAGCGCACCGTCGCGCACCGCGAGGAGGCTCGTGCGCGCGTCGTAGTCGAACGTGATCTCGGGACCGAGCGATTCGTAGGGCACGGTCACGCACGCCCAGAAGGCGAAGACCGAGAACACCCAGAAGCCGAGCCACGCCGCCCCGCCCTGTCCCGTTTCGGGCGGATGGAAGAGACAGACGATCGCGACGGCGAGCGGGAGCGCTCCGCCGACGATCCAGGGCCGGCGCCTGCCGAGCGCCGAGCGCGTGCGGTCGGAGAGCACGCCGACGAACGGGTCGCTCACGGCGTCGAGGACACGCGCGCCGAGGAGCAGTGCTCCCACCGTCGCCATCTCGACGCCGACGACGTCGGTGTAGAGCTTCGGCAAGTAGACGTAGATCGGAATGCCGACCACCGCCATCGCGAAGGCGGGCGCGGCGTAGGCGACACGGACGCCCCAGGACACGTGCTCGCGGGCGGACGTCATCGTCCTTCCCGCTCCGCGAGCAGCTCTCGCTCGAGCGTGCCTTCGAGCTCTCCGGTTTCGCGTGCCCATCGACGCACGCGCTCCTCGAGAGCGGCGAGATCGTACAGGACCGTCGCCCGAGAGCCGGGGGAGCACACCGCCTCCGCCTCCCGACCGCCGACCCAGAACAGCACGTTCGACGGGAGCAATCCCTCGAGGTCGCGGATCTCGGCGCGTGCGCGCGTGCGATTTGCCTGCGCGACGCAGCTCAGTCCGACCGCGCGGACGTTCGCCGAGACGGCGGCGACGCCGACCTCCCGGGCGGGGACCTCGCATCCGAGGTAGACCGGGCTGCCGCCCGCCTCGAGCACGGCGAACGCGCCGAGGAAGAGACCGAACTCGTGCCGCTCGCCAGGCGGCGTCGCGAGCAGAACGGAGGGGCCCGTACCGTTTCGTCGGCTGCGTACGAGTCCGGCGAGCAGGCTCCGGAGCGCATTCGAGACGAGGTGCTCGCCGGCGATCGACAGCTCTCCCTTCGCCCACCGATCGCCGACCTCGCGGAGAAGCGGAGGAACGAGCTCGCGCGCGAACCGCGCGCGGCCGAGTGCGGCGAGACCGTCGCTGAGCTCGCGCTCCACGTCGACCGCCGCGAGCGCGTGCGCCGCAGCGAGGACCCTCGCGGCGATCGCGCCGGCCGATTCGGTGGCGTTCGCCGGCGGCGAAACCGCAACCAGGGCGGGAAGCCCGCGAGACTCGCGATCGCGCTCGACGAGGCTGCGAAGCGCTTCCCGGCCGAGACCGGCGACGTCCCCGATGCTCCGTCCCGCGCCGACCGCCTCGCCGAGGAGGTTCAGGTGCTCGATGTCCGCGCTGGAATAGAGGCGGGCGCCGCGCGGGCCGCGACTCGGTGAGACCACCTTGTAACGCCGCTCCCACGCGCGGATCAGGTCCGGGCTCAGCCCGGAAAGGCGCGCCGCAGTGCGGACCGGGAAGGCACCCGAGGATTTCCTCTCGCTCATGTCTCCTCGTGTAGAGAACCCTCCCCCGTGTGTCAACTTTTGTCCAGGACATAACTTGACAAAAGCGGACAAAGACCCTACAGCTGCCGCATGTCCGAGCTTTTGACGAAGCCTCTCGACGTCGGCCGCCTGGCGCCGGTCGTGCGCTGGTTCGACTCGTGGGCGCTCGAGGACCAGAGCTCCTCGCCGGCCGATCGGAACCGGGTCGACTGGGTCCGGATCGTCCCCTTCGTCGCGCTACATGCGGCCTGCCTCGGCGTCCTGTGGGTCGGCTGGAGCCCGACCGCGGTCGGCGTCGCGGCGGCGCTCTACGTCGTCCGCATGTTCGCGATCACCGCCTTCTATCATCGCTACTTCTCGCACCGTGCGTTCTCGCTCGGGCGGGGCGCGCAGCTCGTCGCGGCGATCCTCGGCGCCTCGGCCGTACAGCGCGGTCCTCTCTGGTGGGCGTCGCACCATCGACACCACCACCGCCACGCGGACCGCGACGAAGATCCCCATTCGCCCGGACGCCGGGGCTTCTGGTGGAGCCACGTCTTCTGGCTCACGTCCCGCGAGAACTTCGCGGTGCGGCTCGATCGCGTGCCGGATCTCGCCGCCTTTCCCGAGCTTCGCTGGCTCGACCGCTTCGACGTCGCCGTCCCCGCCGCCCTCGCGGCGATCCTCTACGCTGCCGGAGAGATCCTCGCCGCAGGCGCGCCGCACCTCGAGACGAGCGGAGCGCAGCTCCTCGTGTGGGGATTCGCCGTATCGACGGTCGCGCTGCTGCACGCGACCTTCACGATCAACTCGCTCGCGCACGGCCGCGGGCGGCGTCGCTTCGCGACCGGCGACGACAGCCGAAACTCGCTCTGGCTCGCTCTCCTCACCTTCGGCGAGGGCTGGCACAACAACCATCACCGCTTCCCCGGCGTGGCGCGACAGGGCTTCGCGTGGTGGGAGATCGACCTCACCTACTACGCGCTCTGGCTCCTCGCGCGGATCGGCGTCGTTCGCGACCTCCGGCCGGTACCGGTTCGCGCGCTCGAGGTCGCGTCGTGAAGATCGCCGTGATCGGCACGGGCATCTCGGGCCTCGTCGCCGCCCGCGGGATCTCCGCGGAGCACGACGTCGAGGTCTTCGAAGCGGACGATCGCATCGGCGGCCACACGCATACCCACCGGGTCCCGAGCGCCGCCGGAGAGATCTCCGTCGACACGGGCTTCATCGTGTTCAACCGGCGGACCTACCCGCACTTCGACGCGATGCTCGACGGGCTCGGCGTCGCTTCGCGCGCGGCCGACATGAGCTTCTCGCTCTCGTGCCGGCGGACCGGCCTCGAGTGGTCGGGACGATCCGTCAACACGCTCTTCGCGCAGCGGCGGAATCTCTTCCGCCCCTGGTTCCTCCGCATGATGGCGGACGCGCTCCGCTTCCAGCGCGAGTCGCCCCGGCTCCTCGAAGAGGCCGACGGCGAGCTTCCGCTCCGCACCTGGCTCGTGCAGAACGACTACTCACCGCAATTCATCGCGAGCTTTCTCGTCCCGCTCGGCGCCGCGATCTGGTCCGCGACCCCGGCAGCGATGAGCGAGATGCCCGCCCGCTTCTTCGTGCGCTTCTTCCAGAATCACGGCTTCCTCCAGCTCTTCGACCGGCCCGTCTGGCGAACGGTCCTCGGAGGCTCGGAGCGCTACGTCGAGCGGCTCGTCGAGCCGTTCCGCGACCGCATCCACCTCCGGACCGGCGTGCGCCGGATCGCGCGGCTCGCGACGGGCGTCGTCGTCGTGCCGCACGAGGGACCGCCGCGGCACTTCGACGAGGTCGTGATCGCGACGCACAGCGACCAGGCGCTCCGCTTGCTCGCCGATCCGAGCGAAGCGGAGCGCTCGGTGCTCGGCGCGATCCCCTACCAGGAGAACGAAGCGGTCCTGCACACGGACGAAAGTATCCTGCCGCGTCTCCCCCGCGCCTGGGCGAGCTGGAACTACCACGTCCCGGGCGATCCCAAGCGCCCGGTCGCGGTCACCTACTGGATGAACCACCTGCAGGGCCTGAACGCTCCCGAGCAGTTCTGCGTGACGTTGAACCCGTCCTTCGCGATCCGGCCGGAGCGTGTCCTGCGGCGGATCACCTACCACCATCCCGTTTTCACTCTCGAGGGCGCCGCGGCGCAGGCACGCTGGTCGGAGATCAGCGGACGAAACCGGACGCACTACTGCGGCGCCTACTGGCGATACGGCTTCCACGAGGACGGCATGTGGAGCGGGCTGCGCGTGGTCGAAGCGCTCGCCGCCCGGCGCGAGCGCGACGCAGAGAGAGACGCGCGCGTCCTCGCCGCGGCGGGATGAGCGCGACCGTGCTTCCGATCCCACAGACGAACCCGAGCGCACGAGAGAGCTGCCTCTACGAGGGCTGGGTGCGCCATCGGCGGACCGAGCCGATCGAGCACGCGTTCCGCTACCGCGTGTTCCTTCTCTACCTCGATCTCGACGAGCTTCCGTCCGTGTTCGCCGGACGCTGGCTCTGGGCGGTCGACCGCCCCGCCGTCGCCGCTTTCCGGCGGGAAGATCACGTCGGACCGAAAGAAGAGCCTCTGCAGGAGACGATCCGGAGCCTCGTGTGCGAGCACACGGGCCGGCGCCCCGAGGGACCGATCCGGCTCCTGACCCATCTTCGCTATTGCGGCTACTGCTTCAATCCGGTCAGCTTCTACTATTGCTTCGATCGTTCGGGCGGCGAGCTCGAGACGATCGTCGCGGAGGTGACGAACACGCCCTGGGGCGAGCGTCATTGCTACGTGCTCGACGCCGCGGTTGCCGAGCGCCGCGACGGGAGCCGGCGTTTGCGCTTCCACTTCCCGAAGACGTTCCACGTCTCGCCCTTCATCGGCATGGACGTCGACTACGATTGGCGCTTCGTCGCGCCGTCGGAGCGGCTGGTCGTGCACATGGAGAGCCTCTCCAGCGGGCGGCGCTTCTTCGACGCGACGATGCGCCTCGATCGCCGCCCGATCGACGGCCGGGGCCTCGCGCGGGTGCTGCTTCGCCATCCGATGATGACCGGCCGTGTGATCACGGCCATCCACGCGCAAGCTCTTCGACTCTGGTGGAAGCGTGCGCCGTTCTTCCCGCATCCCGCGCTAGCGGGCGGGACACCGAAGGGATCGTGAATGCCATGAACGCGACGAATGCGAATGCTCTTTCCGTCTCGACGCCCGCCGGGGCGCGCGACGCCGTCACACCCCAGAGGTCGCGGCTCTCGCTCGTCGATCGATTCGCACGTCGGCTCCTCTCCTCTCGGCTCGCGAGCCTCCAGTACGGACGGATCCGCATCGCCGACGCCTCGGGAGAGCTCGACTTCGCGGGCGCGGAGCCGGGCCCGGACGCGACGGTCACGGTCGCCTCGCCGCGCTTCTATCGCTCGCTCGCGCTGCACGGCACCCTCGGCGCAGCGGAGTCGTACATGCGCGGCGAGTGGACGGCGGACGACCTGACGGCTCTCGTCCGGCTGCTGACGCGCAACCGGCGTGTGTGGGAGAGCAGCGAGCCGCTCCGGACGCCTCTTCGCACGCCGCAGCTCCGCGTCCTGGAAGCGCTCCGCCGCAACACCCGGCGCGGCGCTCGCCGCAACATCCACGGCCACTACGACCTCGGCAACGACTTCTTCGCGCTCTTCCTCGATCCGACGATGAGCTACTCCTGCGCGTACTTCGAATCTCCGGAAGCGACGCTCGAGGAGGCGAGCCGCGCCAAGATCGACCTCGTGTGCCGCAAGCTCGAGCTCCGCCCCGAAGATCACCTGCTGGAGATCGGCACCGGCTGGGGCGAGCTCGCGCTGCACGCGGCCTCTCGATTCGGCTGCCGCGTCACCACGACGACGATCTCGCAGGAGCAGCACGATCTCGCTTCGCGACGCGTGCAGGAGGCCGGGTTCGCCGATCGGATCACCCTCCTGCGGAAGGACTACCGTGACCTCGACGGGACCTTCGACAAGCTCGTCTCGATCGAGATGATCGAGGCCGTCGGCGATCGCTACTTCGACGCCTACTTCCGCGCCGTGTCCGACCGTCTCGCGCCGCACGGGCTCGCGCTGATCCAGGCGATCACGATCGAGGACCAGAGCTACGAGCAGGCGCGCCGCTCGACCGATTTCATCAAGCGGTACATCTTCCCGGGGAGCTGCATCCCGTCGGTCACGGCCCTCCTCGACTCGACGACGCGGAGTTCGGACCTGCGGCTCGTCGACCTCGAGGACATCACGCCGCACTACGCGCGGACGCTCCGCGAGTGGCGCTCGAGCTTCCTCGCGAACCTCACGCGCGTTCGCGCACTCGGGTTCTCGGAGGAGTTCGTTCGGATGTGGGAATACTACCTCAGCTACTGCGAAGGCGGTTTCGCGGAGCGCTACATCGGCGACGTCCAGCTCCTGTTCGCGAAGCCGCTCTGGGGAGGCACCACGTGCTGAGCGAGCTTCGCGGCGCGCTCCTCGACGCGTCGATCCTCTACTCCTTCGACCGCTCCGGGTTCGCCCGCCACGCGCGGTCCTTCGATCCGCGCGATCTGGACGTCGACCTCTCCGGCCGGATCTGCCTCGTCACCGGCGCTTCCTCCGGCATCGGGCTCGCGACGGCCGCCGAGCTCGCGCAGCGTGGTGCGCACGTCCATCTCCTCTGCCGGAACCGCGAGCGCGGCGCGAGCGCGCAGGGCGCGATCGTCGCCGCGACGGGGAACGCGCGCGTCTTCGTCGACCTCGTCGACCTCTCCGACCTCGAGAGCGTCCGCGCCTTCGCTTCGAGCCTCGCCGAGGAGCACGTCGACGTACTCGTGCACAACGCCGGGGTCCTGCCGGCGGAGCGAATCATCACGCGCGATGGGTTCGAGCTCACGTTCGCGACGCATGTCGCGGGGCCCTTCCTCCTGACGCGCCTCTTCGAGCCGCGGCTCCGCGCCGGCGCGCGCGTGATCTTCGTGTCCTCGGGAGGCATGTACACGCAGCGTCTCTCGATGGAAGATCTCGACTGGAGCGGCCGCGCGTACGACGGCGTCGTCGCGTACGCGCAGACGAAGCGGATGCAAGTCGTCGTCGCGGAGCTCCTCGCCGAGCGAAGCCGCGCGCAGATCTCCTTCCATTCGATGCACCCGGGCTGGGCGGACACCGAGGCCGTGCGCACGTCCCTGCCCCGCTTCTGGCGCCTACTCCGGCATCGCCTCCGCACTCCGGCGGAGGGCGCGGACACCGTCGTCTGGCTCGCGACGGCGGCGTCACCCGGCCGCGAGAGCGGTCTCTTCTGGTTCGATCGAACGCCGCGCACGACGCACCTCCTTCCGTTCACGCACGAGTCGGCGGACGAGCGCGAGCGTCTCTGGAACGTCTGTCGCGGCCTTGCCACGGGCGCTTCGGTGCACGTACGGGAGTCGGCATGAACGTCGTGATCACCGGAGCGACTGGCCTGATCGGCCGCGCGCTCGCGCGGAGCCTTCTCGGAGCGGGACACGGCGTCGTCGCATGGACGCGGAATCCCGAAAGCGCGCGCCGTCGTCTTCCGGCGCTCTGCGAAGCGCGGCGCTGGGACGCCGAGCGCGTCGAGCCCGCCGATCTCGACGGCGTCGACGTCGTCGTCCACCTCGCCGGCGAGAACGTCGCCTCGGGACGATGGACCGCGGCGCGGAGGGCGGCGATCGAGCAGTCCCGCGTCGCGAGCACGCGCGCGATCGTCGACGCGATCGCGAAGCGATCCGTGTCCGACCGCCCGCGCGCCTTCGTCTGCGCTTCCGCGATCGGCATCTACGGCGACCGCGGCGATGAGATCCTCGAGGAGGACGACTCGCCGGGCGAAGGCTTCCTCGCCGGCGTCTGCAAGGCGTGGGAGAGGGAGGCGCTCGCCGCGGCGGGTCTCGGCGTCCGTGCCGTTGCCGTGCGCGTCGGCGTCGTGCTGGCGCCCGAGGAAGGCGCGCTCGGCCGCCTCCTGCCGATCTTCCGGCTCGGCCTCGGCGGGCCCGTCGCTTCGGGGAAGCAGTGGATGAGCTGGATCCATCTCGACGACGTCGTCGCGCTCTTCCGCCATGCCGTCGAGAGCGAGGGGGTGCGCGGTCCGATGAACGCCGTCGCGCCGGCGCCGGTGCGGAACCACGAGTTCACGCGCGTCCTCGCGCAGAGCCTCGGGCGTCCCGCCCTCCTCCCCGTCCCCGCGTTCGGCCTGAAGCTCGCCTTTGGAGAGATGGCCTCGGTGCTCCTCGCGAGCCAGCGCGTGCGGCCGCGCGTCGCCGAGGAAACGGGCTTCCGGCATCGCTACGCGACACTCGCGGAAGCGCTCGCCCCGATCTGCGCGAGCCCCGATCACGAGAGCGTCTACGAGCAGGTCGTCCCGGTCCCGATCGAGGAGGCGTTCGCCTTCTTCGCGGACGCGAAGAACCTCGAGCGCATCACGCCCGACTTCCTCCACTTCTCGATCACCGGTATGTCGACGGAGAAGATCGAGCTCGGCACGACGATCGACTATCGCCTGCGCCTGCACGGGATGCCGGTGCGCTGGCGCTCGCGGATCGAAGAGTGGGCGCCGCCGCATCGTTTCGTCGACGTGCAGCTCTCGGGCCCGTACGCGGTCTGGCACCACACGCACGAGCTCGAGGAGGTGGACGGCGGGACGCTCGTGCGCGATCGCGTGCGCTACCGGCTCCCGCTCGGAGCGCTCGGCGACCTCGCGGCGGGGTCGTTCGTCGCGCGCGATCTCGAGCGCATCTTCGAGCATCGGTACGAGACGCTCGCGCGCCTTCTGCACCCGCGCTCCGGGGCCGCGCCCGCTTCGCGGCCCGGACCGGCATCGATTGCCGACTGACACGCCCTCGACGCGCAGTTTTCAAAGGGCAACCAAGTGCCTTCTTCGCGGCCCCCTCGATGGCGGTCCGGGCGCCGGGACGAACGCCGAGCCGAGCAAGTGGAGGTCGGTAACCGGTCGAGGCCATGGACGCTTCCGGACGACCCGCGAGCCGATGTCTACCTCGGCCTGGTGCCGAGCGAGCACTCCAGCGTCGTCAAGCGAAGATGTGGGGATTGCGTGCGGTCTTCTGCACCCGCGTGCGGGACCTCGCCGGCTTCCCGGCCGAGATCCCCATCGATTGCCACCTGACACCCCGTGCCGAAATGGACAGAAGCTCGGAGGAAGAGCTCACGGCGCTGCCCGGTGTTGGCCGGGCGAGCCCGAAGAGGTTCCGCGATCCCTTCGTGTCCTGAACGGATTGGACGTATCTGGATCCGACAAAAGCTAATATTTATAGTCTCTTGACGCTTAGCGTTCGATCGCGTATCGTCCACGAATGAACGATTTGAACGTTATTGAATCCGAGGCCAGAAGGTCCACCCAGACCATGAAAGAAGCCGGAAGGGTGGACATCCTCTCCTGGAACCCGAGCGTGAAGCGGCTGCCGCCGGACGAGATCGCCGCGATCGTCGAGAGAGCCCTCGCAGCTCCCTTCGTCGACCCGGTCCAGGTCCCGCTGAACCAACCGGCGGTCCGGGATTCGCCCGAGCTCCGTCTGAACCGCGCGATCCTGTTCGACGCGATCCAGTGCGCGATCCGCCATCTCGATTCGGGCAGCGAGGCAATGCGCGCGGAAGCGAGGATGGCGTTGCGCTGGATCGACGGAGACGATGAATCCTACTTCCTCTCCTTCATTCCGATCTGCCACCGGCTCGGCGTCGATCCGGAGTGGATCCGACGTCTCGTCCACACGCGGCTGCCGGCCGAGCATCCGGCGGGGCGGGTCGCCGAAGCGGCCTGACCGACGGCCGATCTCCGCAGCTCAGCGCCGTCCCGACCGTCCGGCGGTGCGCTGCATGCCGCGCGCGAACCCGGCGAGCTCGGCCATCGACTCGCAGTGGTGCACTCCGGAGGTCGTGCCCGAGGCTCCGCGGCCGAGACCTCGACCGCCGACCACGATCTCCAGAGAGCGGCCCTTCCGGATCTCATCGATGTCGGCTCTCAACGCCGTGGGATCCATCTCGATGCTCGTCGAACGCCATACCAGATCGGGCGCCTTCGCCTCGGTCGCCGCTCGGAGTGCGCTCGCGGGTACGTTCGGTCCGAGGTTGCGCGTTCGAAAGCCGGCCTCGGCGAGCACCACGGCCACCATCAGGGACGGCAAGATGTAGGGATCGTGCTCGACGGCGCCGCCCACCGCGGAGCGGGAGCGCTCGGCTACGGAGATCATCGCGCGGATCTCCATCAGCGCCTGGATACAGGCGTCGACCGCATGATGCTCGAGGGCGATCCCCGTGGGGCTCTCCTTCCAGAGGGGTCCGAGCTCGTGCAGCGCAGTGCGGATCGGGCCGTCGCAAAGGGTCGCGACCGAAGCGCCTTGCAGGAACGAGCCGACGAGCATGCCTCGCGCTGCGGCGCCGTCGAGCTCGCGGAGCGCCTCGGTCAAAGACGAAGGAGTTGGGCCCGCCCCCCGGCGCCGGGTGCCCTCGGGCCGCGGACGGAGAAGATCCGGCCGGACGACCTCCATGCCCGACTCCCGCACGAAGCGAACCGCGTGCGCCAGCCGGATGCGGCGGTGGCCGCCGGCAGTGCGCTCCGCGGGGAGGCGACCGTCGTCGACCCAGCGCTTGACCGAGGACTCGCTGACACCCACCGCGCGTCCCAGGTCGCGCGGGGAAAGGAGCGGAACGGGTCGAGGCATTCGCAGGATTGAGCCGACCTGGCGGTCGCGGTCAAGCACGCAACGACGTCGAAACGGGTTGGATCGAGGCGCGCCCGCTCCGCTCCGACCGCTCGTACTCGATCTCGTTCGGGCGACCGAGGAAGCGCAAACGCACCATGAACCGAGCGCCGAGGCCGATCTCGCCCTCGATCCGCTTCTCGACCGCCTCGATCGACGGATCCCAGCGCGTCAGGTTCCGGAGGTCGCCGGCGAAGGCGAGCGCCTGTTCGGGCGTCGTGAACGTCTCGTCGTAGCGCATGGTCCTTTCTCCGCGCGAGGCTAGTTGATCGGCTTTGAACGTTATCATGCGCTCGTTTACATGCAAATCTGGCATGCGCTTGGCTCCTAAATGAACGTTTTGAATGCTTAGGATCTTGACGTGCCGCGTCCTTCCGGCATCCTGGAAGTAGAAGGGAGGACTTTGGAGGTGTTCTTGGAGATCATTGCGAAGCCTCGGGCTTCGACCCTTGCCTTGACCGCACTGCTCGCGCTCGGTGCGGCCGGTTGCGGAGACGACGACCCAGCGACCGACCCGGCTCCGGCACGAGACATCGTCGACGTAGCGACCGAAGCGGGCTCGTTCGGAACCCTGCTCACCGCGCTCGACGCGGCCGACCTGACCGAGACGCTGCGCTCGGAGGGGCCGTTCACGGTGTTCGCGCCCGCCGACGAGGGCTTTGCGGCCCTTCCCCCCGGCACCCTCGAGGATCTGCTCCGTCCGGAGAACCGGGAAACGCTCGTCGCCATCCTCACGTTCCACGTCATCCCATCCCGGCTCCTCGCCGCGGACGCGGTCGCCGCCGGGACTGCGGTCACGCTGAACGGGCAACCGTTGGAGATCGCGATCTCGGACCGCACCGTGACGGCGCAAGACGCAGAGGTCGTGCAGGCCGACGTACTCGCGTCGAACGGCGTCATCCACATCATCGACGCGGTCCTGCTGCCCGAGTAGGCGACGACATGGGAACGACGATGTTGCCGTCGGGCAGCCGCGAGCTCGACGGAAGCGCGACACCGAAGCTCGTGGAGGCTCGAGCGGTGGTGCCTTCTCTCGAGCGCGCCCCGACAACGCAGGCCGTTCGCGTCGCGGACCTGGCGCTCGGCTGGGTCGAGCAGGGCTACGTTCCGGATGCCGTGATCCGGCGGGGCATCCGACGGCTCAACGGGCGGCGTCGCGCGGATCTCTCGCTGGGCGACTGCGAGACCGCTGCGGAGCGCGTCGAGCGCTTCGTGCGCGAGATGGACGACGGCGACATCGCTCCGGTCCCGCACCTCGCGAACGAGCAGCACTACGAGGTCCCGGCCGAGCTCTTCGCCCTCGTCCTCGGGCCGCGACGCAAGTACAGCTCGTGCTGGTGGCCGG
The DNA here is from genome assembly GCA_016874795.1 of Deltaproteobacteria bacterium. Taxonomy (GTDB): domain Bacteria; phylum Desulfobacterota; class Binatia; order UBA12015; family UBA12015; genus VGTG01. The sequence goes on along the minus strand of VGTG01000007.1, from coordinate 836 downwards.
CGGGCGTCGAAACCCTCGCCGCGGCCGAGGACGCGGCGCTTGCCGAGACGTGCGCGCGTGCCGACGTCGCCGGCGGACAGGAGATCCTCGAGCTCGGCTGCGGCTGGGGCTCGCTCACGCTGTGGATGGCGGAGCATCATCCGACGAGCCGCATTACGGGCGTATCGAACTCGGCGTCGCAGCGCGCCTGGATCGAGCGCGAGGCGCGCGCTCGCGGCCTCGACAACGTTCGCGTGATCACGGCCGACATGAACTCGTTCGCCATCGCCGACCGATTCGATCGAGTGGTCTCGGTCGAGATGTTCGAGCACATGCGGAACTGGCGGGCGCTCTTCGCGCGCGTGCACGGATGGCTCCGGCCGGGCGGAAAGTTCTTCCTGCACGTGTTCTGTCACCGTGCCGTGCCGTACGCCTTCCTCGACGAAGGTCCGGCGGACTGGATGAGCCGGCATTTCTTCTCGGGCGGCATCATGCCGAGCGACGACCTGCCGTCGCGCTTCCAGGACCGTCTGCGGCTCGTCTCGCGATGGCGCTGGGACGGGCGTCATTACGCGCGCACCGCCGAGGCCTGGCTCGAGAACCTCGACCGCTGCCGCGAGCAGGTGCTGCCGCTCCTTGCCCTAGCGTACGGCGCGGACCAGGCGACGCTCTGGCTGCAGCGCTGGCGCATCTTCTTCATGGCGTGCGCGGAGCTGTTCGGACACGCCGGCGGGCAGGAGTGGTGGGTGAGCCACTCCCTCTTCGAGCGACCGCGCGACGCAGCGAGCGATCGAGATCGTGAGCTAGCCTGAAGTTCCCGCGCCTCCCAGCCCCCCTCCGCGCCGATCCGCATTGAT